>DASYZA010000269.1:0-10303 GCA_035946775.1 Candidatus Sulfotelmatobacter sp. | reverse complement strand
CTGTCGTCGCGGTGGGCGCATCCGCTGGCGGATTAGAAGCATTCTCGCAGTTCCTGCGCGCGATCCCGAACAACACTGGGATGGCATTCGTATTCATTCAACATTTGGACCCCAAGCACCACAGCATGTTGTCGGAGTTGCTTGCCAAGAACGCCAATATGCCGGTGCTGGAGGCGGCGGATGGAGCAAGCGTCAAACCCAATCAGGTCTACGTCATACCCCCCAATGTGAACATGGGGATCAAACGGAATCGTCTGCAACTCACGCCGCGCGACGCAACACCGGGACTGCACACACCGATTGACTTCTTCATGCGGTCATTGGCTGAAGAGGGGAATAGCCGATCGATTGGAGTGGTGCTATCAGGAACGGCTTCCGACGGAACTCGCGGTTTGGCCGCGATCAAGGCTGAGGGCGGGATTACATTCGCCCAGGACGAGAAATCCGCGAAGTATCCAGGCATGCCCCACAGCGCCGTCGCATCGGGCTGCGTTGATTTTACTTTACCGCCTGACAAGATCGCCCGTGAGCTGGCACGGATCAGCGGGCATCCTTATCTGAATGGTTCCGAAGCCCATACTGACGAACGCGTCGCGAAGCCGAAGAGTCGAGATGAGAATTTTGATCGCATTTTCACGCTGCTGAGAAACGCCGGGGGCATCAACTTCTCGCTGTATAAATCAGGCACGGTGCAGAGACGTACGCTTCGCCGGATGGCCATCCACAAAATCGACCATATCAACGAATATGCGAAGTTCCTGGAAAAACATCCGAAGGAAACCGAGGAACTATGTCAGGACCTACTGATCCCGGTGACCAGCTTTTTCCGCGATCTGGAAGCGTTCGAAAGCCTGAAGAGCAAGGTGCTCCCGGCCATTCTCAAAGACAAGTCCAGCAAGGACAGCATACGGATCTGGGCTCCCGGCTGCTCCACCGGGGAGGAGACATATTCCCTGGCGATGATCCTTCTGGAATTTCTCGGCGACAAGATGTCCAGCTATCAGATTCAGCTTTTTGGTACCGATGCAAATGAGCGAGGAATTGAAAAGGCTCGTGCTGGAGTCTACCAGGAACGCATCGCACAGGAAGTTTCCGCAGAGCGATTACGCCGTTTCTTCTCGAAGGTGGATGAAGGGTACCGGGTCAGCAAAGCCGTTCGGGACCTGTGCGTCTTCGCGAAGCAGAATTTGGCAGAGGACCCGCCGTTTTCTCACATGAACCTGGTGGCTTGCCGCAACCTTCTGATCTATCTGGGGCCGGAGCTGCAAAGAAAAGTTGTGCCTATTTTGCACTATGCTCTTCGCCCGTCGGGGTTTCTTTTCCTCGGGAATGCCGAGAGTGTCGCTGGGTTCCCGGAGTTTTTTGCTCCCATCGATAAGAAGCACAAGATATTTGTGAAGAAGTCGGTTGCGAGCAGGCTTCATTATGATTTCTCCGCGAACCGGTATCCTCGCGAGGCAGGAGTTGCTGATCGGCTCACGGAGCCCACCGAGACCACTCTTGATTCGGACCGCCAACATGAAGCCGACCGTGTCGTCTTGAAGTCATACGCCCCGCCGGGAGTCGTCATCAACGAAAACATGGAAATTCTGCAATTCCGGGGCGCCATCGGGCCGTACGTCGAACCGGCTCCGGGCAGGGCGACCCTACATCTTTTGAAGATAGCGAAAAGAGAGTTTGTGGCGGAGCTGCGAGCTGCCGTGAACCAAGCGAAGAAGGGGCAGGCGCCGGTAAAACGCAGATCAGTCGAGTTCAGACGCAACGGGCAGCCGAAGTCGGTAAGCATTTCGGTTGAGCCGCTGGGATCATCGACCGAGAATCGTCGATATCTGATCCTGTTCGAACGGTCCCTGCCAATCGCACCCGCTCAGGGAAAGGTCGTCGGCAAGATTGTCGGGGCTGGCCAGACCACGAGAAAGGAAGTCACGCAGTTGCGGCGTAAGCTCGCCGAGGCAGAGGACCACCTTCGATCTCTCGTCGAGTCCAAGGAAGCGAGCGACGAGGAATACCAATCGGCGAATGAAGAGATCCTTTCGGCGAATGAAGAACTGCAAAGCACGAACGAGGAATTGGAGACGTCGAAAGAGGAGCTCCAGTCGGCGAACGAAGAACTCAATACCGTCAATGACGAACTGCATAACCGAAACATCGAGCTGGATCGGGCCAACAGCGACCTCAACAACTTGCTGACCAGCACAAGCCTGCCCGTTGTAATGGTGGACCGTGGTCTGCGCATCCGACGGCTGACCGCCGCGTCGGCAAAGGTCCTCAAAATAGTTCCCTCCGACGTAGGTCGTCCGATTACGGATATTCGCTGGGATGTCAATGTGCCGAATGTTGACGAACTCATCGGCGCTGTAATCGAAACGCTCGCTCCGAAAGAATTGGAAGTACAGGATGAGCACGGGCGCTGGTATTCCCTGCAAATTCGGCCGTATCGAACGACGGACGATAAGATCGACGGCGCTGTCGTCGTGTTGTCGGATATCGATGAGGCGAAACAAGCGAGTGAACGCGTTAAGAAGTCCAAGATTTTCATGGAAGAAACTCTAGCAACTGTCCGTGAACCCCTTGTGGTCCTCAAGCAGGACTTGACCGTTTTGTATGTCAATCCTGCCTTCACAAAAAGCTTTAAGGTGGGAAATGAAACCACAGAGGGAGAACTCTTCTATCGCCTGCAAAATGATCAGTGGAACATATCGAAGCTGCGAGGGATGCTCGAAGAAGTCCTCTCCAAAGATGTTCCGGTAGTTGATTTCGAAGTCGAGCACGATTTCCCGATGTTGGGAAGAAAAACGATGCTTCTGAACGCGCGGAAAATCGAAGACGGCCACAATGACGAGCCGACGATGCTCCTCGCCATCGAAGACGTCACCAACCGTGCACAGGCGGACGGCGCGTTGCGTGAGAGCGAAGGGCGTTATCGCACCCTCTTTGACCTTGGTCCCGTCGGGGTCTATTCCTGTGACGCTTCCGGTGTAATCCGAGATTTCAACCGTCGCGCGGTGGAGCTATGGGGCCGTAAGCCGGAAACGGGAGATTCAAACGAGCGCTGGTGCGGCTCCTTTAAAATGCATCGACCTGACGGCGAATTTCTGCCGCACGGCGAATGTCCTATGGCAGATGTGCTGTCCGGTAAAATCCCGGAGGCTCGCGATGCGGAGGTGCAGATTGAGCGTCCCGACGGCTCCCGAGTAACGGTGATCGTCAATATTCGTCCGTTGAAGGACGAAAAAGGAGAAATCCTCGGAGCGATCAATTGCTTTGTGGACATCTCCGACCGCAAACAGGCGGAGGCGGTGCGGGCCCGTCTGGCGGCCATCGTTGAATCTTCCGACGATGCGATGATCAGCAAGACTCTCGATGGCACCGTCACTACCTGGAATAAAGCCGCAGAGCGGCTACTTGGCTACACCGCCGAAGAAGCGATCGGCAAGAACATCACACTCATCATTCCACCCGACCGCCTGCCGGAGGAGGCAACAATTCTCGAGCGTCTCGGACGTGGTGAGCGGATTGAACATTTCGAAACCGTTCGCAAGCGCAAAGACGGCACGATGGTAGACGTTTCGCTCACGATCTCGCCCTTGAAAAACAGCTCGGGTCAGGTCGTTGGGGCATCGAAAGTAGCGCGGGACATCACTGAAAAGAAAGCCGCCGAAAAGGCCCTGCAACAAACACATGATCGCCTGGAATCAATGGTGGAACAGCGCACTGCGTCAGTGAGGCACCTTTCTCTCAGGCTTCTTACTGTACAAGACGAGGAACACCGCAGTATTTCGCGAGAGTTGCATGACAGCGTCGGGCAGCATCTGGCGGGTATCAAGATGAGTGTAGATCGGCTCCGGCAAATAGAGTCACCCGATAAACAGGCGGAAATGCTGTCCCAACTGTCGGAATCGTTGGACAAGTGCATGAGTGAGACCCGTACTATTTCTCATTTGTTGCATCCGCCCCTGATCGATGAACTCGGGTTCCAAGCGGCTGCCAAGTGGTACGTCGAAGCTTTTTCGGAACGGAGCGGCATCAAGGCGACAATTGAGTTGTCGCCCGATTCTCAGCGCTTGTCACGGTCAGTCGAGCTTCCGTTGTTTCGCATACTCCAGGCCAGTCTTAGTAATGTCCACCGGCATGCCCACAGTTCTTCGGTAGACGTTCGGTTCGCCATCAATGCAGGAGAAGCGAAGCTTGAGGTGAAGGACTACGGCAAGGGGATCGATCCCGAACTCCTGCGCCAGTTCAGCCGAACCGGGGGAGGAGCCGGGATCGGACTCGCTGGCATGCGAGAGCGATTGCGCGAATTGGGAGGACGTCTGGAAGTCGAATCTGACCCAAATGGCACCTTGATCCGCGCAGTGATTCCAGTATCGGCATCCGCTGAGGTCAAAGGAATCAGGCCGCGCCGCGTAACGCGGTCGACGTCTGACGGAAAATGAGGCTCCTAAAGAGCGAGTAGACTGATGGTATGCGAAAACACCTCATCAAGCCGACTTCAGAGAGTATCCGGACCCACGGACCAGGGTGGCTAGACATAGAGCGTGCGGCCATAGTGGAAGTCACGTGGGAAGACAAGGACTTTCCGGTCGAAGCAGCCTTCGTCTCGGGAGATTCGCGAGGCTGGCGCGCGGCAGTTCCGGGGAGTCAGACGATTCGCCTGGTCTTTGATCAGCCGCAAAGGCTGAGGTGCATATCTTTTGTTTTTGAAGAAACCGAAGCCGAGCGGACCCAAGAGTTCGTCTTGCGCTGGTCTCCGGATGGTGGAAGCTCACTGAAAGAGATAGTGCGCCAGCAATGGAATTTCAGTCCACCTGAATCGATACGCGAGACCGAAGACTACAAAGTCGATCTCTCAAACGTTACCGTCCTCGAATTGGTCATCAAACCGAATATCGGTGGCGGCACCGCTCGCGCTTCGCTAAAAACCCTAGGGCTGTCTTGAGACTCACGCGTACGTTCTAAATTTTCCTTCATGCAAGATGTGCGACAACTGCGGCTACTTGAGGCTGGGCGGGCAGCCAAGAGAAAGACGACGTGGTCCGCCAGTCGGATATGCCCTTCATACATAGATCGAAGATCTCGAGTAGCTGTCTGAAAACTCTCGATCTTTGTGGTCTTGCCTTCCGCCAGCGGTTTATGGCGTGATGATAGCTGCCAGCCGTCACTCCCGAAATCATGCGACAATATCCGGCGTGATCATGCTCGCGGCCTATTGGTAGAAGGACAACTTGCGCAAACAATGGCCCGATGACCGACATTTGGAATAGATTTCGGTTAGAACTAGAGCGGGAAGCTGAATCCGTTTTCGCCTCATCTGGCGAAGTCATTGTTGTTTCTCGTGATCCCGATTCCGAGGCAGTGTTGACCCTGACTTCCCGAACCAAGAATTTGGTGCTGACCTATATTGCTGACAAGGACGTAATACGGTGGGAAAGTACTGGAGAATACTCCTTCGAGCGGCTCTCAATCCCTTCGGCTCCACTGGCCCGAGCTCTCATCCAGAAGCTACGGACCTAGCGCGATAAACTCTCACACCACCAACCAAGGCTATTTAACCGAGCGGATTCGTTCGTTGGGATTGAATATCGGACCCTCCACCGATCGGCAACTGTCGATCGCGCCGAAATGGGCACAACGTTCATCTGAAGTACAGTCCCCCAGACGTGCGTCTATTTTGGAATCGTGAAGTTAACCGTGGTTTTGCTGCCAGCCGTTACGGTCACCGACGTTTCCCAGTTTTTGGGCTCCGTAAATATCGGCCGCTGCACGCTATGCCTGTGAGAACGTCATATGATTTGTTTTTTCCCCTCGAGAGTCCAGCCGGCTTCTGTGTCGGCACTGCTGTTCCTCACCCCGAGAAACGGGACAGATCTGACTTCGCAAGAACCGTTGGGTCTTTAAATCTACTTTCGTGAGTTCGCCGGTGAGCTAGCTACACCGGAAAATTCGACTCGATTTCTCCCGTTGGCCTTGGCGCTGTATAAAGCTGCATCGGCATGGGCGAGAAGATCTGCAAATTCGACAGCCTGGGCTCCACTGAATCCGGCGACTCCGAAACTGGCGGTTACAGAGAAAGTTTCATTCGTCAATCGGAATTTCTCGGCGGCGAGCCGATTTCGAATGCGCTCCAACGCGATTTGGGTCTGCTCTCTGTTTGTATGCGACAGAATCAGCAAGAATTCCTCTCCCCCGAGCCGCCCACAAATATTGGATCGGCGGGTGTTCGCCTTCAGCAGCGCCGAAAACGCTTTGAGCACGTTATCGCCAGCATCGTGCCCATAAGTGTCGTTCACTTTCTTGAAATGATCGAGATCGGCGATCACAACCCAAACAGGAAATTCGTGCCTCGCAGCGGAGCTAAGTTGATTGTCGACCCAAAGATCGATCGCCCGGCGGTTGGGTAGACCCGTCAATGGGTCCGTCAAAGCGAGCTGTTCAAGTTGACGATTCTTGGTCTCAATTTCCCGATGAAGCTGAATCATCCTGGAGCCAACGCCTACCCGAGCTACAAGTTCGCCAGGATGGAATGGCTTGGTCACATAATCGTCAGCGCCGGCCGACAATCCTTCGATCACCTGCTCTTTGTTGGAGTTGCTGGTCACCAGGATGAGATAGGCATAATGTTCTCGAAAATCTTGACGGATACGGCGGCAGAGTTCGAGCCCGCTCAGATCGGGCATGGACCAGTCGGTGATTACGAGTTCTGGATGTTGCTGGGCGAAGGCATCCAAAGCTTCACCGCCATTCCTTGCAAATAACAGGCGATAGCGTTGGTTCGAGAGCGACTGTTCGACCAGTTTGCGATAGATTGGGGAATCGTCGACGACCAGGATCGTGAGTTCTGCCTCGTAGAGGACGACATCCGCTCTCCGGGGAGTAGATAGGGCGGTTTCGATCGAAGCCAGCACGTTGCGTTCCGCACTTAGTTTGGCGCTGAGCATGGGAGTGCAGAGTCCTTGTTAGGTGGCCAACATTGCTTTGACCAGATCCAGGAGCGATTGAGAGCTGCTGTCCAGGTGCAACTTTGCTTTTTCAAAATATGCCGCCGCTCCATCCTTCTTTAGTTTTGCCTCATTCTTCTGAGGTAAGCTGCTCAGCACCACAACCGGTATCTGCGCGGTCGCCGGATCCTTCTTCAGTGCACGGAGAACTTCAGAGCCTCCCAACTTGGGTAGCAGCATGTCCAGGAGGATCAGGTCGGGGATACGCTCCTGCGCTACGCGCAAAGCATGCTCGCCATCGTCGGTGCTGACGACACTGTACCCAGCCTTTATCAAGGCTCTTTCGCTCGCCAGCCGCAAGAATTTGCTGTCTTCTACAAGAAGTATCGACGTCATAGATAGTTGCCCAGCTTAAGATGTGCAATTCAGGGGCCACCTCGTTATTTTTAAAACTCTTCGCAAATAGAGCGGTTGAAGTTGTTTGGGCAAGACGGACATTCCCCCGCGATGTCTGAACAAGAGACATCCGTCCAATGAACGGACAGGTAATTGGATAACTGGGGGGCACAGAACTCCTCGATTTCCCGTCGCGAGCTCTTTCTTGGATGCCGCTCCACCGGATCTTTGGTCCGGATTTGTTTCGATTTAATACGGGTTGGAGGCGTGAATTCACATACACAAAGGTGAATGCCCTTTCGAATCGTTCCCTTGCTGTCGCATGGCATCATTCGTGCTTTACGAATATCTCCAGTCGTAGCACGGGTTCGGCGTACTCTCACGGTGACTAGCTGCCCAGGAAGGACAATGCATGACTCCGGAAATGGCATTTGAATGCTTGTTGGTTACGCATGACCCCGCGGTATTCCGCGTCATGAATGGAATACTTCAGGATTTTTCGATCACTACAAAGATCTGTTCAAATGCTTCGAAAGCAGTCTCTGAGTTGGCAGGGGGCGGCACGGACCTCATCGTAGTTGATCTGGAGGCAAGTGATTCGTCCGAGTTCTTAGGAACTATCGGAGCTCTCGCCCGCCAGAAGCCAACGGTACTAGCTGTCGCTGATGCCGATTGTGTTGTGCCTGGTGTCCATGTGGTGCTGCGAAAGCCCGTGACGCAGGAATCTGGATTGGCCTCCCTAAAGGCTGCATACTCCAAAATGGTGCGGGACTACCGGAAGCATACGCGATTTGCCGTAATGAGACAGGTCGTTGCGACCGACGAAGGCCATCGAAGGTTCAACATCACTGTCACCAATGTCGGACGAGGTGGGATCGGATTGACAAGTGTAGAAACAGTGCGAGTCGGTGGGACCTTATCCTTCGCGATCCGATTGCCTGAACTACAGAATGAGATTTTCATTCAGGCGCGTGTGCTTTGGACCAGACCCTATGGAGCGGCTGGTTGCGAATTCGTGCATGTCGCGCCGTTCGATCTCCAGCTTCTGCATGCCTGGCTCGAAAACCGCTACCGGATCAAGAAGCCTTTGATTCCCGTCTGAAGTGAGCGGATTGCCATCATGCAACAGAGCATGACGGATTAGCCAGAAATTCAGGCATCAAATGCCACAGGCATTCTGGTTTCGCTCAAGAGGAGGGCGCAAGAATGTCTCGGCGGGATTCTCTCGCGCTCAGCCATTAATCTTCCTTATCTTTTGGAAGCGACTGGGATTTGCACACAATCAGCTCATGGCATGTCGCTCCTCTGCGCTTCTTCCTGAGACGAAAGGCAATGGATCCGAAACATCAACCTGCGTGAGCCTCGTCTGATCGTCCGCGGTGAGTATGCGCGTTCCGATGCTCCCAGCGTGTGGTCCGGGCTCCATTGCCAGAGATATTCAGTGGGCTGCAACATGGTGTAGTTCGCATTGCCCTGGATGTCCGTCTTCTGAATGGAGTGGCAAGCCATGAAGGAAATGCCCTCGTTGTAGCCCTTGCGCTCCCGTGAGCTTTTCTACAAAGATGTTCTTCGTCCCTGAAAACTGCGAGATTGGATCGTGACATCCGCCACAGTACCGCGTGGATTCCGGACCGTTCTGCTTGGCCATCACGTTCTGGATACTCTGGAAGACGGGGTCCATGGCGGCAGGGCGGTGGGCGCTGGTTTTCCATTCGTCGTAGATCTCCGTATGGCGTCCACTTGCGCCACAAGTCTCCGAACCCGCGAGCGAACGCGCCGTTCGTGGCAGTGTGCGCCAGGCTGGGCGCAAAGGGCCCGTCCTTGCCAAAGGCATAGCTGTAGTCGGAAGGAAACTGGTTGCGATATTTTGTTCCGGAATATGCAAAGGCGAGCGCTGCAACAAGGCAGATTCCGGCAACAGTCGCAACCCCGCCAGCGACGAACCATCCTGCGGCACCTTGGGCGGCCTCCGTTTTTCGGCGTCGCCATCAGCTAATCAAGAAGTGAGGGACCGTGGCGGCCACTGCCAACAAGGTTGAGATCAGGTGTGCATAACGCAGCGCCGGACAGGTTTTCCCACCCCGCAGTGCTTGAAGAGCTATCAGCAATCCGGAGATGAGACAGATGGCCAGCCCGCCGGCTCCGACATATCCCAGCAGCAACGCGTCCGACAGCGCCTGGCCGGCGTAATTTCTCCAATGCCGCGCACAATACCATGCCAACGGCGCGAGCGCGATTACTCCGGCGAGGGTGTGGAACAGAAGGCTCCATTCCGTCAAAGGATGAAAGGGACCAAACGTGATGGCCAGACCCGAAACAAGTTCGAACAGGAGAATGCCTGCCGCCGCACGTGACAGCGTGGCTGACCAGCCAGCCTGAAAAGTTAACAGCGGAATTCTCAACAGATGGCATGCGCCACCCTCAGTAAAAAAGTCGCAAAGCTATCTCTGCGCAACGGCCGTCGCAATAGTATTTTTTCTTTACCCTGTACTGCCCGCATTCCACAAAATCCTTAAAGTTACGAAGCTGGGTAGCAGCGGGCAATGACAAAGTCACAGGGGCCCAGGAAGGCACATCAACCCATCCCAAGGGAGTTCTCTCAGGTTGGTATCGGTCAGAATTGTTAAGGAATGAGATGTGGCAGTTGTGTGCGGAGAAGGACGCGAATGTGAGTGCAGTTACACGAGGCCGTGACTTCTGTCACAGACGGTGAGCACAAGCCCGAATATCCTTCATCGTCAGTGGGAATTCTTTCGTTTTCAAGGTCGTGAGAGTCGCCTGATTCGGCTCTGCCCTGTTTCGGCTTTGTCATCTGTCAGCTTCCCACGGTAGGCAGCGAGAAATGCAATCCGTGCGCTGCCCGATGACGAAGCGCAGCCTTCCCCAATTTCGTCAGTCGGGCGAAAACGGGCAGCTTTGCTGCCCGTTTTCCCTGCGCACGGCGTGTTTGCCCATGATCAATCAGGACG
>DASYZA010000268.1:0-126950 GCA_035946775.1 Candidatus Sulfotelmatobacter sp. | reverse complement strand
GTTTCCGCCGGCTCGTGTTTGTCATCCCTATCCTCTTGTGCGCCTGGGCGTCCTCACCCAAGGTGGGAGCCGGATGCGGTAACTCCGCTTGTCCGGATCTGTGGAGGGGGTTATGAGCGATCATGATCCCTACTCCTCCTGTCGAACTGAGTGACGGTAGCGGGTTGCTTTTTGGGAAGAAACTTGCGGCGAGCCAAGTTTATCACTGCTGATCCTGCACGAGCTCGGGTGAGGGAAGCGGTTTATTCGGACTTTCTCCCGTATTGCCGGCCGCCTTTACCATTTCCTGTTTTGCCTCCGCCTTCCGGCCCAGATGTAGCAGCGCCTGTGCGCGCACATAATGCGCATCCGTGCGTTCCGGATCCACCTTCAGAGCGGCATCCGTTTCCGCCAGCGCCGCCGAATATTTCTGCTGCCGTTGATAGATCTTCGCCAATCCCAGCATTGAATTCACCAGCCGCGGATCCCTTTTCAGGGCCACGCGATAATTCTTCTCCGCACTCGCATCGTCTTGTGTCAGCCAATAGGAATTTCCGATTTCCTCGTAATTCAGCGCTACATCCGGTTCAATCGCCGCATCCTTCAAAAATTCCTGCCGCGCCTGCGCATACTCCTGTTTTCCCATGTATGCCAGGCCCAAGTTGAAGTGCACGAAAGCCAGCTTCGGATCCTGCTTCGCCGCTGTCTCAAACTCCGTCATGGCCGAGTCGTATTCCTCACGATTTAGATAGTATTTCCCGACAAAGAGATGGTACTGAGCTGTGCCATTTCCCACTTTCGTGAGTTGTTCCGCCGCCCTCTCATCCAATTCCTTAAGTCCTGCCCGGTGCGCAGCATTCGAAAGTACATACAGATACGGAAACTGCTCCGATTCCTGCGGCCAAAGCGGTTCCAACATCTTCACCGCATCTGCCCACCGGTCATCGAAGAAATAGCAAAGACCCAATAGATACCGCGGCTGTACTGCCTGCGGTTGCTCGCTTACTACCCCTTCCAGCGGAGGAATCGCTTTCAGAAAATCATTCTGCCGGAAATACGCCAGCCCGATATTCAGCCGTATCCCCACAACCTGCGGCATCATCTTTTCCGCCTTGCGCAGTTCCTGGAGCGCCTTGCCCCACTGTTTCCGCCGCATATACACCACGCCGAGATTGGCATATGCCGGACCCGCCTGCGGGTCCAGTTCGAGAACCTGTCGGAAATCCCGCTCTGCTTCGTCCAGTTTCCCGCCGTTCAACGCCGCCTGACCTTTAGCGAAAACCGTCGCTGGATCGTTCGCCACCGGCTCCACACCGCTTGCGCCATGCGTCGTCGGAGGCGCATTTTGCGCAGACTGCCCCCACATCGCTCCGCTAAGGAGCCCCGCAAGAAAAATGACAGAGAAAATGTTCAACGTGATCCGTGCGCTTGACACTGGCATGAGTCTCTGCTGTAGTGTCCGCCAGCGTTCGCTACAAATTCAAGCAACGCTGAAGTGCGGCACCGAACCCAGCCGAGTCACCAAGCCGGGCGTAGTTTTGAAAACTTTGAAACCTTGAAACTTTGAAACCTGTACTTTTAGGTTTTACTTCCTATGGTGACCATTCGTGATGTCGCGAAGGAGAGCGGATTTTCCTCCACTACCGTCTCCATCGTCTTGAACAGCGCTCCTCTCGCGCGCTACATTCCTGCATCCACAAAAAAGAAAATCGAACGGGCCGCCCAGAAACTCGGATACCGCCCCAATCAGTTCGCCCGCTCTCTTCGCAGCAAGCGCAGCCACACTGTCGGCGTCATGGTATTCGACATGGGCGACCCATTTTGCACGCCCATCCTGCGCGGCATCGAGAACACCCTGTACCAGGCTTCGTATCTGCCCATCCTCACCGATGTCCACAACGAGGGCAGCCGCTTCGAGCGCTACCTCGAGATGCTCCTCGACCGCCGCATCGAAGCTCTCATCGTCATCGCCAACTGGGTTTTCCTCGATATCAATCTTCTCGGCGATCTGGAAAAAAGCAGCATCCCCACGGCCATGATCGGATGCGAGCTCAAAAACGACACCATCAGTTCCATCATTGTCGACAACGAAGTCGGCGGCCACATTGCACTCGAGCATCTGCACTCCCTCGGACATCGCAAGATCGCCTTCATGCGTGGTCCCAAGGCGCTCACCGACAGCTCGCCCCGCTGGAAAGGCATTCGCGGTTGCGCCAAACAATGCGGCCTCGAATTAGACAATCGCCTGATCGTCGACATGCCCGAATCTCGCGACCCGGTCGCCAGTTTTGAGATGGGCCTGAAACTGACGGAAGACCTTCTCCGCCAGAAGCGCACCTTCACCGCGCTCGTGGCGTTCGATGACATGAGTGCCTTCGGAGCCATTCGCGCCCTTGACAAGGCCAATATCCGCGTGCCCGAACAATGTTCGGTCATCGGCTTCGACGACGTCTCTACAGCGGCGATCTACACTCCTTCGCTTACCACCGTTCGCCAGCCGATGGAAGCCATGGGCACCTCCGCGGTCGGCATCGTCGTCGACGGTATTAATGCCGTGCTCGAAAAGCGAGATATCACCGCCAGCCACCGCAAAGTTGCACCGGAACTGGTCGTGCGCGACTCCACCAGAAGTTTAGTGTAGCGCCGGCGACCCGCCGGCTGTCGCGGAGGCGTCTCGCCTCCGCACCCGTCCGCCATCGGGTTGCTGGAGCACTCACCCCGGAAACGTTTCCGGCCACACACCCGCTGTTTTCCCGTTATGTACCTCGATTTTTCTTGACAGAGGACCTACTCCAAACGCACTATTCACTCGTTTTAATAGCCCGTCCTGGGTCTCAACTCTGTGCGGGAAGCCAGTCTCAACCAACCAGCCGGGCCACAAAGCCCGGGCGAATCAAGCCGAGCAATCCGGCGCAGCCTAGTTCTGCGCCATGGGGGAATCTAGCGATGAAATCTTCTCGCGTTCTGTTAGGCGTTTTTTTGGTGCTCATGCTGAGTGCAGCCGCCTGGTCGCAGACCAACGGTTCGATTACCGGCACGGTGAAAGATTCCACCGGAGCGGCGATTGCCGGCGCAAACGTTCAAATCACCAACCCCGATCAGGGCATCAATCGCCAGATGCCGACCAATTCCACCGGCGACTACAATCAGGCCTCGTTGCCCCCTGGAAAATACGATGTCGTGGTCACGGCTCCAGGCTTCAAAAAGTTCCAAGCCAAGGGCGTCGTTCTCGACGTCGCCCAGAAGGCTCGCGTCGACGTTACTCTCGAAGTCGGCACCACCTCCACCGAAGTCGTCGTCGAAGGAACCAATGTCGCCGAGGTTGAAACCCAATCCTCCGAGCTCGCCGGCGTCGTCACCGGAAAACAGATTACCCAGTTGGAACTCAATGGTCGCAATTTCACCAGCCTCGTAACCTTGGTGCCCGGCGTAAGCAACCAGACGGGGCAGGATGAAGGAACTGTCGGTATCAATGGTAGCGTCAGCTTTTCCATGAATGGCGGCCGCGTCGAATACAACAACTGGGAACTCGATGGCGGCGACAACATGGATAACGGCAGCAACGGGACGCTGAACGTCTATCCCAGCGTCGATGCCATTTCAGAATTCAAGGTGCTGACCTCGAACTACGGCGCACAATACGGCCGCAACGGATCGGGTACCGTTGAAGTTGAAACCAAGTCTGGCACGCGTGCTTTCCACGGCGATGCCTATGAATTCGTGCGCAACGATTTCTTCAACTCGCAGAACTATTTCAACAGCACCGCGGCGGGCGGCACCGGCGTCGTCCCTCCCTATAAGAAGAACGACTTCGGCTACACCGTCGGCGGCCCCGTGTTCATACCCCACGTCTATAACCAGAGCAAGGAAAAAACATTCTTCTTCTGGTCGCAGGAGTGGCACCGCGATCGCGTCCCGAATGCGTTCAACGTTCAGGTTCCCTATAGCGCCGAGCGCACCGGCGATTTCAGCGATGTATGTCCGAACACCCATGTGTCGCCAAGTTCCATGGCTGATTGCCCCATTAACCCGGCGACCCTCTTGCCTTTCCCCGGCAATAAGGTCCCGGTCACGCCGCAAGCTCAGGCTCTCCTGCCCTTGATTCCTGTGGGAACCAAGGATGTGCCTGCGCAATCTGTATTCAACGAAAACACCATGCTGCCGACGAACTGGCGCGAAGAACTGTTTCGTGTCGATCACAACGTTACCGACCATGAGCGTTTGACCTTCCGCTACATCCATGATTCCTGGACAACCCTCGAGCCCGGCTCGATCTGGGATACCGCCAGCTTCCCGACATCTCAGACCTTCTTCAACGGCCCTGGGATCAGCATGGTCGCGCGGCTGACCAGCACGATTTCGCCCACGCTGCTCAACGAATTCGTCGCCAGCTACACCACCGATCACATCTCCTTCAAGTCGCAAGGCTATTTCGCGCTCCCATCCGGCTACACGCAAGGCTACCTTTATAACAACGGGGCAGGTGGCAAACTTCCGGCCATTAACATCGGCGCCGGCACGAACGTCTACTCGGGAGGGTTCGGTCAGGATCCGGAAGGTATCTGGCCAGAGGGACCCTACAATTCCAATCCGACGTACACGTATCGCGACAACATGACCAAGATCGTAGGGCGTCACAACCTGCAATTCGGCGCCTACTTCGTGGCGGCCCAGAAGAACGAACTCAGCAGCGTGCAAGTCAACGGCTCGCTGACCTTCTCTAAAGTCTCCAATAGCGTCCTCATTGGCGGCAAGCCTCTCGGTACCGGCAATCCTTTTGCTGATTTCCTGATGGGCAACATCGCCAACTTCACCCAGGGCAGCAATCAACTGAAGTTCTATAACCGTTACAAAATCGTCGAACCCTATTTCCAGGATGACTGGCGCGTGACTGATCGCCTCACTCTTAACCTGGGGCTCCGCCTTAGCCTGTTCGGAACCTATCGGGATCGTTACCACCATGCTTACAACTGGGATCCTGCGGTTTACGCCGCAAATGCCGCCACCGCTCCTAAACTCGACGCCACTGGCGCCATTACCGGCAGTGCTGGCGCGTTGATCCCTGGCGTCGGCAACCCGCTGCTCGGTCTCGAGCAGTGCGGCGGACCAGGTGGAACCTACAACTTTGAAGGATTCAATGCAGTCGTCGCCGGTAATCCCAACGCCGGTTGTCTGAAGGGTCATCTCTTTAATCCTGCTCCACGTGTCGGCTTTGCCTACGACGTGTTCGGAAATGGAAAGACCGCCGTTCGCGGTGGCTATGGCATGTTCTACGAGCACGCCAACGGAAACGAAGCCGACACCGAAGGAATGGAAGGCCAGACCTCGCCCTTGCTTCAGAGTGCAACTCAAACCAACATCCCGGGGTACAACGCGATCGGAGCTTCGACCGGCACGCTCTCCCCAAGCTTCCCGTTCAGCTTCTATTCGATTCCCACCAGTGCGATCTGGCCCTACATGCAGCAATGGCACCTGGATGTGCAGCACGAACTGCCCAGCCATACCGTTGTCACCGTGTCCTACGTGGCCAGCAAGGGAACTCACCTCGGGCTTCAGCGCGACCTGAACCAGCTCTATCCGGTTTCGCCCAGCCAGAACCCATACAAGCCCGGAGAGCCAATCGGCGGCGGATTTGATTCTGCCGGCAACCCTCTCCATGACGACTGCACAACCAAGACGACCCCCAGTGGAGTGGCCATCACCGGCCAGGCCGCCATCAATCTGGCCGTGGCTTGCGGCGCCAACGCTGACCTCTATCGCCCGTTTATGGGTCTCCACACCATCACCCGTCTTGAGAATCAGGCGAATTCCACCTACAACGCCCTGCAGGTTTCAGGCCGTCGAACCGTTGGCTCCTGGAACTTGACAGCCGCCTATACCTATAGCCACTCCATCGACAACTCGTCCGACCGCTACGATGGCACCTTTGTCAATTCTTACGATCCAAACTTTACCCGTGCCAGTTCTAATTTCGACCAGCGCCACTTGCTGAATTTCAGCTGGGTGTACGACCTCCCGTTCTTCAAGAAACCTGGTCTTTCGCATTCGCTGCTCGGTGGCTGGGAGTGGTCCGGAATTGAGTCCTTCTCGACCGGAATTCCTCTGACCGTCACCAATACGACCACCTACGCCGACAACGCTGGCGTCGGCAATGCCACCGGTACAGGTTCATTCCCAGATCGTCTTGGCAATCCGATGTCAGGGATTCCCCCGGCGAGCCAGGTTTCGTCCTCTAGCTACGCAAAGTTCGACCTTAACCCCGGCGTGTTTACGCTTCCACAAGGTCTTACTTTCGGAGATGCCGGACGTTCCGACGCCCGCAATCCCAGTCGCCTCAATTTCGACATGGGAGTTTTCAAGCACTTTGCCATCAAGGAGAGCACCGCGCTTGAGTTCCGGGCCGAGGCATTCAACGTCTTCAACCATCCCCAGTTCTACATCGCTTCTGCGTCCGGTTCAGGTCAGACAGTTGGCATGTCGTGCCTGATGCCTGCCGGCGGAACTGCGGGCGATTGTATCGGGCCCGGTGGCTCCAGCTTTGGCCAGATCAGCGCCGCTCACTTGGCCCGCGTCATGCAATTCAGCTTGAAGTTCCTCTTCTAGCTGAAGCCTCGCCTTAAAATTACAAGCCCGGCCTCGCAAGAGGCCGGGCCTTTTTGCGTAAGAATTAATAGGATGGTTCTCTTCGCGACGTTGGCGGTTTTTCCTCGCGATCTCTGCGGTCAAAAGGTTTCTGATTCGTCTTCGAAGCACTCAGAGGCCAATGACCCCAAAATGCGATCCGCTCTACGGATTCAGTTCACCCCGCAACCGCTTCGACAGCTTCTCAATCTCTTTCAGTTTCTGGATGGTGTCTTTAGGCATCGTGCCGCGCCGGATGTTCGCTACATCGGTGGGAATGGATTGAGCCGCTCGAGCTAGGTCGTCGGCATCCTGCTGCAGCTTCATAGGATCAACGTGCCGCTGCAGCTTTGGGTTATCCGGAGCGGTCCTCCCATTCGGGTCCATGGAGGCGGGAGGGGGCGGTACCCCAGGAATGTAAACGTCCTTCATCTGAGCGCCAGTCGAAACAGCGCAGCCCAGCAGGAGAATCGCCAGAAAGGGAGATTTGGTCATGGCACGTCTCCGTACCGCAAAGGCGGGTCTGCGTTTATTGTACTCGCGGAGTTATTCGGGCCGACATGGCTTTCTTAGCGACCTTCGAGGCCCTTCTTCGCGAACTTGGGGTAAAGGTTTCTTGGTGTTCGGCCTCTGTAGATCTTCTTCGCGATCTTTGCGGTTAGGAGTTCTCGCGGTCTCCACCTTGCAGACTTCTCCGCCCTCTCTGCATCGTGTCTCAGCGATCTCAGCGGATAAAGGTCTTGGCCGTCCGGAAGAGCCGGAAGAATTTTCCACAGGCGCGTTGTGACATCTGACCTTGCCTTCCACAGCCCCGAAGTCCCATCATGGCATCGCCGAGAGGCACGAGCCGCGGCAATGGCCGCCATGGAAGTCGGGAGCGCGATTCCCGATTTGGATCTCAGGACTCACGACTCGGGGCTCACGATGAAGCTAAGTTCTCTGAAATCAAGATTTTGCCCGTAAGTGATTGAGCCCCATAGATTATTTCGCAATTTCCCGCTAAATCTATGACTCTAATAGACCGGGGAGGGGGAGGGGTGCCCTGACAAGCCGGCGCATTCCCATTTCGGGAAAAACCGAGAGGATGCAGAGTTGAAGGATTTTTTTAGCGCTCTTCGCCACTCTTTTGCGAGCTTCGCGATAAAAGGGTTTTGCGTTAAGAAGACCGACGTGACCCGACAGCAACCTGTTCATGCGAGCCGACCGCGTGCAGCGCCTGATCCAGGTCGGCGATCAGATCTTCAACCGCTTCGATTCCCACCGACAACCGCACCATCTGCTCCGTCACACCCATTTTCCTGCGCTGCTCATCCGAGATCATCGCGTGCGACGTCAGCACCGGAATCGATACAAGCGACTCCACTCCTCCAAGGCTCGTCGCCAGCGTGAACATCCGCATCGCCTCGCTCACGCGCCGCGCATCGTCGCCCGTACCCTCGACCTCAAACGTCACCATGCCGCTTCCCCCGGACATCTGCTCACACGCAGTCGCGTACTGCGGATGACTTTTCAAAAACGGATAATGCACTGCCCGCACCTTCGCATGCTGCTCCAGAAACTCCGCCACGCGCAGTGCATTCTCGTTGTGGCGAGCCACTCGGACCGCCAGCGTCTTCAGTCCGCGAATCAGCAGCCACGCCGCGTGCGGATCCATGCAGTTCCCCAGCGTCTTCCGGCTATCGTCGATTTTCTGCATCAAGTCGCGTCGCCCGCTGACGACGCCGCAGGTCAGGTCTGCATGACCACTGAGATATTTCGTCCCCGAATGCATCACCAAATCAATGCCATACTCCGTTGGACGCTGGTTAATCGGCGTTCCAAACGTGCTGTCGATCATGCTGATCAGCCCGTGTTGCTTGGCCAGCGCCGCGGTCTTCTTCATATCTACAATCCGCAGCGACGGATTCGTCGGCGATTCCAGGTACAGCAACTTCGTGTTCGGACGGATCGCCCGCGCATGCTGCTCATATTCGTTCGTGTCGACGAATGTGGTCTCAATCCCCAGCTTCGGCAGCCATTCCGAAAAGAACTTCGTCACACCGCCATAAATATCTCGTTGCGCGACGATGTGATCGCCCGTCTTCAGCAGGGCGAGTATCGTGGTCGTGATCGCTCCCATTCCCGATGCAAACACGCGTGCAGAGTCAGTTCCTTCAAGGGACGCAACCGTCTCCTCGGCCAGAGTGATGGTCGGATTCCCCCACCGCGTGTAATAGCGATCCGTTGTCGTGACCCGAATCTGCTCTTCGTTATCAGTGACCTCAAACGTCGAAGTCTGATAAATCGGCGGAGTTACCGGAGCATTTTTCTTCTCGAGATCAGCCGCGCCCCGCACGGCAGCGGTTTCCGGACGTCGGTTCCGTTGTTTCATAAATTCCTCACGCTAAGACTAAAGCCGCAATGCAGCCCCCGCAAGGGAAACAGGAGAATTCCTTCGTGAGCCTTCGTGTCCTTTGTGGTGAAAGCTTTTACACCATTTATAATTCCCAAATTCACGCATATGGATCTGGGGATCAAAGGTCGTGTCGCCATAGTCGCCGCGTCCAGTCAGGGCATCGGACTGGCAACGGCTGAAGCCTTCGCCGCCGAAGGATGCCGCGTTGCTATGTGTGCCCGCAATAAGGACGCCCTCAGCGCTGCTGCCGAAAAGATTCGCAGGCAGCACAATGCTGATATCTTTACGGAAGCTTTCGACGTCACCGATGCCGCAGCGGTCTCGCGCTTCGTCGCCGCGGTCGTGGCGAAGTTTGGCAGCGTAGATATCTGCGTGACCAATGCTGGGGGGCCTCCCGCCAAAGGATTCCTGGCAACCTCGACCGAAGACTGGCAGAAGGCAATCGCCGCCAACTTCCTAAGCAACGTCTACTTCGCGCGTGAAGTGATTCCGCACATGCAGCGCAAGAAGTGGGGACGCATCATCGCCATTACCTCGATCACCACGAAGCAGCCCGTGACAGATCTCGTGCTGTCGAACGCAGTACGCACGGCGGTTGTCGGACTGGTGAAGAGCCTGGCAAACGAATTCGGCAAAGATGGAATCCTGGTGAATAATGTTGGCCCGGGATTTACCGCAACCGACCGCTTGAAAGAATTAGCCAAGGCACGTGCCGCTTCGACAGGAAAGCTGGAGCAGGAGTTCTTCGATGCATGGGCTGCTGAAGCGCCGCTAAAGCGTTTAGGCGAGCCGCGCGAGTTGGCCGAGACGATCGTCTGGCTGGCCTCGGAGCGCGCCTCGTACATCACGGGCCAGACAGTGCTCGTCGATGGCGGAATGTACAAAGGACTCTAGTCCCGACTCGCGAGTCCCGAGTTGCGAGCCAGGAGCGCCACGGATTTACACGGATTCTCACGGATAGAGTGGAAGAGAGAGCTCTCTTTCGTGAAGTACCCGTGAGGATCCGTGGAAATCAGTGGCTAAAGTTTTGGTTTTACTCGCGACTCGGGACTCGTAACTCGGGACTCTCAGGAGCTTCATGCGATCCATAGCATCACGAATATCAGTCATGAGCGGCGAAGGTGCGCTGTCGGTGTTTGCGCACGCTAAAGAATTAGAAGCGCAAGGCCGCTCCATCATCCATCTGGAGCTTGGCGAGCCTGACTTCCATCCTGGACAGTCGGTGATCGACTCCGCTGCCGAGGCATTACGCGAAGGCAAGGACCGTTACTGCAATGTGATCGGAGTTCCCGCGCTCCGGCAGGAAATCGCGGCGTATCTGGCGCGCACGCGCAACATACAGGTCCAGGCCGAAAACGTCGTTATCGCTCCGGGATGCAAGATCGCACTATTCCAGTCAATGATGGCCTTGCTGAATCCAGGCGACGAAGTTCTCTATCCCGATCCCGGATTTCCCGGCTATGAATCGATCACTGCCGGACTCGGCGCCGTTCCTGTGCCGTTCACGCTGTCGGCAAAGAACAGGTTGCAGCCCGATCCCGACGAAGTCGCCCGCAAAATCACTCCGCGCACGCGGATGCTGCTGACGAATTCTCCCGGAAATCCCACGGGAACGGTTTACACAGACGAGGTGCAGCGCGCACTCGCCGAACTGGCGGTCAAGCACGATCTCTGGGTTCTTTCCGACGAGATCTATGCCCGGATCATCTATGGCGGCGAATATCTCTCGATGCTGCGCTATCCGGGAATGAAAGAACGCACGCTGATCATCGACGGATTCTCCAAGAGCTTCGCGATGACGGGATGGAGACTCGGCTACACGGTCGCTCCGCCCGAAGTCGTTCCTGCGCTGAATCTGATGGTGGTCAATACCTACACCTGCGTGGCGGAGTTCACGCAGTATGCGGCGATTGACGCGTTACGGGATCGAGAGGGCAACACGCCACGCATGGTCGCTGAGTTTGCCCGCCGTCGCGAGCAGTTCGCAAGCGACTTGAATCAAGTTCCCGGCTTTCGCATCCTGCCGCCAGAAGGTGCATTCTACGCATGGGTCGATATCACCGGAACGGGCATCAGCGCAGAAGAACTGTGCCGCATCCTGCTCGAAGACGCTGGCGTCGCGGCGATTCCGGGCGCCGCCTTCGGGCCGGACGGGAAGACCTTCATCCGCTTCTCTTTCGCGTCGTCGACAGCCACACTGAAAGAGGCGGTTGAGCGAATTCAGAAGGTTTCATCTGCGTGGCAAACAACAGCCGTTCGTTGATTGATCGATGGTGAGAAGTCCCAGTTCTGACGTTGTGTCGAGGGGTCCTATGCGAAACGCGACTCGAATTTCAGTCGTCCTTTTATTGAATGTAGTGTGTGCAGCGCAGGCTCGTCCGCTTCCGGGCGGAGACGTGCAGCAGATCTATCAGCGCCTGTTGCCGCAGATCCAGAAGATACAGGCATTCGATCATCATGCGCATCCCGGATACGCTGACGATCCCGACGTCGACGCCATGGCCGCTCCACCCAATGCCAGCGAGGCATTGCGCACGCGGGACGACAACCCGGAACTTGCGGTTGCTGCGAAGGCGCTATTCGGATATCCCTACAGCGACCTCTCACCCGAGCACGCAAAGTGGCTGCTCGATAAAAAGACCGATTTGAAGAAGCAGCTCACGGGTACAGCGTACTTCGATTCAATCCTCGACAAGATCAACATTGAGAGTTCGGTTGCGAACCGCGCCATGATGCCCGCTTATCTCGACGCGAAGCGCTTCCCCTGGGTCTTTTTCGCCGATTCGTTCATGTGGCCTTTCAATAATGAGCGGGAGACCGGGCGCAATCCCGACGAGGGCGTGTTCATTCCGCTGCAGGAGAAGATGCTTCATCGCTGGATGCAGCAGGAGAACGTCAGCAAGCTCCCGACATCCTTTGCCGACTATCTGAACTTCATCAACCGCGTTCTGGAAGACAATTCGAAGCGTGGTGGAATCGCTATGAAATTCGAGGTCGCCTATTTCCGGCCAACAACCTTCGGCGATCCAACATCCGCACAGGCGGAGGACATTTACCAGCGCTTCATCATCGGTGGAATTCCGAGTGAAAAGGAATACCGCACGTTCCAGGACTTCATCTTCCGCTACCTGATAACCGAAGGTGGACGCCTGCATCTGCCGGTGCACATTCACACGGCAGTTGGCATCGGGGACTATTTCAACCTGTCGCAGAGCAACATCATGAATCTGGAGAGCGTGATTCGCGATCCGCGCTATTCGCAAACTACGTTCGTGATGATTCACGGCGGATATCCGCTGGAGCGAGAGGCAATCTGGCTAGCCGCGATGAAAAATGTGTACCTCGATTCGTCATTCGGAGAGCTGGCGCAGTATCCTTCGGCGTTCAAAGATACCCTGAAGATGTGGCTGGAGACGTTCCCCGACAAAATCACTTTTGGTACCGACTGCTTCCCGTACAATCAGGTGTTGGGCGCGGAAGAGAGCTACTGGCTGGGGAATTACTCGTCGCGCGTGGCGTTGGCCGCAGCTCTGGCCGAGATGATTTCCGAGGGCGAAATCACCGAAACGCGAGCCATGGAACTGGCACACGCGTATTTGCACGATACAGCCGTGAAGCTCTACGGCGGTCGAGTGCACTAAGTCAGAGTTAGATTTCAGGAGCGAGTCATGGCTAAAGGATATTGGGTGACCTTTTATCATTCCGTAAAGAATCCAGCGGTGTTGACCGACTACACCAAGCTGGCAACGCCGGTCGTGCAGGCGCATGGAGGACGTTTTCTCTCGCGCGGCAAGGCTGTGAAGGCGTATGAGGCAGGACTCGTCGAACGTTCGGTCATCGTCGAATTCAACAGTGTGCAGGATGCGATCGCCGCATACGAAAGTCCTGAATACAAGGAAGCGATCAAGGTGCTGGGAGAAGCGAAAAGAGATGTGCGCATCCTCGAAGGTGTTTCGTAAGCTCCAAGGGTGACTGCGAACGATCAGAGAACAACATGGCAAAATCGAAAAAGAAAACGAAGCGTGCCGCCGGGCGACCGAAGCCGAAAGCCCGAAAAGTGAACCTCGCGTCTTCACCAACTGCTCCGCAAGCGGCGTTGCAGTACATCCCGTGGCATACGATTCCCCTCGAAGACCTCAATCCTTTGCTGCAACGGCAATTTGTGGTCGGGCAGGGAATCATGCTGGCACGCGTGCTCCTCAAAAAAGGATGCATTGTGCCGCTGCACAGCCATCACAACGAGCAGCTGACGTATATCGTCGAAGGCGCGCTGAAGTTCTATATCGACGGCAAAGAGATCGTGGTGAATGCCGGAGAGGTGCTCTGCATTCCGGCGAACATGCCACATAAGGCCGAGGCCCTGGAATACACGGTGGATCTTGATGTTTTCACTCCGCCGCGCGCCGACTGGATCAATAAGACCGACGAGTACCTGCGGAAAGAGAGCTAGATCGAACTCATGTCATTTTCTGCGTCGGGTGTGCGCCAGGCGAAGTTCTGCTTTCGTTGCATCAGCTGCGGGCATATGAGCGACGCCGCCGGCGAGGATTTTCGCTGCTCGGGCTGCGGCGACCTGCTGGAAATCACTTATCCGGACTGGCAGCAATCGAGGCCGGATCCCGCGCGCCTGAAAACGGCTTGGCGCGAGCGCAAGCTGTCGCCCGATTCTGTGGATCTCAGCGGCGTGTGGCGATTCCGCGACCTGCTTCCAGCGCTCGATGATTTCAATCAGGCTGTCACGCTCCACGAAGGCAATACTCCGGTGTACGAGCTTTCCAGGTGCGCGCAGATCACTGGCATTCCACGACTCGTTGCCAAGCATCAAGGAATGAATCCCACCGGCTCGTTCAAAGACACGGGGATGACAGTTGCTGCGACCTTCGCGCGGAAAGCTGGATTCCGCTGGGTAGCTTGCGCATCCACCGGCAACACTTCTGCTTCCATGGCGGCCTACGCGGCGCGTGGCGGCATGCGCAGCCTGGTGCTGGTGCCGGAAGGGAAGATTTCGTGGAGCAAGCTCTCGCAGTCTCTGGATTATGGCGCGGTCACATGCCAACTGCGTACGGACTTCGACGGTTGCCTGAAACTGCTGCAGGAGTTGGTGAAGAAAGCCCCCGTCTATCAGCTGAATTCGATCAATCCGTTTCGGCTGGAAGGGCAGAAGACGCTCGCCATCGAGTTGCTGGAACAACTCGACTGGACTCCACCGGATCACATTATTGTTCCGGGTGGCAATTTAGGAAACAGTTCGGCGATCGGGAAGGCGCTGCTCGAGATGCGCCAGCTCGGTTTGATTTCCAGCTTGCCGAAATTGTCGGTGATCCAGGCGGAAGGCGCAAACGCCCTGGTCCGCACCTTGCGCGAAACCGGAGGCAAACTGTTGATCAGCGTTCCGGCGGAGACGCGTGCTACTGCGATTCGCATCGGCAATCCGGCGTCATGGAAGAAAGCGGCGCATGTGTTGGAAACGACTGGCGGCGCCTGCGAGCAGGTCAGCGAAATTGAGATTGCCCAGGCAAAAGCCGAAATTGGCGCTGAAGGGATTGGGTGTGAGCCCGCATCAGCCGTAACGCTGGCTGGTTTGAAAAAGCTTGTGAAGCAAGGATTCGTAAAGCCCGACGAGAGCGTCGTTCTGGTGCTCACTGGCAATCTATTGAAGGATCCGGATTTCACGATCGACTTCCATCGCGGAGATATGTTCGCTGATGATACGTCGAGCAAGTCGGAGTTGAATCCCTCGCGGCATCCACCGATTGTGCTCGACGCCTCTCTTAACGCCATTCTCCGCACTTTGGAGCAGGCCGAGCGCTCCTGAACGACGCATGCGTGCAAAATCCAAGTCGACGTTTCACCTCGAGCTACCGGCAACCTCAGCGAACCTCGGGCCCGCGTTCGACGCGGGTGCGCTGGCCATGGATTTCTACATCCGGATTAGCGCCGTGCCAGCGAAACGATTCTCGATACGCGCGAAAGGTCGAGACAAGGAGATCTGCGGGAAACTCGAGAATCACCTGATCGTTGGGACTTATCGACAAGTACTTGAATCCACCGGCCGCCAGCAAATTCCGCTGGAGCTGCACATCACCAACGACATTCCTATCGGCAAAGGCTGCGGCTCTTCGGCAGCAGCGCGGCTGGCGGGCATCGGCTTGGCGAACCATTTCGGGCGGCTGCGCTGGACCGACGCACAGATAGTCGGCGAGGCTTCGCGCCGCGAGCATCACCCGGACAACGCGTCTGCCTGCTGGATGGGTGGACTCACCGTCGCTCGCATGTCGAGTGAGGCGGAGGCGCAGGTGGCGTGCATCCGTCCAAAAGGGAAGTGGCCGCTATTGCTGGCGATCCCGGACAAGCCGCTCTCAACAGAACAAGCGCGCGGCGTTCTGCCGGCGCAATATTCTCGTGCAGATGCCGTCATCAATATTCAGAATTCCATGCTGCTGCTGGCGGCCTTTACCCAAGGCAGGCCAGAGTTTCTGGCGGCAGCGCTTGAAGACCGCATTCACCAGCCGTATCGTGCTCCCCTCTGCCCGCTACTGCCAGCTATGCAGAAACTTAAGGGCAAAGCTGGCATTCTTGGTGCGGTACTCAGCGGAGCGGGTCCCTCTGTGCTGATCTTTCTTGATCCCCGCGCTTCGGTTGCCAAAGCCCGGAAGCTTGCAGCGGATCACATTGCCGAAAAAGCACTTACGGCCGAGTTCATTCCAACCTCGATCACCATGCGCGGTGGGAATTGCAAATAGTTTGTTCCCTTTCAGAGTCCTTGCCTGAAAGTGCTATTTACCAGTACCGGTTAGAACTCTAAAGTTAGGCAAACCCCCAACAACTATTTTCCGGCTTTTGTGTTCTAACTGTTCGCACGGTTGCTCCCCTCAAAAGCAGAATCGGTATAAGGAAATGCAAACAAAGCAGTCGCACTCAGAAACTGAAAATCACGTTACAGAGAACGACCTGGTCCTTATTGAAATGCATAGCTTTCTGAAGGCACTCGCGTCTTATCCGGAGTGTTTTGCGGCGAATCCGCAAATGACGTTTGAGCAACATCGCACCAGCCTGGTACCAGTCACTAACCCTGCCCGAGTAGCCGTGCAGGCTTCGGCATAACCCACCTGAGCCGGTCGACGAAATTCCCAAAGTGGTCCAAAGAAACATTTTTTCAGCGCATTTCAGTTGATTGACTGTCGCCCGCTCCTGATACTTACGGGTGAACAAAGTCACGCTTCAGATCAGACTGTTTCTTCAGGCTTTCGGTGTTGCGCTGCTGCTCGCTTGCGCGGTGCAAGCACAGGACCCGGCACAGCACGATTCCCGGATTCCAAACCGCGGCGCCGATTCCATTCGACAACGCAACGACTGGTTTTATCGTGGACGCGTCGTGCGAGGCTTGCCATCGGCCGAGTTACGCCGGCGCGCGCATGAGGCCAAGCTGCAGTTGCGAGCAAAGAGAGCGGCGGCTCTTTCGCAGGTAACGGGACAGGTCTCTTTCTCCTCGGGTTCGTGGATTGCGCTAGGCCCGGTGCCTCTTGCCTCTGACGCGAGCGGAAATGGAACGCAGGATTACCGCCAGGTCGCCGGACGGGCAACGGCCGTGGCCATTGATCCTGCCGACAGTACCGGGAATACGATCTACGTTGGCGCGGCGCAGGGTGGAATCTGGAAGTCGACGAATGCTGCGGACCCAAGTTCCAACAATGTGATCTGGACTCCGATCAGCGTTGATCAGCCAACGCTCTCGATCGGCGCGATTGCCATTCAGCCGGGAAATAACGATCCCGCGAAGTCGGTGATTCTGGCTGCGACCGGCGAGGCGAATAGTTCGTCAGATTCATACTTTGGGCTGGGAATTTTACGATCAACGAATGGGGGCGCCACATGGAGCTTAGTTCGCACCGCCAACAATGGAACTCTCTCGTTTGCGGGACTGGGCGGGACGCGAATGGCGTTCAGCACGGCCGCAAACCAGACGAGCACGGTGGTGGCAGCGATGGCTACCTCGTCCCAAGGTCTGGTTGATGGCGCGATCTCGTCGGGGACCACGCGCGGACTCTATACGTCTCAGGATGCCGGTCAGACTTGGATTTACGACGCCCTGTCCGACCCCGGTGGTGCGATCGATTCGACCTCGGCAACGTCGGTCGTATACGACGACGGTGCCGCGCAGTTCTTTGCCGCGATTCGCTATCACGGCTTCTATTCGTCCGCCGACGGCTTGCACTGGACGCGGTTGGCGAATCAGCCAGGAAATAGTGCGCTGAGCACCTCAGCTTGTCCGCCAATCTCGACTTCGAATAATTACTCCTGCCCGATTTATCGTGGTGAAATCTCTTCAGTGCCGGGGCGGAATGAAATATATGCATGGTACGTTTCGCTATCTGCGAACGGCACTGTGCTCGATCAAGGGATTTGGAAAAGCTCCAATGGCGGCGCATCGTGGACTTTAGTCTCCGACGCCGGCATTACGAATTGCGGGGATAGCGAAGGCTGCGGAGTCGAACAGGGCGCCTACAACCTCGAGTTGCTGGCAGTCGCGAACGGAATGAGCACCGATCTCTACGCCGGGTCGGTGAATCTCTACAAGTGCTCGATCACGACAACGAATCCGACTTGCACCTCCGCTCCGTTCATGAACCTGACACACGTTTACGGATGCGTGCCTATTTCGGCGCCCGCGCATGTGCATCCGGACCAGCATGCATTGGCCGCGATAATGCCGACCTCGGGGAGTGACGCAGGGAACGAATTGCTCTATTTCGCGAACGATGGCGGCATTTATCGCGCGCTGAACGGATATTCCGGACTTAGCTCCGGAGCGTGCTCAGCCGCGAATCAATTTGACGATCTCAATCAGAATCTCGGATCGATCACGCAACTCGTCAGCTTCTCGCAGCACCCGAGTAACTCGAACGTACTGCTGGGCGGTGCCCAGGGGAATGGTTCACCAGCCACCAACACGGCCACTACGAATTCGAGTTGGGCCAACGTGCTCGGAGGAGACGGCGCATATAACCTGATCGATCCATTTGTTACTTCCAACTTCTTTGCCTCAAATCCCGATGTGCCGCCGGGCGGGCTGGGAATTCAACTCTGCAGCAACGGTGTGAACTGCAACAACAGTGAATTCAATTTTGTCGTGACCAGCAGCACTCTGGATGGCGATGATGGCGGGTTCTACTTTCCGTTCATCTTCGATCCGGCATCCACATCTGCCATGTTCGTGGGCACGTGCCGCGTCTGGCGCGGACCGCGGACCGGTGGCGCCTACACCGCTCTGAGTCCCAACTTCGACACGGCAGGAACGGGGAGTTGCTCGGGCAGCGAAGTCAATCAGGTGCGGGCGATTGCGGGCGCCGGTCTGCCGGACATGAACGGATCGAGCATTGTCTACGTCGGAACGAGCGGTCTGGGAGCGATTGAAGGTCCGCTGTCCAATCCCGCTGGCGGACGCGTCTGGGTCACAACCAGCGCTTCCTCTGGACCACCTTCGTTCACCGACGTAACTGAAAATGGTCCGCAGGGAAGTATTAACCCCAATCAATATCCGATTTCAGGCATCGCGACGGATTCATCCGATGCGAGCGGCAAGACCGCTTATGTCACGGTGATGGGTTTTACCGGCGGAGCGGGTCATGTCTGGAAAACCGCGAACGCGGGTGCGTCCTGGATGGATTTCACCGGCAATCTTCCCGATTCTCCGGTGAACGCAGTTGTCGTCTACCAGGCGATGTCGCAGGTATTCGTTGCCACGGATGTCGGAGTCTTCGCAAGCCCAACCTCAGCGGCCAACTGGACGGAACTCGGTCCTGCCCCGGGGAGTGGACCGGCCGGGTTCCTGCCCAATGTCGCTGTGACTGCTCTCGGGATCTTTAACTCCGGCGGACAGCAACTGTTGCGGGCATCGACCTATGGCAGAGGGATCTGGCAATTTAATCTTGTCATTACGCCCGACTTTAGCCTCTCCGTCACGAATTCGCCTCTGACGGTATTTTCCGGGCAAACGACGGCGTTCAATGGAACCGCGACGGCGCTGAATGGATACAACAGTTCAGTCACTCTGACCTGCTCTTCTGGCACCAACGCTCCGCCGAGTACGTGCACACCATCTCCCGGGTCATTTGCTCCTGGAAACAAGACTCCATTTACCGTGACGGTAGGCGGCGCCGCAGGAGATTACAACTTCAACTTGAAGGCAGCCGGATCGGATACAAATCACGTCACGCACACGCTGCCGGTGACATTGCACGTGATCAATTTCGGAATGACCTCACCTTCCCCAGCAAGCGTGACGGTCTCGCGCGGTACTACTTCGGCTCCAGTTGCCTTCCAGATCACGGCCGCCGGATCCTTCAACCAGGCTGTCAGCGTGTCGTGTAGTTCCAATGTTCCGGGCGCAACATGCGATCTCAGTCCGGGCAATACGGTGTACCCAACGTTCAGTTCTCCGGTCAACATGACGGCGACCCTCGATGTTCCGGCCAGTACCACGCCGGGAAGCTATTCCGTGACTCTGCAGGCTGCCACTTCAGGGGCGTCTCCGCTGACCTCGTCCTTCACTGCGGTGGTGACCTCGAACCCCGACTTCATTCTCAGCGAGCCGAACCCGCTCCCGGAGGTAAACGCCGGAAGCACGACTGCGACCGGTACGATCACAATTTCGGCTCAAGACGGCTACGCCGGCACGGTGACGCTCGGCTGTACAACAACGGCTGGACTCGGAAGTTGCAGCATCAGTCCGACAACGGTAAATTCCTTTCCTGCTACGGCAACTCTGACCATTGTCGGCACGGGCTTTTCGGGAGGCTCTTACTCTCTGACTGTGACCGGGACATCGGGTGCCGTCGTACATTCGCTGGCCGTTCCATTCAATGTGGGGGATTACACCATCTCTGGCACGAGCTCCCTGTCAGGCACAGCGAGCGGTCAGGCGCAGGCTACTCTGAAGCTGACTTCAGAGTTTTCCTACAGTGGCAGCATCAATGCTAGCTGCGATGCGACTGCGCTGAGTGGGGCGATGTGTAGCCTGAGTCGGGCGAACCCGATCGCGCTCGCCAGTGGTGCGACCATTAATGTTCTGGTCACCGTAAACATTCCGGCGAACGCCAGTCCAGGTGTGTACAACATCAAAGTCAATACTCAGGATGCAGCTGGAGTGCCCAGCCACAGTGCGACTATCGTGCTTACTCTGGCTCAAGACTTTGTCGTGACATCGTCCACGCCAAGGCAGAGTGTGACTGCAGGCCAGACCTCCGGCCCGTATGCGCTGACGGTGCAGCCCGTCGGCTCTTCATTCACGGGAGCGGTGACGCTCGCGTGCACTAGCGGACTGCCTGCGGGGGCGCAGTGCAGCTTTAATCCGTCCACACCGGTGACGCCCGGAAGCTCAGCCGTTGACGTGGTGATGAGCATATCGACGAAAGCGGCTGCGCGTGCACGTACCCGAAGTTCCATGTCTCCGGCCATCTGGCTCGTCTTGCCGGGACTTGTGACAATCTTTGGTACTTCGCGAAAGTCTGCGTGGCGACTACGCTGGAGAGTCCTTTTTGTGCTCACCGTTTTTGTGCTTCTCGTGACGCTGGTTTCGTGCGCGGGCGTGAGCAGCGGGAGTGGAGGAGGAGGCGGTGGCGGCGGTTCGAATCCTACGACTTACAAGATCACCGTGACCGGTACCTCTCCCGGCACCGCGGCGGACTCAGGGCAGAGCACAACTGTGACACTAGTCGTAGACTAATAGGTCTCCATTTTGGCAGTGACCGTTGAGCCGCATACAGCAATGACAGACTCCCGTTATGACGTGATCATCATCGGTGGCGGCGTTGTCGGTCTCGGCGTCGGACTCGAAATTTCGCGGCGCTTCCCGCGCCGCCGACTTTTGCTTCTTGAGAAAGAAGATCGCGTTGCCCGCCATCAGAGCGGTCATAACAGCGGCGTCATTCATTCGGGCATTTATTACAAGCCTGGATCGCTGAAGGCCAAGCTCTGCGTGTCGGGCGCCGCCGCGATGGTCGAATTCTGTCGTGAGCACGCCGTGCCGCACAAAGTTTGCGGAAAGGTAATCGTTGCCACTGCTCAAGAAGAACTACCGCGCCTTGAAGATCTGCGCAAACGCGGGGAGGCCAATGGGCTCACCGGCGTTCGGCTGATCGGGCCCGAGGAACTGCGCGAAATCGAGCCCAATGCATCCGGACTTCGAGCTCTGGTCGTGCCCTCTACGGGGATCACAGACTACGCTGTTGTCTGCGAAAAATACGCGGAGCTCATCATGGCAAACGGCGGGACGGTGCTCACGTCGGCAGGAGCGACCGGAATCCGGCGGTCTGACTCTGAGATCATCGTAGAAACTCCCAAGGGAGCTTTCTCCGCCGGAGCGCTCATCAATTGTGCCGGCCTTCATAGCGATCGCATCAGCCGCATGGCCGGAGACGAGCCCGGCATCATGATCGTGCCATTTCGCGGTGAATACTACGATCTGACTGCCGAGCGCGCTCCGCTGGTGAAAGCGCTGATTTATCCGGTGCCCGACCCTGGCTTCCCATTCCTGGGCGTGCACTTCACGCGCCGCATCACGGGCAAGGTCGATGCCGGACCAAACGCGGTCCTGGCGCTGGCACGTGAAGGATACAGGCATACCAATATCAACGTGCGGGACCTCGCCTCATCCTTGACCTACGGTGGGTTCTGGCGCCTCGCTCGCAAACATTGGCGTACTAGCATGGGCGAATGGCATCGTTCGCTTTCAAAACCAGCCTTCGTACGGGCCTTACAGCGTTTGCTGCCAGCAATCACTGAAGATTCTCTGGTTCCCGGCGGTTCGGGCGTGCGTGCGCAAGCCCTCAGGCCTGACGGAGCGCTGGTCGACGACTTCCAGTTCGTGCCCTCCGGAAAAGTGCTGCACGTTCTGAACGTGCCTTCCCCAGCCGCGACGGCTTCGTTGATGATTGGTAAGACCATCGTTGATACGGCCGCTGGAAATCTCGGGCTCTGCTGAGTTCTCCGGCCACCCTAGAAGAAAAATCAATTCAAATTACCCGAAAACAAGCACGATGAATTCGACGGCTTGTGTTAATTTGTCGTGCAAGAGGGAAGCGGCGCCGCCAGTGAAATCGGAGGGGACGATGAGAGCATGCATCAACGCGAAATGCGTTGCTTTCGGTCGGATTGTTTATTCGGTCGCCACGCGTTGTCCGTTATGCAAGTGGGACCTGAAGCCCACGTTGCCGGCCAGTGAGGCGCGTTCGCCTGAAAAGGCGGAGAGCCGAGCGTCTGCCGCATCGAATTGAAATCGCTACTTTCCGATGTCCTCATTCCACACGTCTGCGCACTCACGGATGAAGTCCGCCATCAACTGAATGCATTCCGCGTCATCGAGCACAATCAACTCAACCCCATGCTGCCGAAATAGATCTTCGGCGCCCATAAAATTCCGGTTTTCGCCAATTACGACGCGCGGGATTCGGTAGAGGAGCGCCGTTCCCGTGCACATGATGCAGGGGCTCAAGGTGCTGACCAGCGTAAGTTCCGGCCAGTCGCGCCGCCGACCAGCATTTCGGAGACAGACGGTTTCGGCGTGCGCCGTCGGATCACCGCGCTGTACTCGGAGGTTGTGGCCCCGCGCAACAATCCGTCCACTTTGGTCTGCCAAGACAGAGCCGATCGGGAGTCCACCTTCGCTTAGCCCGAGACGGGCTTCCTCGAGTGCTGCTCGTAGTAAGGTTTTGTAGTTCATGGCTGGCATTGTTTCCCGGCCCATCTTAAATCTCAAGGATAAGAACGGCATCATTCGAACTGAGTCGGTACACGGCAATCAAATTATCGAATCCGAGATTCGTCGTAGAATCTCGAAGGCAAGCCGTTCGCCAACGAAGGAATTCCGAATGAATGTCCGACTGCCTCAAGTAGCAGCAACGATAATCACGCTCTTTGCTGCCCACACTTTCGCCTGCGGGCAGAACCTACCCAAGCAACCCAATGCGCCCGCATCGTTCCCGAAGTGCACGGATGCGCTTTCGACGGTACCGGTGCCCAACGCTCCGCACGGACTCTTCGCGATCATGTTTCCCGACGTGCAGAGGCAGGCGAAATCTACGCAGCTACTGCTGCACGATCCTGTCGTTTGCGGCGCCAATTTCTATCTCGTGTGGAACCAGATTGACCGTGGGCCCGATGCCAGTCCCCGCTATGACTGGTCCCAAATGGACGGACGCATCGCGACCTGGATTGCCGCTGGCAAGCAGGTGAATTTCATCACTTGGGCGACCGGCTATAGCGAGCGGGCAAAGATTACGCCCGATTATGTCTTCTCGAAGGTAGATTCAGTCGAATGCCCGAACTTCGGCCGCGTTCCCGTGTTCTGGCAGAAAGATTTCATGCGCAACTATCAGGACTTCATGGCTGCAGTTGTGCGGAAGTATGGCAGCAACCCAAACGTTGGCTATATTCGCTTTGGACTGGGCGGCGGAGGCGAGACCTATCCGGCATGCATGTTTGCGCTGAAGAAGAAGGGATTCACGCCTGAAGTTTGGCAGAAATACATCCTCGCAATGCTCGACTACGAAAAATCCTTGAACTCTCCCAAACAATTGATGGTCGGGATCAACACCTTCGGACAGCCGCCCGATCTGAGCTTTGTCGATGCGGTCGCCGAACGCGCGATCGACAACGGCATCGCAATAGGCAGCCAGGGCTTCTCGGAAGAGGATATGCGCAACCATCAATCAGGCGAGCCTTGTGCCGTGAATTGGTGTCGCAATTTCGAGAAGGCTCGAGGGAGGGTGCCACTCGAATTGCAGACGCTAAAGGCAAGCAATCCCGAAGGCGGAGGGCGAATCGGATCACTGGTCGATCTGCTCCCGTTCGCTCTCGCCATGGGCACACAGATTTTCGAAATCTATCCCGAGGACTGGTTCGTCGCTTTCGATTCATCTTCTCCACAGTACGGTCAGTACCATCAGGAATATCAACGCGCCTTCGAAGCGGCAGCTAAGGTAGTGGGAGGAAAGTGAGGACGGTGCTAAAACGGGGAAGCGTCGCGCTAGCCCAACCTATCGCGGAAAAATCCTGCCGTGCCAATACTGAGTGCTTTATTGTCGCTGGTAGCAACCGATATCTATCTTTCCTGACTTCACTCGTGGTGAGCCTTCCAGATCGAGTTCTCCAATTGGGATGTTGTCCGTTGTGCCAGCGGCGACGGCAGGAGAATCGGCTTGTAGATGGAAGTCATTCTTCGCGGCATCAACGAAGCGCGGATCCAGGAAATGGGACTGCCGGTCATTCCCCGTAGCCTCAACATACTTATCGAATCCCGTAATTGTGTTGGAAGCCCCTGCCCACTTGCTCGCCTGTGCGCCGGAATCACAGTAGTAAAGGTTGTGATCGATGATTGCGGGAGGATTGCTCTTGTCAATCTGAGATCTGTTCAGACTCATAAGGCAGCGAGGTCCTGCATACACGATGTTGTTCTCGAAAACATTGTCCGCCATGTTCCATTGCATTTGGAATTCTCCGGAGCCGGTTGAGGACGTGTCATTTTCGTAAAGAGTGTTGTTGATGACGATGCAATGATCGGTGTGCCCCCGGTCGGGCGCATAGCCTCCAATGGAAACACCCGCGGTGTGGCTGTGATAGATAAGGTTATTCCGCGCCGTGATGTAGCTGGTAGCACGATCTTTGTGCTCGCTGGCCAGTTCGATTCCGAAATCGACATCGTGCATAACGTTTCGTTCGATCAGGATCCTGGTGCCACCGTCCACGTAGATGCCATCGGAGTTTTCTTCGTCTCGATAGGCAGGATTGCCCTTTGAAGTAATGTTGTAAACCAAATTGTCGCTCACCAGTCCGTCGCGTGCTTGATCGACGGCGGGATCGGGCGCCGTGCGTTCAAAACCGATGACATCGATTCCGATGTTGTTGTTGTCGTGGACGATGTTATGCGTGATGCGGAAGTTCGTGACGTTCCCGTTCACAACCAGTGACTCGCTCGAACCTGTCTTCAGGTGATGCACATCGTTGCCGTCGATCACCAGGTCGGTGATCGGGCTCTTAGCGTCGGTGCCATATACCGCAATTCCAAATCCGTTACCGCCGCTTCCGGGCTTATCCCGCCCTGGAAAAGTCTGCTGAATATGATGGACGCTGTTCTTCAGAAGCTCGATATGCGAGCCAGCCCCGATAACGCTTATTCCCATCGGCACCAGGCGATGTTCGTCCGTATGAAAGTTTCGGATCTCAAAACCCTCGATCCTCACGTAACTCCGATTGTGGATGGTAAATATCGCTTGCCTTCCTGACGGAGTGAAGTGCTCTGCATCCAGAATTGCCGTTTCGCCGGGATAACTTCTGAAGGTGATAAATCCATCACTCGCGTCGCCGGATTGATTGATGCTAACGAGTTCCTCGTAGATCCCACCGCGCACGTTGACGGTGCTGCCTGCGCGAGCAGTATCCGCGGCGTGTTGAACCGTGCGCCAAGGCGCGGTTTCGGTGCCGGGATTCGAATCACTTCCTCCGGTGGACACGTAAAACGAGGAATTCACCTGGCCGGAAGCTTGGCCGACGCATGATAGCAATAGAAAAAGAATGGAATATTTCATACTCTCCCTCTCATGAAAGCGCTCGATTGAGTCAGGCCCAGGATCCGTCCCCCTGTGCCCTTCAGCATTCCTTTGCGTTCTAAACCAATGGCTGCTCAGGCTTGTAATTGTGGCGCAGCGTCAATGAGCCATCGGAGTTGACCTTCTGCCGGCACGCCCAACGGACCGGATAGCGCACGCCTTTCACCTCGAGTTCGCCTTTCAGTCGCAGCCCCTCCCATGGCGCGCCTGCGGGCAGCATGAGCATGACTTGATGAACGCCGGTTGGCTTCGGGTACCCAGGGTCGACGCAGCCGGAAACGTTGATCTTACGATCCTCGCTGAACACGCTCAGTCGAAGCACGCCAGGAACGGGGGCGATGCCGTCGTTTGCGAGTCCGATTACCAGGCCGGTGACTCCATCCCGCGTGAATGTCCAGATGAACGACGGTCGAATGCGGTAGCCAATCTGCCGGGCGATCTGATCGATTGGCTCAGGGAACTTCTCGTAGTAGCTGAGGATGTTGTCAGCGGACTGGTTGTGCCAACTCCAAAGCGACAGATAGTTGACGCCGACGTCTGCTGCGTGGGTGATGATTTGTTCGTTGTAAGTAATTCCGTCTTCGTCAATCTGGAGTTCTTTCGGATCGCCGGTGGTGAAGCCAACTTCACAGATCGCAGCGGCCCAGGGCGGACGGTAGCTGAGCGCCTCGATCTGAGTGTTCTCAATGAAGATCGTGTCGGTGCGTAGCCAATTACCCGTACGCATCGTCCGATCGACGAGGTCGGAGTTGCCGACGTTGCTAAAGTCGGGCTGCGTGTTCGTGGCTAGCGGGACTTTCGTCCAGTGTTCGAGTTGCATTTCGAACATCGCCGACCAGGTCCGTTCCGCAACCAATTGGCTCGGGAAAGGATTGCCCTCGAAGGGCCAGGTGTGCCCCTCGCCCCAAAAGCCATACATCATAGTGTCCATGAACTCGACTTGCGGATGACCGTTGAGTTCATCGGCCAGCAATCCGTTCAATTCGCGAAATGCAGCTTGATACTCCGGGTGATCGTATTGCGGCACCCGGTTATCTTTCCGGTAGCGCATTTCCGCAGGATTGCCTTTCCACTCGCCTTTGAGCTTTACGTAGGGAACCTTGTTCAGCAGAAAATCCGGCATCCCTGGATCGGGAAAATCTGGATTTTCGAGCATGACCCGGAAACCAACGCGCTTGTTGTAACGGCGGGCCAGATCGAAGGTGATCTTCCACGACTCCGGGAAGTCGAGCCTCCCAGGTTGTTTCTGGACATCACGCCAGTTGGGGCGGATGTAGACCTTCTGCGCGAACGGTAGCTTGATCAGGTCTTCGAGTGTGCGTTCCAGAGTTTGATTGGGAATGTGCAGTGGCCCGGTGTCATCGGACACGTAGACGATTAGACCCATGCCATAGTTGCTGACGATGTCCTTGGAGGGCGAAGTGATCATCGCGACATCGCTGTCGGGAACCACAGCAGCGGGTCCATATTGCGGGAACGGTCCTTGATAAAGTCGGTCGGGAATGGAAGGCCCTGCTCCCCAGTCATATTTATCCCAGTTGTGTTCAGGGATGTAGGCCTTGGCGCCGGTGTTATACAAGCCAACCGAGAGTCCTGCAGCGGCGGCCGACTTCAAGAAACCGCGACGGTGCATGAGTGCTCCTAAACGGCGAAACCATCTTGTCTTCGCCTTGCAAGTTACGGCGTACTGCTACTGCGGAGTTGCCTCCAGCAGAAGGTGCTTGGAAAACTCTGCCGGCAAGTGCGCGACTGGCCCGCGAACGACCCCGAAGTCTTTCCCGCCTGCGTAGTCGACGACGTGATACGCGCGATCGTCCAGGCCGCGCAACTCCACGGTACCTTTCCATTTTCCGGCGAAGAACGCGTAGTACATCTTCTTGTCCTTGCGAATGACGTGGGCTTCCGGCCGGTCAAAACCGATGTCGTAGAGCGTGCCCAGATATTGACCGCGGGAAAGCCCCTTCTCCTGATAAAGCTCCAGCCATTTTTGGAAGCTCTCCGCATGGTCGGGCGTAAGGTCGAAACGGCCATGTCTCTCGACGAGAGGGGGCAGCACGAACTGGGTGCCTACCACTCCTCCAATACCAAGAGTCGACGCAAAATCGTCGTGATTGTCGCTCAACTCAACGTGATCTCCGAAGTAAGGAACATCGTCGCCCATCAGGCCTTTGATGGTTTTGCCTTTGGACCGTACTTGGAAAGAACTTCTCGGATCGGAAGCCACTGACATATTGAAATGCGGCATTGTGAAGAACGAATACGCGGTTCCGCAGGGGCAGAATTCCACCAGCGCTCCAGGCTTCGCCTTCTGGGCGGCGTCGTAGATCTCGCGGAAGAAATCCGGCAAAGCTTCTACCGAGTCCTCGGGCCGCTTGTGGTGGTGGGCCGGGTTGTAGCAGGCAGGAACGCCATTCATGTGCTGGCCATCGAGTTTGAGACCGTCGAATCCCCAATCGACCAGAATCTTGCGTACCAATTCCTTGTGATACTCCACAACCCGCGAGTTGGCAGGGCACAGATAGTAGGAATTCCACCATGAAATCTTGCGCCGCGAACCGTCTTGATTCTCCAATGCCAGATCCGGTTCATCCGTGAGCAACTTTGAATTCGGAACGGCGCTGAGTGGTGACCACCAGAGCTGTGCTTTGAATCCCTCCTGGTGAATGCGCTTGACCATTGCTTTGATGTCGGCGTCGCCGTGGGGAAACTTCTTCGGGTCGAGTTGCCAATCGCCATAATTGTTTTGCCAGCCGTCATCGAGCGTGACCCAGGTAAATCCCATGCGCTTCACTGTGGGCAGCGTGTCGTAGACCTGCTGCGGCTTGAAGTCGCGTCCATATCCCCAGGCGCACCAGATTGCTCCGAAAGCGCTGTCCGGGGCTTTTGCCATCTGGAACCCTTGTTTCGACATGAACCGGCGGTACGTAAGCAGCGTCTGGAAGTAGTCTCCGTTATGCACAGTAACGAACGTGCGAAAGGTGTGGAAGCTGTCGCCGGGTTGGAGAGACTGCTCATGACGATACTGCACGCTGACCTGAGCCTGGCGTGCATTCAGCATCGAAACTGGCAGCGAAATCAGGCGCGGTCGCGATTCGACGTGCCCCACCCCGATGCCTGCATCTCTGCGCCACACGTCAACAATTGGCGTGCCGCCGCCGTAGTCACTGGCGTTCATGCCGAGATAGTTCTGCTGCGAGAATCCCGCGTGCAGCGGGACGATCCAGTCCGGGCGACTCTCGTAAGAGCCGCTCTGAAACGACCAGAAAGGTACAGCGGCCGAGCCGCGCTGCGCGTCGATCGTATAGTGATTATTGGTCCACTCCAGAATCTTCAGTTGTGATTTCCCAACATTCGTGTAGCTGACATCGAAGACCGCAAGGTTGGGGAATTCATCGTAGATGGTGACGGAGACATTCTTATTGAGTACGCCGGATATACCCATCAGCGTGAGTTTCTCTCCGGCACCATAGGTGTCGGTGGCGCGCTCGTGGGTCTGCGAACTCAAAGCAAAGTCGTACCAGGAGCGCTCGCTGCCTTTCACAGTCTCGGAAGCCGAGAACGCGCCAAGTGGAATCTCCTTACCTCCGAATCGGGCAACCACGCGGCTTCGCATATTTTTGTCGAACTCGATGCGAAGGCTAGGGCTTTGGATTTGAGCTGCGGAGGCGCGACGCGCTGCGGATTGGTCAGGCGGCGCGGAAGACTGGCCCGCCGCTAACAGTGCTGTGAAGATGAGGAATAAGGAGAACGTTTTGCTCATGATCCACCGTCAAAAGCCATGATGGAGGTTCGAGCGCAGCGTCAGTGAACCATCCTCGTTGATCTTTTGCCGGCAAGCCCATTGAACTGGGTAACGCATACCTTTCACCTCGATCTCCGCTCTGAGTTTCAAACCTTCAAATTTGGTTCCCTTAGGCAGCACAAATTGCGCCTGCCGGAGCTTTCCGGGCAGGGGATAACCGGCATCCAGGCATCCGCTCGTCAGAGTTTTGCCGTCTTCGCCTTCTACGCTTACCCGAAGCATACCCGGAACACCAGAGATGCCATCATTGGCGAACGCGATAATCAGCCCCAGGTAGCCGTTGTCGTCATAGCTCCAGATCATCGACGGCCTGACGCGATAGCCAATTCGACGATTGATTTGGTCGAACGACTTTGGGAATGCCTGGTAATAGCTCAGCAGATTCTTGGCGCTGATCGCGTGAAAGTTCCAAAGCGACCAGTAGTTCGCCCCCACGTCGATTACGTGAGCAATCATGTTTTCCGCCGGTGATATGCCTTCGTCCGAAGGGAACGACTCCGGACTCTTCGCAGGGATCCCTTGTTCGAGCGCCGCGGCGACCCACGGCGGACGATTGCTCAACGTTTCAATTTGCTCGTTCTCGATGAAGATGGTGTCGCTACGAATCCAGTTGTCGCTGCGAATTGTACGATCGAGCACTTCGGAGTTGCCGACGCGGCTGTAGTCGGGTTGGGTATTGGTCATCAGCGGAGTCTTGGTAAAGTGCTCCTGCTGAACTTCAAACATTTTGATCCAGGTCTTCTCTGCGGTCTGATAGTCGGGAAATGGAGTGTTGACGAACGGCCACGTATGCCCCTCGCCCCAGAACCCGTATAGAAAGGTATCGACAAACTCGACGCTCGGATTGCCATTGAATTCCGCGGCCAGGAGGCCGACGAGTTCACCAAATGCCTGCTGAAAGAAAGGATGGTCGAACCGCGGTTGATACTTCGAATACTGATTCTCGATAAAGCGCGCAGCCGCCTTCTTTTCTTTGTCATCAGGAATAAGGTCAACCGTGGGTACTTTGGCGAGAACGAAATCTGGGAGCGCCGGCTGGTGCTTATAGTCGGGCGCGCTCATCTGGATGCGAAGTCCCACCCGCTTATTGTTCTTCTTTGCAAGGTCGAAAATGAGCTTCACATAATCCGGCAACTCGAGTCGACCAGGTCGCGGCTGGACCTCCCGCCAAGTCGGCCGTATGTAAAGCTGTTGCCCCAAGGGAAAGCGAACCAGGTCTTCAATGGCCTGCGGAATGTTGTCCGATTTAATTTCGTCTGTGCCACTGTCGGCTGTGATGTATGTGATCAGTCCCTTCCCATAGTTCGGTACGACCTCTTCCGAAGGAGTCGTGGTCATCACCACATCATCGGTTGGGATGAGGGCCTCAGGCGCGTACTGTGGAAACGGTCCCTGATTAAGCCGGTTGGTGACCGTCGGCCCAGAACCAAAATCGTATTTGTCCCAGTTGTGGGCAGGAACAAACCCGTGAGCTTTGCTCGTTCCAAGTTCCGCTGCAACTGCCAACGCAACACTGCTTTTCAAAAAGTCTCTACGCTGCATCGAAGTTGTGTCCTCTCCGTGCTAATGGATTTCAGTAAACCCATAGATAGCAGCAGTCACTTTCGACGTGTTTCTTTTTATATCGTTGTGTTTCGATTGTCCAGTGCTAAGGGAGAAATTCTCTACGGCGTCACTGTCAGAGGGGCTGCCACTTGCCTTTACGATTCGCCAAAGTACTTTTATCGATGGCGTAGAACAGCAGCTGAGTGTTCGGGCAATTCCACGGTCAGCCCAACGCAAGCCGCGGAAAATCATGAAGATGGTCTTTCGGCGATATTCTCACGGATGGTCGCCACGTAGCATACGACTCGCGTCTTTGGCGTGAAACGGGGACTCGCCCCCTCGGTTCACCGGCCAGGTCCTAAGTTGAGGCGATTTGCGGGCGTGAGTGAAGCGGGAGCCCGCAGCCGAAATCCTGAACGGAGTGAAAGGTCTTGGGTGGAACAATGCAAAGTGGATGGTGCGAAAGGGGGGACTCGAACCCCCACGGTTTTACCCGCCAGATCCTAAGTCTGGTGCGTCTGCCAATTCCGCCACTTTCGCACTCGGTGCAGCTATTGTAAACGTATCCGCCATGAGCGCCTACGCCTGTACTCTTCCCGCAGGGCGACAGCCATATGTGGTTCCAAAGATTCTCGACGGCTCGTCCTATCCGGAGACTTGCCGCCGCCATGCCATCTCGAGCGCGATCAGATTCTTTTCTTTCTTGCTAAGCGCTCGCCCCGCGATTGGGAACACTTCGTCATCTTCAATCCGGATGTGCTCTTTGTAGATGGACGCGAGTTCCGCGACGGCTTCTCGAAACCGCTGTGCTTCCGAGACCGAGAGAGGCCTTTTCTTCAGGTAGGTTGTGCCCAGAGCCTCGACTTCGGCATGCAGCGCAGCGGCGCGGCGGTGTTCCTGTTCCAAGGCGTCCAGGGTCGTGATCGCCGCCTGGAGATGAGAGTTCTGGATATTCCGTAGACGCGGGAACAGCGATTCCTCTTCGTCGGCAGTGTGCTTCGGAGCCGCCTCCCGGAAATAGCGCAGGGACGACTCCATGGCCTCTCGCGCATCGTCGGAGAGAGGCTTGTCGATAAGCACAGCTACGCGTTGCAGCGAGCCGAGGAACATTTCAATACGGCGGTGACAATCCGAGAGCAATGCGGTCGGCTCAGAAAAGCTGTGAGACGTGGCTCCGATTTGAACAGGCATATAGATTTTTGGATGCGCCGGAATCCGGCTGGGTCACAAAGGTCCGTGATTCGGGTCACGGCCTGGCTACGTATCCGATTCTACCCTGAATGCAGGCGCCGAGGTCCTCTGTATGACCGTTTCTGGCCGTCAATTGAACCGTTTCGAACGAACGCTGTTCTGGCTGGCCCTGGTAATCGCGGGGATCCTCATTGTCGTCCGACTTGGTTCTGCAGTTGTCCTGACGGTTCTTCATCACACTCGCTAGTCAGGCTCGATTCATGTCGTGTCCGTCTGCGCTTGCCCCACTAGAACACTATCTACAATAATTCTGATTTCAGTGCGCCCGAGACCTGCGGGTGACTCCAAGCTGGGCGAGGAGGTTCCATGTCTTTCCGCTCCGTCTTCATTGCTGTCGTTATTGCATTCGCTTTAATCCTGGCAGCGTTCCTGATCAATCGTGCAAGACCGAAAGTCGAAACGGAGCAGCCGACGGCAGACTTGGTCCGCGCCAGCGGAAAGTGCGCCGAGTGTCATGCGAGAACGCAGTACTCCGTCGTGCACGAATATGAGATGAGCCAGCATGCTCGCAAAGGCATCAATTGCCTGGACTGCCACCAACCTGCTGCCGGGCAGGAGAAGAATGATCATCACGGATTCGTGATATCTGCGAAACTCACGCCGGGGAATTGCCGCAGTTGCCACGAGGGAATCTACCAGCAATTTATGCGCAGCCGCCATGCTGCGCCCGCTTGGGCGGCCATCTATGGCGAAAAAGGCCTGACGCCCGAGCAAGTCAACTTTTCGGAGACGTATCAACCCGGAGGCACGCGGCGGCCGCCACATCCGTTTGTGCAGATGGAAGGCGGATCTGCCATGACCAGCGGCTGCGAGCAGTGCCACAGCGTCGGACGGCCGAATGCCGATGGCACGATCGGAAGCTGCACGGTCTGCCACACGCGGCACACGAGTTCGGTAAGAATCGCGCGCTTGCCCAGCACCTGCGCCCAATGCCACATGGGACCGGACCACTCGCAGATCGAGATTTATGAGGAATCGAAGCACGGCGTACTGTTCCAGGCGCAGGAACGGTTGCTCAACCTGGATGCCCCCTCGAAGTCGCTGACCACGCGAGACATGTTCGTACCCACCTGCGCGACCTGTCACATGAGCGGCATCAACGGAATCGGCGTAACGCATGATCCTTCGGAACGCCTTTCGTATTATCTGGCAAACGCGATTACCGGTAAGCGGCCGAACTTTGCGGTCGCGCAAGCCAAGATGAAGCAGGTTTGTTCGCAATGTCATACGCCTGCAGTCATCGACCGCGTGTACAGCCAGGCGGAACAGGTGGTGCAATCGACGAATCAGCGCGTCCAAACCGCGAAAGGAATTGTCGACGGACTTCGCAGGGATGGCGTGCTGACCGGACCTCCATTCTCGCAGCCGATTGACTTCGTGTACTTCGATCTATGGCACTACGACGGACGCACCAGCAAGCACGGCGCTTTCATGGGCGGAGCGGATTTCGTACAGTGGCACGGGAATTATCCGATGATGCAGAAGACAGTCGAACTGAATTCCATGGCCGCGGAGCTGAGGAGACAGCATGGCCGGTCCAAATAGCCGCTGGTGGAATCAGCCCGAGCTCTGGGTCGAAGCCTTCGCGATCCTGAACATCGGCTTTCTTACGTTCGACATTTTCCTGGCGCATTCGGTGAACCAGTTTGGGAATCCCGCTGAGTACATTCCGCTGTTCTTTTCTGCAAGTGCGCCGCTGGTTTTGATTGTTGGAGTGACCGAACGGACACGACGGCGAATTGTCTGGAAGGTTTTAGGGTATGTCGTCGGCTGGGCGTCTATTCTGGTCGGCCTCACCGGAGTCATTCTTCACCTGGAGAGTCAGTTCTTCTACGAGCGAACCATACGGAGCCTGACCTACTCGGCTCCCTTCGCTGCGCCACTGGCCTACACGGGATTGGGATTTCTTTTGGTCATGAACCGTATGGTCGATTCGGAGTCCAGCGAGTGGGCGCAATGGATTTTGCTGTTCACCATGGGCGGATTCATCGGGAATTTTGTTTTCAGCCTGGCGGATCACGCCGCAAACGGATTCTTCTTCAAAGTCGAATGGGTTCCCGTCGCAGCCAGCGCTCTGGCTATCGGATTTCTTTGTGTCCCTTTGCTGATGCGAGTGTCGCGATGGTTTATCGACCTAACGGCCGCACTACTGATCGTTGAGGCGGGAGTAGGTCTATGGGGATTCGTGCTGCACACGATGGGCAATCTTCAGGGGCCCTCGATTCATGCCTTCGACAATTTCATTTATGGCGCCCCGCCAATGGCACCATTGTTATTTCCTAATCTGATGGTTCTGGGAATCATCGGGTTGTGGCAGTTGCGCAATCTTGAAACCTAGAGCAGACTTTTGGCTGCGGTGCGTAACATCTTCCTGCTCAGGATTGGGATGGTCCAAACTATGGGGATGGTCAAAACCCAGGTCAGCCAATCCAACCCGAACAGGTCGGACACCTCTTCTCACTCGCCTGCGCTGGATGCGCATGTTCGGCGATTCTTTATTTGCCTTCGGCGCGCTCGTGCTCACTCGGGAGACTGAACTTAAACCGCAATCCAACCGAAGCTGCTGGGGAATCACCCCGGCAGCTTTTTTCTTGTAGTGAACCTTCCGCTGAATGGCCAGTTCGCACGAGTCTGAAATGAAAGCCGTCGCATTACTACCGTTATAGAAAGAACCTGGGCTCAAGCGTGTACGATGAGAGTGTGATCCACGGGCTTACTCTTCAAAAAGTTGGGAAACGGTTTGACCTTCGCTGTCCAGAGTGCACTTCGATTACAGGCCGAATTGGCCTCGTCAAGGAAGATGGGCCTCCACTCAAGCTCTTTTGCCGGGTCCATCCCGAAAACTACGGCCAATGGCGTACCACTGAAGAGATGGAAGGTGAAAAACTGGCATTGGCGGCACGGATTGGCCTGAAGTAATCATCACCGATTTCGCTGGGCTGGAGCTTAGTGTGTGAGCTCCGCAATCTGTACATGATACGGCTCCAGCATCTCGCCGGTTGAGTGATCCAACGCCGCGATCGCCAATTGATACCCGACTTCCGCCTGCAGCAGGGTTTGCTGTGCGCTTGCCAGTTCCGTTTGCGCCTCGAGCACCAGATAAACCGTACTCGATCCAAGTTCATATTTCCGCTGTTCTGCGGCCATTGTCTTTTGCGCCAGGTCGAGAGCTTCTTTGCTGGCCGCGATGCTCAGTTTGGATTCCTCGAGTAGATGCACAGAGTTGCTTACATCCAACGTCACCTGTTCCTGCATCAGTCGCTGGCTGTACAGATCGTTGTGTTTTGATACGAGAGCCGATCCCATCTCCGCCTTGGCCGCGCGATTCTTCAGAGGTAGGTTCAACGTAAGCTGTGCCTCATAGGTCGGATAGCTGAAGGCGAACACCTGATGAATCCACGAACTGCTGATCGGCTGGCCCACAGCGTTCAGTCCCGAACCGCCAATTCCATTGCTCAAGTAAAGCCCCATCAGATCGAGTTGTGGAAGGAGATGATTCTTGGCCACCCGGATTTCCATTTCGTCGCGGGAGAGAGCCGAACGGGCGGCGTCAAACTCCGGCCGCTTCTTCAGGGCCTCCCGCAGCGCCGTGCCTGCATCCGTGGTTCGCAGATCACCCTCTGGCTCGGCTTTTTCAGTCAACTCAATATCGAGCGCCTGAAAATAAGGATCCTGATCGGCTCCAATCGTGAGCCTCAGAGTATCTACCACCTGCTTCAACGCATACTCGCTCTGGATCACCTGCACACGCCTTGACGCCACTTGCGACTCCGAGCGGTAGATATCCAATGGAGGTAGCGCACCCAACTCGAGCGCCCGCTTGTCCCTCTTGTAGGTCGCCTCTGCTGCAGCCATGGAAGAACGCGCCACTTCCAGGTTTCCTTGTGCCTCGACAACGGCCCAATACTGGTTCACAGCTTGCAGGATGCTGTTGTTAACCTCAGAGGCGAAAGCAGCGCGCGACATATCAAGGTTTCGACGGGCGATGACCAGTGGCCCTCGGTTCGCCGCAAACCATCCATTCCTCAAAAGCGGCTGCGTGAACTGAAAGTTCAGCGCCGAAGTCGTGTACGGGTTGTAAAAACCGAGCGGTACATTTGTGGAATTAATGCTGTTCTGTAGGCCTACCTGTACATTGGTGCCGGTCTCGAATGTTTGTGAATAACCAAACTGCAAGTTCTTGGTCGTATTCTTGAAGTTAAAGTTATAGACATTCCCCCCGACGGACTGAAGAAATTCGAATGGAGGCGAAACTGTGCCGATGAGGTTGTCAGTGCTCGAAATCAGCGGGTCAAAAGGCGCGTGTGTTCCAAGTAATGAGAACTTCATCGACTCAACCGGCGATTCTTGGACTCGAATTTGACTGTTGTTTTCTAGCGTGAGCACGACCGCATCGCGCAGACTCAGCCGCAGTTTGCCGTCAACAATAAAACTGCGCAGATGCGCGGGCGTGCTGAGAGTCCCGGATCGCACCTGTGACGTCATCAGATCGTTGTAGCTCTCACCTTTTTGCGCCCAGCTTGCGATCGTAAGGAAACTCGTCAGGCAGAGAACTAGCGCAGGACGAAAGCTGCTCATTCCTTGATTCCTCCGGGTTTTTACGTACTGGGTGAATGCGAAACCGCTACTCGTATCGAATTGCTTCAACTGGGTCTAAACGAGCAGCCTTTACTGCCGGATAAATGCCAAACACCAGGCCAACGGAAATCGAAACCAAAAAAGCCAGCAAGATCGAACTCGCAGTCACGATCGTGGACCACCCGGCCAGCCACGCAATCAATCGCGACATCACGAAGCCGAATGCGATCCCGCAGCTCCCGCCTATAAATGAAATCAGGACAGCCTCGACCACGAATTGCCGAATGATGTCGGACTGCCGCGCTCCCACGGCGCGCCGCACACCGATTTCGCGAGTGCGCTCCAGGATGCTGGCCAGCATGATATTCATGATTCCGATGCCGCCGACCAGCAGGGAAATGGACGCGATTGCGACCATGACTGCATTGAAGAGCCGCTCCGTGCGCTTCTGCTCGGCCAGTAATTCAGCAGGAACGATCACGCTGAAATCGCCCGCGGAATGATGAGCAGAGTCGAGAATCGCGCGAACCACCTGCGCGATGGTTCCCATATCCGCGCTATCGCGGATATTCAGATAAATACCGTCAATCTCATCCCGCACGTCGCTGTAGTTGTCCTCAAGCCGCAAAATTGCAGAATTCAGCGGCACATACATGATGTTGTTAACATCCAGGGAAGGTACTCCGGCTACCTCAGTTTGCGAACTGAGCTGGGGCGACACGACGCCGATCACGCGGAACCATGTCTCGTTGGCTTTCACGTACTGCCCCGCCGGGTCTGCAGAGCCAAACAAACTTGAACGCGCGGCCGCACCTAGTACGCACACTGCTGCGCCACGAGTCTCCTCATCCTCCGTGAAGAACCTTCCTTGTAAAACTTGCAGGCCTGCGATCTTGAGGTAGACCGGTTCGACCCCGTAAATGGTCGGCGGATCCTGCTGTGATTTCGGGATTGTCTTGCTCGGTGTCATCCGCTTGCGCGGAGTGCCCGCGGCGATATCACTCACATCATCACGGATCACCCGGTAGTCTTGGAAAGTGAGACCCTGCGAAATTTTGCGGACTTTCTGATGTGCCTGCCATTCCGTAGTCTCTTTTGCCTCGACGATCAGGTTGTGAACGCCCATCTGCTCGATGAAGGCCATTACCTTCTGCCTGGCGCCTGCTCCAATCGACAGCATGGAGACCACCGCGGCAACGCCGAAGATCATTCCCAACATGGTGAGAGCCGAGCGCAGGCGATGCAGGAGCAGGTTCTGCCAGCCCAACTGCAAATCGGGGAACCACTGCTGATAACCGCGAACGAACCGCATCGAAGGGGTAGACGCAACGGTCGACATTACGGAGCGCCTCCTGCACCCGGAGCCGCTGAGGTGTTGGAATTCGGGGCCTTCTTTGGAGCGGTGGGGTCGATCAGTGCAATCTCGGTTCCAGCTGCAATTCCTTCAATAGCCGCCCGGCTCTCGTTCTCCGCCTGAATCCTTACCTCTCGCATATCGAAGTTGCTTCCGTTGCGCACATAAACAACGCGCTTATTGTCCTTCAGGTAAAGCGCCTGACGCGGCACGTAGAGCACGTTCTTCTGAGGATCTCCGTTGATGTAAACGTGTGCCGTCAGCCCCGGACGCATCCACGGATCATTCGAGGCAAGCGTAATAGAAACCTCAAACTTGGTGCTCGTATCATCGTCCCAGAATCTGCGGGTGTTATTTCCGGAAACTCTCTTGACCGTGCCGTGGAATGCAGTTCCAGGAAGGGCATCCAGTTTGATGTCCACCGGTTGTCCCTCTTTAATGCTGTTTCGCTCGAGTTCCCCGACCTTCGCGACCAACTCCATTCCTTTTGGGTCGATGACTTGTCCCACCGATTGTCCGGGATGGACTTGATCTCCTTCGCGGTACTCGGGCAGGGACATTCCACTGAAAAAGAAACCACCGGTTGCCTCTTCGTTCTTCATCAGCGCGACCAGACCGTCCATGGGAGCCGTGACGCTCATCTTCTCGATATTGCTCTGCGCCTGGTCCATTGCGAGCTTGGCTTTATTGCGCTTTTCTTCCGCCAGAGAAATCGCTGCCTGGTTTGACGCGCTCCGCGATTTCACATCCTGCTCGAGTTCTGCCAGAACGCGCTGTGCTCCTTCGAGCGCCAGCTGGTTTTTCCGCGCATCGATACTGCTGACCAGTTCGTTCTTCTGTACATCGAGTTCGGCCCGGCGAACATCGAAATGCGCCTTTAGCAGCGCCACCTTGTCTTGTGCCGCAGTGACGGCCGCATCGGCCTTGGCTTTGGTGATCTCCTGCTCGGCCTGCTGCAGTTCAGATCGACTCTGTTCCACCTTGTAATGCTGCTCACTCGGGTCGAACTCGATCACCAGGTCGCCTTTTTTCACCTCAGCGCCGGTATGTAGCAGATGCGTGATCTGTAATGCGCCGCCTCCGATCGGCGGGGCAATCAGCATTTCCGAGTGGCTTGCTTTCAGCTCACCGATAACGAAGACCTTCATGTCGAGATCCCCGCGCTTTACGCGGACTGTCGGGACATCTGTACCCGCGGTGGACGGGCCCACCCTGCGAGCAGCCGCCACAACTCCGCCAACCGCGCAGAGCACGACCGCGACAACGGCCCAGGTAATAGTCTTCCTGCCTTTCATCTCGACAGAGTTACTCCTTCGAAGTGGGATCGCGGAGCGCAACCTGCTCTCCGGGCTTTACACCCTTCGCCACCAGGATCTTGTCGCCACTTTTTCTTCCTACCTCCACCGTACGTTCTTCAAATTCTCCGCTGTGCCATACGTAGGCAACATTCTGCCCTGATTTCTGGAACAGCGCCTGCGCGGGAATGACAATCGCGTTCGGAACTTTGTCGACGACCACTGTGACGTCCCCGGTGATGCCGGGTTTGAACCGGGAATCCGTCTGGTCGAGAGCGATCTCAAGCATGAAGTTCCGGTTGATCGGCCAGCCCCCCGAAAAATCCAAGCTGGCGATTGACCCGATCTGGTCAATGTGGCCGGTAAACTGGCGGTCTGGAATTGAGTTTAGTTGGACGTTTACCGGCTGGTTCGCCGCCAGCCGCCCGCGCTCGGTTTCATCCACGCGCGCCGTGACTCGCAGGGTGCTGGCATCCGGCAACTCCGCAATCGCTGCTCCAGGCCAGGCACTGTCCCCTGCCCGATAGGTCATCATCCCTGATCCGGCCCAGTGCTGCAGAAGGCTAATCGTGCCCGCTGACGGTGCTCGCAAGCTCATTTGCGACAGCGCTCGTTCGGCTCTCCCAACATCATATTTTGCTTTCTCGCTGGCTTGCTCCTTACTCTCAATCGTGGCCTTATTCAGGGCTACATCGGACTTTTGTTTCGCTTCCGCTTCGCGCAATTTCTGTTCGGCATCAGCGAGCTTCAACTTTGCTTCCTCGCCTTCGATTCTTGAAACGATCTCCTGCTTGCTGGCCTCGAGTTTCGCGCCTTCGACCTCATACCGCGCCTTGAGGACCGCTGTCTTATCTTCTTCCTCCGTAAGTCGCGCCTGGGCCATGGCCTGCCCGATCTCGGCCTGGGCCGACTTAAGCGTCGATCGAAACTGCGCCAGGTCCTGCTCCGTCTTCGTTTTGTCGAATTCAACAACCACATCTCCCGCTTTCACCGATGTTCCCTCGGGAGAGATCATTACGATCCGGAGATCTCCTGCTCCGGAGGGTGCGCTGATCGTCACGGATTTGAGTGCCTTCACCTCACCTCGGAATTGCAGCGAGTCCAGGAATTCTGTTCGCTTAACGTCAACAGTCGGGACCGAGGGTGCGCGCCTGGTCAGGCGAACTGCTCCGAGCAGAACTCCACTGGCAATGAGGACAACGACCAGGATCGCTATCGTCTTCCCATGGGCCGAGAGTTTGCGAAACCGCTGCATCATAACGAGCCACTTCCAGCGCTGGCCGAAGTTGCTGCCGCCTTCTGAGTATCAAGATCCACGTCGACCGCTGCCGAGAGATCTGGCATCAGCTTAGGATCATTTCCTTGAATCGCGACAATCACCGCGAACGTCCGCAGCTTGCTGGAAAAATCTCCACCTTCGCCGATCGGGGAAATCTGATCGATTTTGCCGCCTAACACCATCTCCGGATAGGCATCCAGCCGAATCCTTGCGCTCTGGCCCACGCGCAGAGAAGGGAAGTCCTGCTGGTTGGCCAGCACACGTACCTGCATGATCGCCGGATTCACCACTTGCATGAACGGCACCCCGGGACGAACCTGATCGCCTTCCTGCACTTCCCCCATCGTGCCTTGCTTCCAGATCGTATTCAGTACAACTACCCCATCCAGCGGCGAACGAATCTGCATTTGATCGGAATTTGCCTTGGCATGCTCCATCGTTTGCCTGGTCCGATCACGCTGAATCTCCAGGCTGCGAATCGCGGCTTCCGCCGCCTTCCGCTTCAGATCGAAGGTTTCGCGCAACTGATCGTAGGTGGCCTGTGATTCTTGAAGCGTCTCTTGGTTCTTCTCCGCATCGATGCGAGAAACGATCTCCTCTTTCTGCACTTCCAGTTTTGCCTTGCGAAGGTCATCCTCCGCTGTTTTCAATTCGGTCTCATCTTTAGCCCGCGCGGCCGCTTCTTTCGCCTGCTCGACTGCGACTTGGTCCACGAGTTTCTGATATTCGGCCTGCTTGTCGATAATGTCGCGCATCTGCGCCTGCCGGTCGAACTCCACCAGCAGGTCGCCTTGCTTTACTTTGGCCCCGTTCAGCGCGAGGTGCACGATCGTGAGAGTTCCGATCTGCTGTCCGGAGAGCAGGGGGGCGAGGATCGCGCGAGCTTGCACAGCCTCCGTCGTACCCTTCAGGCGCAACCCGTGTTCGGGATTCTGCAAATGAGCTTGAGTGACGGAGGCGGGTCGTGACGGGATATCACGCGTCCGCATCAGCCCAAAAAATCCACCGACGATCAGAACGGCCGCGGCCAGAATGATCCATCGCCACCGCTTTGAGGGCGATTTAGCCACTGGACTCGGCTCAAACTCTGGCTCCGGTCTTTCTGACGCTGGTTCAGAAGGAGGAGTCACTTCCGCAGGGGCTGTCGACATGAGTGGCCACTCCCGCCGTAAGAACTATTCTGTGCGCAAAACGTTGTATGACCGGGTGGTACTTACAATGACACTGAACTTCTTCGAACGTCTTTAGATCGCGACTCCCATCACTACTTGCGCACGTATTCGGGCGAACCTGTCACTCATGAGGCATGGACACCGCAGGCGTGTATACCGGGTCCGCCGGAATCGAGACAGGATTGTGACACACTCCCGTCGTCGAACTCCTGGGCAGGATGACGCGCAACTCACTGGGATAAACTCAATCACTTGCCGTTGCGTATCTAGGCAAAAAAAATCCCCACCACGCGGGTGGCGCACCGCATGGCGGACGCAGAGGCGCAAGCAAGTTTCCCGCCGCGAACTTCCTTACTGCACTTCGTTCAGCTTCTGATAAATCAAAAGCGCGAGGAAGGCGAGCAGAAACACTCCCGACCCGATGCTGAAAACGCGCATCGGGATCGTCAGACGGCTGACCTTGGTCAGCAATTCCGTCTGTTCTTCCTGCATATGGGAATTGGCCTCGTCCAGAAAAAGTTGATCATCTTCGTGCATGGTGAGCGTGCTCTTGTAGATCAACAGCACGATCAGCCCGACGGCGAAGAGTCCGAACAGACCGCCTACGATTTCGATCGGCGTCATAAGCCACCTCAGCAGAGTCGACCCAGCAGGGGCTTTCCACCTCGTGGTGGGGGCTCGTGAAACCCCGCGTCCAGTCCCGGGGGAAGGCCCTAACGGCGCCATTATAGCCCTGTTGGCGACCCCCCGCGACGAATAAATCCCTTGTGCAAAAGCCTGTTACGGAACCAGAACAATGCGACTTCTTTCTTGCAATTAGCATCCAAATTGGGTAGATAAGTACTCATCCCCGGACGGCTGTCCTGAGCGTTCCGAAGATGTTTGATATAATGAAACAGCTTTAAAGCCAAGGAGATACGAATGGCCACCACAACCGTGCCCGAAGTGAAGAAAGTCGCACCCGTTACTCTGACCGCCAACGCAGTCGCCAAGGTGAAAGAGATCATGGCACAACAGAATCCCGTGCCGGCTGGCCTGCGGATCGGGGTCGTCGGCGGCGGATGCTCCGGCTTCTCCTACTCCATGCAGTTCGAGAACGGCGCCGGAATGATGGACAAAACTTTCGACATGGACGGCCTCAAGGTTTTCGTCGACGCCACTTCGGTCATGTATCTCAACGGCTGCATCGTCGATTACGTCGAAACGCTGGAAGGCGCCGGCTTCAAGTTCGAGAATCCGAACGTGAAGAGCACTTGCGGCTGCGGCAGTTCGTTTAGCGTGTAAGAACGATCACAGAGTTTGGAAGGCCTCGTCGAGAGACGGGGCCTTTTGCATTGTGAGGAGATTGTGGAGATGGGTGCCCCATTTGTCGTGCGGCTTGTGCCGCGAGAAGTGGGGATTTTGATCTTGAGGAGGATATCTACTGCTGCTGCGGTGAATTGCTCGGAGGATTAGGACTGGGAGTCCCGAACCCACCCGGTGATGTCGGGCTGCTCTGCATCCCTCCAGGCGAATTCCCGAATCCGCTGCTGTTTCCGAAACCGCTGTTGTTTCCAAATCCGCTCGTCCCGTTCTGCCCCGGATTCTGCCCGTTCACGTTCTGTACTCCCATGCTCTGCATCTGCATCATCAGTTGAGGCTGGTAGGGAGTCGTGATCAAGCCACCTTGGTCCAGCATCGGATCGTAAACGAACATCCACTCGCTGTATTTCTTCTTCTTGTCGAACTCGCGGATCGTCTTTTCTTTGCTCATGCTGGCGACGCCAACGATCGGTGCTCCGCCAAATTGCGTCGTGCCCAGCTTGTCGGAACCAGAATTACTGCCAAACGCTCCCGTGGAATTCGTGCCTGTACCGTTCGAACTCTGCTGCGATGCGTCGCCTCCCGCTTGCGTAGCGTCTCCAGTGGCATTCTGGGTGTTCGAAGCATCTGTGTTCGGTGTCGCCGCCGCGTTGGAATTTTGCCCAAAGCCGGAGTTGGAGTTCTGTCCGAATGCCGAGTTCGATCCGAATGCACTATTGTTGCCCAACCCTGAGCTCTGCCCAAATCCGGTGCTCGTCAGTTGCCCGTTATTGCCAACCGTGCTCGCACCCGGAATCGTGCTGCCACCCAGCGAGCCTGACATCTTCACTTCTCCAAAATGCACCAGCTTGAAATCCGCGCACTTGCCTTGTTTGCAATTCATTGGATCTTTGTAGCGCTTGCGGAGGAAGCGAAGCTGGTTGGTATCTTCGAGCTCTTCAATTTTGTTCGGGAAGCGGTTGAACTTGCGATAGAACGCCCGAATGGCGCGAGTATATTGCACCCCGCGATGAATCATCTCTTCTTCGCGGTCGCGCTTCATCTCAAATTTCCACGACGTGACCATCGTCGCTGCCGCGATCGCCAACAGAGCGACTACCAGGAGCAGCACAAGTAGGATGTAGCCTTCCTCGGATTTCCGGGAACTCTTGCGTCGTAAATGAGTGGATAAAAGCATGGAAAACTTCAGGTTTCAAAGTTTTAAAGTTTCAAAGTGACTTCTGATAATTACGGTTGTTTCGGTTTCGCTTTGAAACCTTGAAACTTTGAAACATCGTGCAAACTCTTGAACCCTCAACTCATCCCTGCGTCAGCGGAATATTCTGCGGTGGACCGCTGTACACCATATCCTGAATCTCCACCGAGTTATTCGAAATCCGCATAACCTTGTAGCGCCGGTTGACGATTTCTCCTTCGCCCGCGACAAAAACGTCCTCGCCCATCTTCAGGAACACTCGCTTGGGCTCGCCGGGAGAACTGGCGAATCCGTAAAACTTCAATGGAATCGGAGGCGCTGGCGGCACGGTAGGCAGACGATACGCATCCTGGGTTGTATTGGTCGTACGGTCCGTCGCGCCGGTTCCTTTCGGCGTTTCAATCTTTACATCTTCCGCCTGCGATACGAAAATATTCCGTCCGTTCCCCTCGTACTGCGTTTTCTCGCTGTTCGCGAGCAGATCGAGGCGTAGAGTCGGATCGAGACTCTCCACCTGCGCCTTCTTGCCGAGTTTTACTGCAGCTCTGCCTGCGGGACGTGGCGGCGGAGTATGGATCAATGACGGTGCCGCAGCCTGCGCGCTCGAATTCGGTGTGGACGAACCGGTGAACAAGGGAATGAGTTCGTAGGCAAAGACCAGCAGGGCCACGACCCCTAGGATCGCTGCCCACATCGTCTTTTTCTTGTTCTCCAGTCCCAGTTGCACTACGAGCCTACCTTCAAATATGTCTCAAGTTTCATGCTCAGCTTGACCGGGCCCTGCGGATCGCCGCCGAGGGTCACGCTGTTGATGATGAAAAACATGTCATCGCGTTCCAGAGCATTAATGAATCGCGCCAGCGACGTGTAATTTCCCGCCAGATCGTAATCCATCTCGATCGGTTGCAGCCCGACCATGACAGTATCTGCCGGCTTATATCTCCCTTGCTCAATGCGAACGCCGTTCGCCGAGGCCACTTTGCCCACTTCGGTCAGGATCTGAGAGTTCTGGGAAGGAAATCGCTTTTTATAGAAATCGCCAATCTGCTCGCTTGCGACATTTACCTTCTCGGGCAGGTCCTTTAGCGGGGCCACTTGCCGCGTCTTTAGCGCGAGTTCGCCTTGTAACTGAGTTAATTGCGTGCGCCGCGATTCCGCCGACCCAATCAGAGGAGAAAAATAAAGCAGCGCCGCCAGCAGATCGATGCCAGCCATCGCGACCAGCGCTATCTTCAGATCTTTCCGGGTTTTGCGAAGATCTGGCATCAGCTTTTTATCCCCTTGGCGCCCGGACGTGCTGCAGGCTTTACCGAAGTTGCGGGTTTTTTCGGAGTCGCCGGTTTCGATGTGGCCGGTTTTGAACTTGTCGGTGCCGTTGGGCTAGCGCTCACATCAGTTTCCGACTCCGGAATGTAGATGGCAGTTAGCTCCACCTGTTCCGTATCTCCCGTTTGCGACTGCGTTGAAGCTTCGCGCGTGATCTGTGTCTGAGCGAAGCGTCGAGATTCTTCCATCCGGCGCGCCAGTTCAATCGCGCGGTCGCGCGAATCGCCTGCCACCGTCATCTTCAGTGCCAGTTCGTTATCCTCATTCAGTTGCGGGCTGATCGAAACCACGTGTACCCGGGGCGGCATCACTTTCTCCAGACTCTCCAGCACGCGGGTCCAGGAAAACGCCTTGCGTTCGATTAATTGGTTCAGAAATTGCGATTCGTCGCGCGTCGTCCGGTTCTGGGGCAGGCTGAGGATCCGCTCGGCATTGGTTCGCGTCCGATCGCGGTCTGCAATCAGGGTGCGCTTCTGCGCCATGTCCTCGCGATCGCGCCGCGCGTTCATCCATCCGGTTACATCGAGCGCCAGCAGAGCGAGCGTGACAAGCCCAAGCGCGCCCACAGCCGTACCCCAGCGCATCCAAAATCGCCGCGCATCCTCGTAGGGCTGACTCGCCAGATTGATATCAATACGCATAAAAACAGGGACTAGAGACTGGGGGTTAGGGATCAGAAGGTTTAACTAACCCCTGACCCTAGCCCCTGGTCCCTAAGCAATCAATGCTCCTACTACTCCTGCCATTCTCCATTTCGGCACGTTGCCCGCTGCCGTCATTCCGAGTTGCGCCGACGAAACCAATTCCTGCACATCGGCCTCGGTCGATGCCCGCAATGCCGCCGCTGCTCCGCCCGATTCCGGCAATCCTGCTACGTAAATCCGTTCAATGTTCAACTGGTACGTATCCTGGAAAAACACGATCGACGGATAAACTTCCTCGGCCAATTGCTCGCCGTTGATGGTCACGCCGCGTGCATTTTCCAATGTCCGGAATAGCTGTAGTTGCTCTTGATTCAAAATCGCAATGCTGGTTGTGCGTGCATCCACCTTGATGACCATGGTCGGCTTCTTGCCATCCGCTGCGCCCAAGGCCGCGAGCGTTGATGGGAGTACGACACCCGGAGCGAATCCCGCTTGTCGGAACACCGTTTCGTAATCCTCGATGACACTGCCCAGCGCGACCGCCGCGACGATCTTTACTTCGTCTCCAATTTTCTGTGCCTGGTAAGAGATTTTGGCTTTCTCCACGTCGAACGGCAGCGACTTCTTCAAACGAAATCGCACGACTCCAAGCGCCTCCTCATGATCCGAAGGCAGCGTGTCAAATTCCACGAGCATCACTCGCACGGCAGCATCTGGCACAATTGCGATCACATCGTGCGCCCGTCCCGCCACACTGCCCAGTGCTTCCTCAATGCCTGACCGGACGGCATCGCGCTGGCGCAGATTGTTCTCCACCAGGTCGGGAACCACGCTGCCCGGCGCCAGTTCGCGCGCCGCGCAGGCCTCCAGACCGCTGCCATTGTCGATCACTCGTCCCGCAAGCACACGGTCCGCCGAGATTTCACAGGCCAGCTTCGGCTTGGCTGTATTTGCAGTAGGACTCATTCCCGAGTAACGCCTCTATTAATCAGAATCTGTTGCGCCCAGAATTGCAATAGCTGGGAAAGCACACTGCAGGTTTCGAAGTCTCAAGGTTTCAACTTTCAAAGTTAAACCACTTAGGTGGGAAGAAATCTGTATCGAGGCGCTCCAACTCTGAACCTTTGAAACCTTGAAACTCTGAAACCTGCCTTTACCGATTCGCCTCGATAAACGTAACTTTGTTGATCTCCTTCAGCGTCGTCATGCCCAGCCGAACCTTATCCAGAGCCGACTCGCGCAGGAACCGCATGCCTTCTTCGCGCGCAGCCCGCCGGATCTCCGAGGTAGGCTTCTTCGCCAGAATCATTTCGCGAATGCGGTCGCTCAAGTCCAGCAGTTCGTGGATCGCGGTTCGTCCGCGGAATCCTGTCCCGGCGCACTCAATGCATCCCGGGCCTTCATACAGCGGTACCTTGCCCCACTGCTGCGGATCGAGTCCGCTGGCCTCCAGTACCTCCGGCGCGTAGTGCACTTCCGTGCGGCATGAATCGCAAATGAGTCGCACGAGTCGCTGCGCCAGGATGCAGTTCAATGCTGAAACAAAATTGTACGGCTCGACCCCCATGTTCAGGAACCGTCCGATCACGTCGACGACGTTGTTGGCGTGGACGGTGGTGAACACCAGGTGTCCGGTCAGGGCGGACTGAATCGCAATCTGTGCCGTCTCCGCGTCGCGGATTTCGCCCACCATGATCTTGTCCGGGTCGTGACGCAAAATTGAACGCAGCCCGCGGGCGAATGTCAGGCCTTTTTTCTCGTTGACCGGAATCTGCGTAATGCCGCGCAACTGATACTCGACCGGATCTTCAATCGTGATGATCTTGTCTTCGTCGGTCTTGATTTCATTGACCGCGGCGTATAGCGTCGTCGTCTTACCGGAACCCGTCGGACCTGTCACCAGCACCATGCCGTACGGCTCTTTGATGTAGCGGCGGAAGCGCTTCAAATCCTCTTCGTCAAAGCCGACAACGTCGAGCGTCAGCGTGCGGAACTTCTCGCTCATCGACTCTTTGTCGAGCACGCGGAGCACGGCATCTTCGCCATGGATCGACGGCATGATCGAGACGCGGAAGTCGATGGCGCGCCCGTTGTACTTCACGCGGAAACGGCCGTCCTGCGGGACGCGGCGCTCGGAAATGTCGAGCTCGCTCATGACCTTGATACGAGAGATCACGGTCGAGTGATGCTCTTTACCGATGGGCGGCATGGCCTGCGTCAGGACGCCATCAATGCGGAACTTGATCACAACCGAATCATCGCGGGTCTCGATATGAATATCCGACGCGCGCCGCTGCAATGCCGTAAAAATCGTCGTATCGACCAGCCGGATAATCGGGCTCGTGTCCCCAGCCGCGGTCAGCTTGTCAATCGTCAGCGTCTCTTCCGCGCCCGTGTTTTCGTCTTCGCGGATAATCGTGAAGCCTTCGCTGGCCTCTTCGAGCACGCGCTGTGATTGCTCCGTCTTCTTCAGGATGTCGGAGATCTGCTTGAGTGTTGAAACCTTGGTGACGATCCTCTGTTTCAGCAGCAGGCTGATCTCGTCGATCATCATCAGCTGGCTGGGGTCGGCAATGGCAATCGCCAGTCTTCCGTCGGTCGTCTCTTCCAGCGGAACGAAGTTGTAGCGGAACATCAGCTCGACCGGGATTTTCTTGAACAGCTCGTGATGCAGTTCGAATCCGCTGAGGTCAATGAACTCGCAGCGGTAGCGTCGGGCGACGTCCTGCGCCCGTTCCAGATCGGTGACAGGATTGCCCGTCGGGCTGATCGGCCCGCCATTCCCGCCGCCTACGAATAACGATTTCTTATCTGCCGTTGCCATTCACAAACCTATTTGGTACTTGAGCAATTTAATAATTGTGTAATTGCCGGCCGGAGCGTTTCAAATTACACAATTACCAAATTTCCCAATTACTCAAGCTTTCATCTCACTCCCAGCGTAAAGATCGGCAAATACAGCGAGATCAATACGCCGCCAACAAAGACCGCCATAATCATGAGGATGAGAGGCTCGATCAGAGCCATCGCCGCGCCCAGTGCCGTCTGCACATCCTCCTCGTAAAACTCAGCTACCGAGTTCAACATCTGAGGCAGTGCCCCCGTGGATTCTCCGACTTCAATCATCTCCACCGCGAGCTCCGGAAAAATCTTCTGCTCTTCCAAGCTCGGAGCCAGGCCTTGCCCTTCACGCACCCGTGCCCCGGCCCGTATCACTCCTTTTAAGATGCGCCGGCTGCTCATCGCGCCACCGGCCGTTTCCATTGCCGGAACCAGCGGAAGGCCGCCCTGTAGCAGCGTAGAAAGCATCCGGGAGAAGCTGGCCACCTGATGCTTGATTCGGATGTCCCCAAGCAGCGGCGTGCTCAAGATGACCCTGTCAATCCTATCCCCGCCGCGATCTGTATCTTTCCATTTCCACAAAAGGATCCCGCCTACCACAAGGCCTACCAGCACAAAAGGCGCGTACTTCTGGGCGTTCAGGCCTACGTTAAGCATGAACACCGTGATTTCGGGCAGCTTCGCATCCAGGCTATTAAAGAGGTCGGCGAATTTCGGCACCACGTAAGTGAATAAAAACGTCACCATGATCATCACGACTGTAACCAGCAACGTCGGATAGATCAGAGACACAAACAGCTTCTTGCGGAATGTCATGGCCAGCCGCTGGAAGTTGACGTACCGCGTCAATACCTCATCGATGTTGCCGCTCTTTTCGCCGGCCATCAGTGTCGTCGTATAGATCTTCGGAACCATGCCTTGCGCCGCAAAAGCATCCGACAGCAGTTCGCCGCCTTTCACCCGTTCCCGCACGTTCTCGAGAATCTGCTTCAGTTGCTTGTCCTTCTGCCGTTTGATCAGCAGTTCGAGCGAGTTCAGAATCGGCAAGCCGGCCCGAATCAAGGTCAAAAACTGCTGGTTGAACACCAGAAATGAGTCTTGCTTCAGCTTCTTACGGCGGTGCAACCCACCGGCCATCAGCCCCTGCTGCTTGACCCAGAAAACGTGGTATCCCTGGGACGAAAAGCGGTCGCGCACCTCGACTTCGGAATAGCCCTGCTCCACGTGCTGGTGCACGCGCCCGCGATCGTCCGCGACTTTGATTACAAATTCCGCCATTTTCCTTTATTTTCGGCCAGTACTAGGACGGAATGACCTTCGGCTCAGTCTACCATCCATGGTAACCATTCTAAGCCGCCAACCGGGGCCCCAAATCAACCCGCATGTACCGCAAGTAACCTCTTCGAACCACAGGGTTTTACTCCGCGAGGCCACCATCCACTACCTCAATCCCCGCCGGAGCCTTAAAATCGAATCGCCCGTCCGCGATCCCCACATCTTCTTTCTGGTCTGTGAACCGGTAATCCGTGGATGCCCCGTCTACCCCCTGCACGATCAGCCGCACAATTCTGTGATCCGGCGTTACCTCGAGCACGATCTCGCTGATCTGGTCCGCCAAAGCCGTTGGAACACCTCGCATCACCACGTCCCCCGCGGTAAGCGGCTCAATGTCCGGGGCTAGCGACAATCCTCGTAACTCCTTCTCCAGCTTCGTCTTACCCAACAAAAATGCAAGAGGGGATCGCGCATCTTCCAGCTTCTTCGCCGACTCTTTCCTTGCCTGCCGATCATCCGGGACGTAAAACCACGCATCTTTCCCGTTGCTCACAAAGAGCTTCACTTTCGGAGAACGGTACTCCCAACGCATCTTGCCGGGTTTTTTCAGCCACAAGGTCCCCGACTCGGTTCGGTCCATCCCGGACCCACGATAGACTTCCGTGAACTCCGCCTCGAGCGATCGCAGATGGTTGTAATGATTGTCCACATTGGCCGAAATCGTCTTGATGTCCGGATGAATATCAGCGCCAGCCGCGTGGCTTGGCTTCGGCACTACACTCAAAACCATAGACACCATGACCGCTAAGCCAAGCCAGTGATTTCGCATGCGCAGTTTGTCACCGTAGCTCGCCCGTTTATGCCGATCAACAACCTCGACCCTCACTCCTGTTCGGGAGGAAACACGGGGCTAGTTCTTCGGGGGGACTCCTAAAGAAATTGTATGCCGGATGCCTAGAGTTGTCATTCACCGTCGCGACCGATGAAGACGCAACTGTTACCCCTGCGAGAAGAAGTCAAAACACGAGGCTCGAAGGTATAGGAGCGAAAATGGCCACACGGACGAGACCGCTTGCCTTCGTGAGCCTTCGTGCCCTTTGTGGTTGATCGGGAGATGCAAGCAGAATTCAGAACGCGGAAACATGGTTCCATGATCTTTCTGAATTCCCGTTTTGGAACTCGTAACCCGAGAAATACAGATTTTCTTGCGGAGTGCTGCGATGAATGGCGTAGCCTAATCCCATTAGCATTCCCCATTACCCAACATGGTGGCGGAGCCTTCGGGCTCCGCCATTTTTTATTCCATTCACCAGGGCGAATATTTTGCAATCGCACAATGGCTAAATCGCACAATGACTCAATAAGTGTTGCAGACGAAAGTACTGCACGCATTTGCATTTCAAATATATATCGTGATACGATATAAAAAGTAAAAGTACGTGATGGGGGCATCCATCGCCGGCGTTGCATCATCTCTTTCTATAGGGGAATGGGGAACCAAGAATGTTGGCTATGAGACTAGTGCGCCTGATCGAGGCGCATTCCGATACTTTGTCGAGGGGTCTGACCGCACAAATTCGCAAGTCCGAACGCACGTCTGATTTCAGGAAAATTCCAGCCGAGGAACTCCGCCTCGCCGCCACTGAAGTCTACCGCCATCTCGGCGAGTGGCTCTTGCAGAAAACCGAACAGGACATCGCCGAGCGTTTCCGCGCTGTCGCAGTTACACGCGCCTCAGAAGGGGTTCGCCTGCATCAGTTCGTTTGGGCGCTGACCCTTTCGCGCGATCATCTTTGGCACTTCTTGCGGCACGAGTCCTACGCCGATAACGTCGTCGCCCTCTACGGAGAGATGGAACTCCAGCGTCTTTTGAACCAGTTTTTTGATCGCGCGCTGTACTACGCGATCCTCGGCTACGAAGAGGCCGGACACTGCACTCCTAAAGGCGAATTGCAGCGAGCCCGCGATCTCGCAATCTCGATCGGACTCCTGGCCGAGAAAAACCACGCTTCAGAGTTTGTAGAAGATTAGCGTCCAAGTGTACTGGGGGCCCCATCCTTGTCTCGCGTTCTTTGCGGGACAGGGGTGGGGCTTTTTGACTCGAGCTCCCATTTCGTCACCAGAAAGTCCCGCAACAGGACTTCGGAGCTGTACAGTGACCCGGCTGCACCAATTGTCGTCCTGCGCCCCTCGACTGTCCCTTTACTTTCAATTACTTAGCTCCGCTCAATTCCCCCATTGCCCGCTAAACCCCGATTTTGCACCGTTCGTTGGGTATTCGATGCGCATTTCTTTGCAGCTCAATATCATCGAAACAGCTAAACACTAGGGAAACGTGTACGGTATGCAGTCCCAAGCGATTTTGGGACTTCGGTTAGTTTTCCCGGGACGCCGCAGTTTTTGGGTGAGAGTTCGCCAGGTTCATCCAAAGCGAAGGCCAGTTTTGAAAGTAGTCGAAGGGATAGCACTAAGCGCGAAAGCAAGCTCGCTATCCGAATGAAAAGCAAGGCTCGAAAGCCAGAAGGTTGGCTAAAAGCTAGAAGCTAAGAGCTAGGAGCTAAAAAGCAATCATGCGCAAGCCGATCAAGTACGTAGAAAAAGCAGTAGTCGTCGCAGCCAAGGGCGCCTGGGCCGTTTTTGACCGCTTGAATCGTATCAGCCCGAATCCTTCGCCCACCCCAAAGTGGTCCGATAAGCCTCTGCTCAAATCGTACGAGAAGTCGAAGCCGCCCCTGGGCTGGCCTCGCACCACCGACTCCTTGTGCCCGAAGTGCGTCCCGGAGATCCGGCAGCAGATTCTCGATGGACATCTTCCGCACGAAGTGTTGATGAATGAAAAGGTCGGCGAGATCAAGGCGCAGATCATCGAGCGCGACGGCAAGATCCTCATGGTGAAGGACTGCCCGAAGCACGGACACTTCGAAGACGTCATGTCGATCGACGCCGAGTTTTCGCAGCACCTCGAAGCAGTTTTCCCCGGCCGCGACATCGCAGCGCACAATGACGAGCACCTCCATCATCACGGATCGTCGACCGTGAAGTATGGCCGCGGCTCGGTCCTGACCATCGACCTGACCAATCGCTGCAACATGATGTGCGATCCGTGCTTCATGGACGCGAACCAGGTCGGCTTCGTCCACGAACTGACGTGGGAAGAAATCAAGACGATGCTCGACAACGCCATCACCATCAAGCCGCGCCGGCAGATGTCGGTACAGTTCTCCGGTGGCGAGCCGACGCTGTCGCCGTACTTCCTCGATGCGGTTCGTTACGCCCGCCATGTTGGATACAACTCGGTGCAGGCGGCGACCAACGGTATCGAGTTCGCGAAGAGCTTTGAATTCGCGCAGCAGGCTGTGGAAGCCGGGATGCGTTATGCCTATCTGCAATTCGACGGAATCGGCAACGCAGCCAACGCACACCGCGCTGTCGGAAACTTGTTCGACGTGAAGCTGAAGGCGATCGAGAACCTGCACAAGGCGGGATGCGAAATCGTTCCGGTCATCACGATCGTGAACGGCATCAATAACGAGCAGGTCGGACGCATCATCAAGTTCGCCCTCGACAATCCGAAGACGATCAGCTTCCTGTCCTTTCAGCCGGTTTCGTTTACCGGCCGCGATGAAGCCGTGACCGACGAACGCCGTCAGGCGCAACGCTATACGCTGAGCCATCTGGCGCATGACGTCAAGGATCAGACTGGGCTGGGCGAGCCCGCACGCGACTGGTTCCCGATCAGCTTCATGGGAACGTTCAGCGACTGGGCCGACCTGATGCACGCCAAAGACGCCAACAACGACTGGGGCCAACTTTCTTGCGGATGCCACCCGAATTGCGGGACCGGCATGGCTGTGATGATCGATAAGGAGACCAAGGAAGCGGTACCTGTTACGGCTTTCCTGCATGGCGATCAGCTGGCTAAGGACATCGCGAAGGTCAACGATGGCGCACGGAGCAAGTTCTGGACGGGGCTCGGCATGGCCCTGTGCCTGATGAAGAACTACGATCCCTATCAGTCGCCGACGCATTTTAAATTAATGGACCTGTTGAGGAAGTTCGACAAGAACTATCACGTGACGGGGAAGGATTATGGCAAGGTGGGTCCGGACCGCACAATTGACGACGTGATGAAGCGGCGCAACACCGATCGCTGGAACTTCCTGTTCATCGCGGGCATGTGGTTCCAGGATCTGTTCAACTACGACTTCCGGCGCACGGAGCAGTGCATTATTCCGTACGCAACGCAAGAGGGTGAGATTTCGTTCTGCGCGTATAACACGGGCGTGGGATGGCGGAACATCATCGAGAAGATGCACATGACCGCTACGCTCACCAAGTGGTATGAGGAGCACGGGCGTCACGAGATCTTCGCTGGCGGCAAGAAAGTGAAGATGGAGCAGCAGGAGACCGCTACCGAGTATCTGAAGCTGCGGGAAGAGATCGTCACCAACGAACTCCAAACAGATCTCGACAAGCTGGGCATCGCGAAGACGGCACGCGAAGAGAAGAAGCGCGCGCGCGACGCGAAAGCGGCTGAAGCAGCACGTGGCCCGCAGAAGAACGATGAAGCCTACAACGCGCGTATGGCGTCCCTTTATCGCGAAGTCGTGCTGAAAGAGAAGCCGGTGCAGTCGCAGGACGGATTTATCCCCCTCGGCGCCTTAGCAAAACCGAACGGGAACGGCAATGGCAACGGCAATCACGCGACTGAAACGAAGCCGGAAATTGCTGAGCCGGTAGCGGGGGACTAAGGCTCTCAGCCGTTAGCTTCCAGCAGAAACAGAATTGGGCCGCCGAAAGGTGGCCCTGCTTTTTTCTCGGCTCCTTTTGCGCAACCGACTACGCGGCCAGTTGCTTGGCGGCTTTGCGCAGCTTTTTGCCGAATGTGTGCTGGCCCGCGGGCACGCTGGCTTCCCATGGCTCTTCAACTCCCATCAGGGCCAAGGCACCGCCGGCGAGAGCGGCATTCTTCATGAAATTAATCATTTCGTTCTGCCTCTGGTTCGGATCTTCCTGGCGCCAGAAGTCATGCATGATCGGAGACACTCCCGCAAGAAATCCGAGGATCGCGGCGGCTCCTAGCTTCGGCTTGACGCCAAGCAGCAGGCTTGCGCCGCCGATGATCAGCGGAATGCCTGTGAGCGCAACTGCCACGTTGCCTTTCGGAACGCCCTTCGATTCCGCATAAGGTCCCATTTCGTCGCGCTTCCGTAGATGGTTAATGCCGTTATATAGAAAGAATCCGCCGAACAGGATGCGACCGATCAGGAATGGGGCTTTCATGAGTTTTTCCTCGCAATGAGTTTCAACTTCGATTCGCAGGAGAGCGGAGCGGGTTGCTGCGAAATCAGCTACTAGCTCCTGGCTTTAGCTAAACCGAGACCAACACTACCTTACGCGGATTGTGGCTCCGCGGAGAGTTGCGGATCTTCAGAATCAATTCGGTGGGTGATCGGCAATACCACGCGGACTGTTGTTCCTTGTCCTGCGGACTGAACTTCCATCAAACCGCCTAATTCGCGGACGCGTTCGCGCATTCCCGCGATGCCAACGCCCGTGTGAGCAGCAGACGTATCCAAGCGACGAAGCCGTTCCTCGGAGATGCCCTTTCCGTTGTCTTCGATTTCGAGTTGTAGCTGTCCGTTCGTGCGTTGCAGTGTGATTTTCGCGCTGGAGGCTCCAGAGTGCCGATGGACGTTGGTGAGACTCTCTTGTAGAACACGGAACAGCACAAGTTCGCACTCTCTGGGAGGACGGTCCATCTTCTCAGGGATATTGCACTGCACCTCGATGCCGCTGCGCCGGGCGAAGCCTTCCACGAACCAGCGAGTGGCCGAAGCGATCCCGGCCTCGTCCAGCAACGGGGGATGCAGCAAATACGAGGTCGTACGAACTTCCTGCAAGGCTCCATCGGTCAGAGCATTGAGATCGTCGATTAATAGCTGGAGCTCGGGACGGTTCTTGATCGACTGCGCGATCAACGCGACGGACATTTTGATGGCAGCGAGAGTTTGACCGGCCGTGTCGTGCAGTTCGCGGGCGATGTGGCGGCGTTCCTCGTCCTGCAAGTTCATCACACGCAATGAGAGATGGCGAAGCTGTTCTTCGGCGCGTTCGCGGACGGCGATTTCAGATTCCACGCGGGCCAAAGCTGCAGACAATTCGCAAGTGCGCTCTTCCACACGCTGCTCCAGAGTGGCGTGAGCGGCTCGCAGTTCGTCCTGGGCCCGTTGTCTTTCGCGAGCCTCGGCCACAAGCGCGGCCACAGTCTCATTTAGACGTAATTGCTTGCTTCGATTAGCCTCCCCTAAATAGATGAGCACGGCGCTCACTAGGAAAAATCCGACCACACCATGCACCTCCGAGGGAACAGGGATGATCGAATGACGTGGATCGACGAACCAATAATAGATTCCGAAGAAGCCCATCACAGCAGTAACCGTGGCGGGGGCATACCCGCAAAGCAGAGCACAGTAAACCACGGCAACGTAGACCGTTACGTAAAAAGCAACGTGACCGAGAACCGGATCGAGCAGCCAACGCAGCAGGACAGAGAGAACTGCACACGCAATCGCGATTACGTAACGCGAGAACCGACTGCTATTTGGAACTGGTTCAAGAAGCTCTTGCATTGTGCTGCGAGATCGCCGCATAAGATGTCGTTGCGCAAAGTGCGGAGACCCATTAACTCCGCCTCGGATTGGATTACATCTATTTTAGCGCGCAGGAAGAGCCAGCTTTTAAGAAGATGCACGGATTCTGGCGAGAGTTGTAAGGTCGGCGAGATTATCGGGACGCGAATGGGTGTCGGCAAAAGCAGGTGAGCTTCACCTCGCGGACAGCAAGGCGGTTGTTCCTCCATGGCTCCAGATGCTGCATTAAATCACTGGTACTCATCGACTTTGGTGCGTGGAACTCCCCACCCCTCGATTCTCATCGCGAGGTGGGAAGGTTAGAACTTCCGGATTACTGAGAACAGCTCGGGCTGAAACTGGTGAGTGCGTTATTGGCAGCAGTCAAGGTGCAGACTTCGCTCACTCCGGTCGAATCGGAGTTGTTGTAGAGCTGGGATGAAGCCTGGTTCGAGTTGCCCAGCAAATTGAAGCTCGAATCAAATGTGAGCGTGTCTTGGCTGGAGACCGCGTTGGTCAGCAGCCCAAGGTACATCTGGAGGCCGTCCTGCTTCGTCGTGTTCTGAACATTGTAGGTTTGCCACGAAGTCGATGTCTGCGCAATGTCACCGTTGGACTGGGTGACCTGCGAGATGTCGAAATTCAGAGGGAATTGCAGGTTGCGGGTATAGGTCAGAGTCGGTTGTCCTTTGGTGGACACCGTCGTAGTGGAATTCACCGTGCTGCTTTGATTGATGTCCTGCACATACTTGGTGTTCGTGATATTGAAATTCTGAGAATTCCTGAAGTTTACAGATTGAGAGATTGTCGTCGTCACCTTTCCATGCGACGTGTTGACGTATCCACTCAGCGTGAAATTGCGGTTTGAGACCACCTTGACCGTACCGGTAATCGTGTTACCGACCTTCAGATTCTCGGTCACTACAGGATTCGGAGCCGAGGTCAACGTGTCTTTGGTGAGGGCTCCGGTCACACTGGTCGAGCCCAAGTCCTGATAAACCAGAAGGGAAGCGGTTGCCGAGAAGTAATTGTCGGAATTGAACACGCTGAGGGAAATCGTGTGTGGCTGCCCGTTGCTGAGGGTCGCGGCGAACGGTGTGAGGTCGACGCGGTAAGGCGTGAAGTTCAGCGTTTGTACGCCCGGCAGAGGGAACCAGAGATACGGATCGATCCCTCCGGTGAAAATCCAGGGAAAGATGGGAGCGACGCCAGCAGGTGAGCCGTCGATGGTGATCTCCGTCTCGCGGAACGCGGTGTTACCGCAGCTGAAGAGTTCGTTCGAAACATCGTTTGGGACGCAGGTATACCAAAATTCATCCTGGTACTGGCTCTGCGCATAAACATCGAGATAGGCGTTCTGAATGTTGGTAGGCAGCGTAAACGTCCCGGCGAGCGTGCTCGAAGTAGAACTCAGCGCGACGGTGCCGCCGGTCGGTCCGGCGGATAGAGAATAGACCTGGTTCGCCGTAACCGGTGCGGTTTGGCCTGGTGCGAGCGGATAGAACTCCAGACTCGAAGTGGCGAAAATGATTCCGGTGTAGGTGCTGTTGACCAGGTTGCCGATGTCGGCTGTGCCTTGCTGCGAGGTCATGAACAGCGGTGTGTAATCGGTGAGATCGCTTTCGACGTGCCACGAAGGCCCTAGGCTCGGGGAAGGCTCGGCCGTCGTGCCGAAATAGATGTTAGTCGGGCCAAGCCAGAAATTCGCGGTGCGGTCGTATTGAATTCCGGCGGTCACGTTGATATCGGCTGTGAAAACGACTTTGGCCCATGGACCTGGGCAATCGGCCGGTGGCGCGTAGCTAAACGAGACGGGATTGAAATTGTCGAACTCCGCATTATTCAGAATCTGAACAACGCATGGAGTCGTCGAGGGCCGAGGGATCGTAGGGTCGGCGGTGACCGTGTTGGACGAGCCGACAACGTAAGGTCCGGAAGCGAATGCCACCGATGAAATCGTTGTGGCCAGGAGAAGCAGGAGAAGGTTTCGAACGCGAGTGGGCAGTAAGGCAGTGCGAGATGCAGGGGACACGAAGAACCTCCTGAGAGATCGTGAAACCCGCGCCAGTTAATGGATTTGAGGAGCCGAATTCAGGCGCGGGGAGAAAGTTTGTCAGCTTTTACGAGCGGGTGTCAAGCAAGCCCACAGCATTTATTTCCTGCCGAATACTTCCTTGAGTAAGGCCGTGGTCTGCGCAGCAGGATTCTTGCGGATCTTTTTCTCTTCTTCTCCCAGCATGTAAAAAAGGCCATCGAGCGTCTTGCCCACGACGTACTTGTCGAGATCGAATTCCTTTTCCATGAAGCTGCCCGCCGATGAGGATTGAATGAAACGATCATATTGCTCGACGACGCCTACCCGTTGCATGGATTGGTGAACGATGGGCGTAAATGCCGTGGTCAGATCTGGGGTGCTGGTCCGCTTGAAATAATCGGTGGCTGCAGTGTCGTTGCCGGTGAGGATGTGGCGGGCGTCGTCAAACGTCATTTTCTTCAGGGCCGCAAGGAAAATCTGTTTGGCCGCCGGAGATGCCTGCTCGGCAGCGCGGTTCATGCCGACTTCCAGTTCGTCGACTTTGCTGCCCATGCCGACCATGCGAAGTCCGCGTCCAACGGTCTCCAGTTTCGGAGGAAGTGCGATCTTGATGGCCTCGTTCTTCAGAAATCCGTCGGGTTTGCCGACGTTCGCGACCGCTTTGCTGGTGCTGAACTGAAGCGCCTGCTTCAGACCGGCGATGATCTTGTCGTCACTTAGTCCGGAGGTATCGCGCTGCTGCAGCGCCTGATCGGCTTCCTTGAGAACCTGCTCGAGTTGAGCGGCTGCACTGACGCAGAGCCACAAGCTCAAAGCGATGGTCACGAGACAAGCGCGCATAGAGGCCTCCGGGAATCGTCGTTGATTCTAACAACGGAAATTCAAGATGCTCAGAGATTATTTGGTTATGCGTTCCGATCGAACAGAGGAGCGGAAAGGCCTTCGGAGCCGATCCGACAGGAAATGTGCAAATTGGTGACAAGACAGTGACAAATGCGAACTGGTCGGGCCCTAACATGCTCGGGCTGGCAGGTTGAAGTGGCCGTCGGAACCCTGCCGCATGTTGTCCTTGTTGCTCTGTTTCAAATCCCCAGGAATCGTTGTCAAAGGAGAAATTTGATGCGAAATTCTGTCCGCCGACTGCTTGCCCTGTGTGCCTGCGGTGGCCTGATCACGTTGCTCTCTGGTGCCGCTTTGGCACAATCCTATTCACTCACCTACCTGGTTTCGAATCTTTCCGGCAAAGCCTCTCACACCGATACCTTGTTACAGAATCCATGGGGCTTGGCGTACGCGCCCGGTGGCGCCTTCTGGCTCAGCGACGAAGCCAATGGCTGGTCCACGCTCTACGATGGCAGCGGAAACAAGCAGACGTTGGAAGTCATCGTGCCGTCGTCCTTGGGTATCGGATCGGGTACACCGACCGGCATCGTCTACAACGGATCGTCGGAGTTCAAGATCGACAGCTGGACATCAGCGTTCCTGTTCGCGACGCTCGACGGAACCATCAGTGGTTGGTCGTCGTTCGATCCAAGCACGGCTCTCATCGCAGTGCGGCAGGTGGGAGCTGTCTATACCGGACTGGCGATTACCAGTCATACGTCTGGCAATTTCCTGTTCGCTGCCGATAGTGCGAACAATAAGGTGGATGTATACGATGGCAGCTTCAATCTGGTGAAGTCGTTTACCGATAGCAAGATTCCCGCGGGATTCGCTCCATTTGGAATCCAGGATATCGCTGGCCAGGTGTACGTCACCTACGCGAGCACGACCGGCGGCAGCGGCGGTTTCATCGATATCTTCGATGAGAGCGGAAATCTGACGAAGCACCTTGCACATGGCAGCCCACTCAATCAGCCTTGGGGCATGGCCGTCGCTCCGAAGAATTTCGGCACGCTGAGTGGATTGCTGCTGGTCTCGAACAATACTTCAACCGGAAACATCAACGCGTTCAACCTGACCACCGGAAAATTCGTGGGAGCGGTCAAGAACTCGTCGGGGAAAGCGATTTCGATCAACGGACTCTGGGGCATCGAGTTTGGTGGTGGAACGACCCTGAACGGCAAAACCAACCAGTTGTTCTTCACGGCCGGACCGAGCGACACCAACGGATATTTTGGCGTCATCAATGTCCACAAGTAATTAGGGGGAGGCGTGCTCGCGCAGAAGGCCGCTCGAAATGGGCGGCCTTCGTGCTTTGCAGCATATTGCAGGTGCCTGGTGAAACGGCGGGTCTTGATCCCCGACTTTTGAATCTCCAACAGAAATCATGCATCCTGCTGTCTGGAGGATGAAAGATCGTGATGGCACGCGTGTTGATCACTGGATCGTCCGACGGATTGGGCAAAATGGCCGCGCAGTTGTTGGTGGAGCAGGGGCACAGGGTGGTGCTGCATGCGCGTAACCAGGAAAGAGCAAAGGTTGCGAAGGGTGCGGTGCCAGAAGCCGAGACTGTGGTAATTGGCGATCTGACGAGCATTCGGCAAACACGCACTGTAGCCGATCAAGCGAACGAACTTGGGATCTTCGACGCAGTGATTCACAATGCGGGCGTCGGCTATCGCGAAGCGAGGCGTATTCAGACTGAGGACGGACTCCCGCGTGAATTCGCAGTGAACACGCTGGCACCGTACATTCTGACTGCGCTGATTCATAGGCCGAAGCGGCTTGTGTACCTCAGTTCGGGGCTGCATCAGCAAGGCGACGAGAGCCTGCAGGATCTGATCTGGCAGCAGCGCTCGTGGCAGGGGCTGCAAGCTTATAGCGATACGAAGCTGCACGATGTGCTCCTGGCATTTGCGATCGCGCGTCTGTGGCCTGACGTGTTTTCGAATGCGGTCGAACCCGGCTGGGTCGCGACCAAGATGGGCGGCGCCAGTGCGACGGACGATCTTGATCAAGGCCACCGCACGCAGGCGTGGCTCGCGGTCAGCGATGATCCGGCCGCAAACGTGACGGGCGAGTACTTCTATCACATGCAACAACGTCCGCCCAAGCCGGCGACTCGCGACATTGAGATACAGGAAAGACTTCTCGAGGCCTGCCGGAAGTTCTCGGGCGTTGAACTTTCCCGATAGCGCAAGCGAACTCGCGCCGCTCTAACCCGCCTCGCACAGCTGGACCACAGGATTTTCTCTGTTCTTAGCAAGTTAAAATGTCCGGTTTTTGTAGCAAGTGAAATGTCCGGTTTTTAGTTAAGCCAGCAGCAGTCGAGGCTGTGGGAAAGTGGGAATCCCGCGGGGTGTGCGGGATTTCCAAGCAACGCGGGAAAGTCGGTTTTTGGACTTTTCCGGGTTGCGTCTTTTCCACAGCCTGGCGCGCCGACATTTTCGTCGAGCTCTGCCGCACGCCTTCGGCCGTGTAACGTGCCAGCAGGTGCGGCCCATGCGTGATGCTCAGGGTTCCGTCCAGATGCTGATGCACCGTGACCTGGCAGCCCGCCAACGTGGCGCGCCAACCCACCCGCTCCAGCTGGAGCCGCAGATTCTGAAAGCTCACCGTGTTGTCGCGATTCACGCTGCGTTCGAACTGCAGCGAGAAAATCCGCTCCAGATCACCACTCCGGCAAGGCACAAAAGCGTTGCCGCGCTGTCTGGCCGCGACCTGAAAACCGCATACAAACCATCGCCGGGAATGGCGAATGCGGGGAAGCCGCGCACGAACCATGCGATGTTGTTGATCAGGATGTCTTCGGCTCCGAAGATCACCGTAGGCCGCAGGATCGTAAACGATAAGCCGGATTCCATAACCGCCCGTTCCAACTCTGCTTTTCCGCGATAGTACCCGAGCGGAGAATCCATGGACGGATTGGCGATGCTCACGTGCACGATGCGCTGTACTCCTGCATCCTTTGCCGCGGTCATCAGAGTGCGGGTGTTCTGGACCGCCTTCTCAAATGTGGAGCCACCATGAGGAAATCGCACCCAATAGGTGTTAACCAAAGTAGATGTTCCCCGGAGAATCTGCGTCAGTTCATCTGGACGATCGAAGTTGTAAGGGAACACCTCCACCCTCTGGCCAAAAGGATTCTGCCGCGCCGGATGATTCGTGAGCGTACGGACACGATATCCGCGGTCTAGCAGCGGTTGGTCGTGTACTTGCCCGTATAGCTGAATGCCCCCGTAACGACGATCGTCTTCGGCAAGCTATTTTCAGGTTGCATGCGGGTTCCCCGAATCAGCCACCAGCCGTCTCTACTAATTCCAGCACGGTCTTCCGCAACGGTTTCATGAGCGGCAACGCCGAGATGCGCAACAGATTCACTAGCAGCATCAGACTCTTGTCCATGAGTTTCTGGGTGCGCTCCTGATTCGCCGATTGATCGTAAAGCCAGAACATGATCAGTGCCATCTGATACAGCCAGAGCAGGTAGGGAAGACGTGGGTTCAGATCTGGGGGCACTTTCGCGTCGCTCCCTTCAATCGCGATTCGCATGTGCTCTATGGCCGCATCCCGAATCACGCGAGTCTCGCTGCTGAATGGCGATAGTGGGTCCGCGCTGTTGGGCGCGTGACGAAACAAGGCAGCACAGAATTTGCGATTCGGTGCTAGCAGCTTCAGTCGCTGGTCGATGACGCTCCGCAGGCGGTCTCTCAACTTCTTATGTTCAGCGAGCGTTGCGAGCACGGGTTCGTTGCTCGCCTCCTGCATCTTGCGGTAAAAGGCGAGCACGATGGCGTCCTTGGAGGAGAAGTAGTAGTAAGCCCCGCCGAGCGCCACGCCCGCTTTCGTCGCGATATCACGCATGGTCGTCTCTTCGAAACCTTTTTCGCGGAACAGAGCCATTGCCGCATCATAGATCTTGCGGCGCGTGTCTTCCGCGCGCTGCGTCGTTCTTGTTTTGAGAGTTGTCGTTATCATTGCAAATATTCTCGAACAATCGACACTGAAGTGGTGCTCGACGGCAAAGCGCAAGGTTCAAGTTCAACCCGCCGCAGTTCGTCGGCGATCTCTGAGTCGTCATCCGAACTCAGCCAGCGAGAGATCGCATGCCGGTTCTTCGAGAGTGCCGCGAACGCCTGCCGCGCCAGTGGCATCAGCAGCGGATGCGTCAAACGTGAAGCCCAATCGCGGTAATCCAGCATGGCGTACATCACCATGATCCACGCGCGGTCGTTGAGATACGCAGCACCTTCATCGCTAATCACGACCAGGTCGTCCTTCGTCGCGATCTTCTCCAGTTCGGGGAAGAGGCGTTCGGCTCGCTCCGAACCCGCCGGCATGACCGCGATGCCGATCCATGAGCGTTGTACGAGGAACCAATCCTTCAAACGGCAGCACAGTTCGCACTTCGGATCGTAGAGCACGTATAGCTTTGTCATAGGCCTCCTTTCATTCCTGCCGCAATTGAGAGTCTCAGGCGCCGGGCGTCGGGCTTCAGCCACCGATGTCGGCGTCCGGTTCCGGCATATGGAGTTGGATTTTCTGAAGCCCGAAACCCGCCGTCTGAAGTCTCACCCTCACTTGGGAATGGCGACGTTCAGCACCGCATTGGGTGCCACAGGCGGGCCGGGCGGTACCAGAATCCGCGAAACGCGTGCGTTGCGCCGAATGCGTGAGAAGACAAAGAGATTGAAGAAGTGCATGCCGCCCAGGAGCAACAGGATCACTCCCATCTTGTCGCTCAGTAGCTCAATCGCAGCACGCGATGTGTTGATCACGTCGGCCGTTTTGAGCGCAAGCGATACGAATCCAATGTTGATCAGATAAAAGCCGACCACCAGTAGATGGTTCACCGAATCCGCTAACTCCTTGTTGCCCTGAAAAGCATCCACGAGGAAGATGGCACCCCGCTTATGCAGGGTGCTGGCGACCCATATGGTTAAAGTCACACTGAGGAAAAGGTACGTCAGGTATGCGGCGACAATGATGTTGTTGGCGCTGTTCATGATTCCCTCCCCATTTGGAAATGTTGAACATGTTCAAAACAACTCTAGTCTGCTGTCCGAAGCGTGTCAAGAGCAAAATTGAACACGTTCAAATTGATGAGATCGCAAGGTTTTTACGGGAATGCGATCAAGAAAACTCATCGGGTTACCCTACTCTGTCTTGCAGTTTGCGACGGGGTGGGCCTTTGAGTTGCGTGAGAACGTGGCGACTCTAGGTCTGTGCGACTCCGAGTGAACCGAAGCCGTCTACGCCTTCACCGGCCAACTGACTTGGCCGCCCTTGTGGTATGCGAGGTTCCCGATGTGCCCCGCGCGGGCGGCCGCTACTCCGGTTTCCACCGGAGCATTCGGTTCCTTGCGGCTCTTCACACACTCAAAGAAATTCTGCATGTGATCGATCGTGCCGTCGCGATAGCTGCGGTCGCTCATCACCGGATTCTGATCGTGCTGCACGCCCTCGTGGTACACCGTGAATCCGCCGCGATCGATTTTCAGCGTGGCTTCCGTGCCGCGGAACTCGAGGCCTCCGTCATCAATCGACGAATTCATCATGCCTTCGTACACCACGTCGAATCCCGGATATCGAAAAGCTGCCTGGATCGTATCCGGGCAATCCCACTGCTCGAACACGTACTTGTCGCCCAACATGAATGCATTGCGCGGCTGATCGGCTTTCATCGCCCAGTGCACAACATCGATCCAGTGAGTGAAAAGGTCGGTCATCGCGCCTCCGCCGAAGTTCCAGAACCACCGCCAGTGCGCGAACTTTTCGTCGCTGAATGTCTGATCGGGCGCCGAGCCCAGCCAAGCCTTCCAGTCAAGCTGCTGTGGATCGAGCGGCTTCATCGCCCAACTGCGTGCGTAGTTCTGCCACCAGTACGTGCGCACCTGCACGACCCGGCCAATGCTTCCCGCTTGAATGAGGTTCACGGCGTCGCGGAAATGCGTCCAGCTGCGCTGCTGCATGCCGCATTGCATGATCTGCTTGCTGGCCCGGACAGCCTTGGTAAGAGTCGCGCCTTCTTCAATCGTGTGCGTAACAGGTTTTTCGAGGTAAACGTCTTTGCCCGCCTTGATCGCATCGACGGCCATAGCCACATGCCAGTGGTCTGGCGATGCAATGATGACTGCATCAATGTTCTTGTCGAGTACTTCGCGGTAATCGAGATGCATAGTCGCTTCACCGTTCGATCTTTCCTTGATCGCATCACGATGCGGGCCGTAGACATCAGCCACCGCGACAATTTGGTAGGCGCCTGCCTTGTTCGCGGAATCGAGCAGTCCTTTCATGCGCTGACCGGCCCCGATGACACCCAGTCGGATAGTGTCATTCGCGCCGAAGACGCGGGTGGAAGCGAGTGCTGTCATTCCTGTGGCGACGATGAAGTTGCGGCGTGTGATCATGAGCAGGACCTCCAGTCGACCGATGATGGTATCAAGTTTCGTGCTCCTTGCAATGTTGGAAGAGAGTAGGCGGAAAGCGAAAAGGAGAAGACGGGAAAAAAATAAGGTCGGAAAGGGATAGGGGCGGAAGGGGCAGGGTGGAGGAGCGGCGCTTCAGCGCCGCGTTTTTCCCGGGTCTGATTTTGGGCTTTAGCCCCGGGGGCGCCTTAGGAGCTCAAAAGGAATCGGATTCGGTGTATTCTCTAGTCCATTATGCGCATCCAACTTCCGAAGTTGTTCGCATCAGCAATTCTTGTCGCGATGGCCATTCCTCTATACGCTCAACAATCCACCGAGAAACCGGAAGATACCGAAGTCTGGCAGCCTGAGCCCAAGGTGGTTACGCCGGGCGCCACCTGCGGCGCAGCTCCCTCGGACGCGATCATTCTGTTCGATGGAAAGAATCTCGACGAATGGGTTTCGGCACAGGACCGCAACGCGCCCGCGAAATGGAACGTTGCCGATGGCGTGATGACTGTGGCCAAGAGCACGGGAAACATCGAAACCAAGCGCACTTTCAAGAACTACCAATTCCACATGGAGTGGAAGGTTCCCGAGAACATTACAGGTTCGGGACAACTGCGCGGAAACAGCGGATTATTTCTGGCCTCAACGGGCCCCGGCGATGCAGGTTATGAACTGCAGGTGCTCGATTCCTACAACAACAAGACGTACGTCAACGGCATGGCCGGTAGCCTCTACAAACAGGCGATCCCGCTCGCGAATCCCACGCGCAAGCCCGGCGAGTGGCAAGTCTACGACGTGGTTTGGACGGCTCCCGTGTTCAATGACGATGGCTCCCTGAAAACGCCTGCATACGCAACGGTCTTCTTTAATGGCGTGCTGGTAGAGAATCATTTTGAGCTGAAGGGCGAGACCCGCTATATCGGGAAGCCGTTCTACAAGAAGTACGATCGCGCTCCCATCAAATTGCAGGCACATGGCGATAAAAGCGAGCCGCTCAGCTTCCGGAACATTTGGGTGAGGGAACTGCCATAACGGCCACTCCTGCATTCGCCGGCTCGCGTGTTCGGAGGCTATCAATTTGCCGATGCAAACTAGCGTTGCCTCTTTTTGTCCAATTGGCATCCAAGCGTTGAAGGCAATTGCCTTCGCGCTATGCACGCAGCGAGCGTTCCGCGGACATTGCTGATCGCCGCGCATCCCGATGATGAGACCATCGGAGCCGGTATCCGGATCAGCCACACGCCAGGCATTCAGGTCGTTCATCTGACCGACGGATCTCCGGTCGATCTCTCGGATGCCCTCGCCGCGGGATTCAGCAATCAGGAAACCTACGCCAATGCGCGCCGCGAAGAAGCGGCTCGCGCCCTCGCCATAGCAGGAGTGGCAAAAGAGTCGCTCACCAATCTCTGCTTCACCGATCAGCAACTCTCTTTTTCTCTCGAAGACTTAACTCTTCAGGTTCTCACGCTGCTTGAGAGGTTCCGGCCAGACCTAGTCCTCACTCACCCTTACGAAGGTGGCCATCCCGATCACGACGCGGTCGCATTTGCCTGCAACGTTGCAAAAAAACTTCTCGAACAAAAGAACGCGGCCTGGAATTTTGGCCTGCTGGAGTTCACCAGCTATCACGCCGACAATGGAGGCATCCGGCCCTACGCCTTTCTTCCGAGCAACAACGGTGGACCCTGCCGTTACTACCTCAGCCCTCGGGAGCAACGCCAGAAGATCAACATGCTGCAGGCCTTCACCACGCAGGCAAGAACGCTTGCACCGTTCATGAATCCGGAATACGAGTTGTTCCGCATCGCCCCGCAATATGACTTCCGCCGCCCGCCTCACAATGGGAAACTTTTTTATGAATATTTTGACTGGGGATTAGATGGTACCGCCTGGCGCGAATTGGCATCTCAAACGTTGCGTCGCTTGTTGTGATCGACGCCCAAGCAACCCATGGCCCTTACCGTTCTGAGCGTTGGATTTTGTCTAAACGAAGTTGGTCCCGGTTCGGTCGGCGGCGCGGAACAGATCCTTGCGCAAATCGATGAGGGCCTTCAGCGGCGTGGCCACCGATCGCTGGTCGTCGCGCCTCCTTCCTCAAAAGTTGCCGGGACCTTAATCCCGACAGTTTCCGTCAATGGGGCAGTTTCCTGTCAGATATGGATAAAGGTGCACGACGCCGTTCGCAAGGCCATCTCGTTGGCTCTGGCCCGCTATCCCGTCGATATCGTTCACATGCACGGCCAGTACTTTGCGGACTATCTTCCTCTCGGCGATGTGCCTACACTCGTGACGTTCCACTTACCGGTGACTTGGTACAAGCAGGAGGCGTTGCGAGTCACGCGGCCGAACACGTTTTTCCACTGCGTCTCGCGCTCGCAGCGTGAATCGTTTCCGACCGGCATTCCGTTTCTTCCCGACATCGAAAATGGTGTTGCCGGTGAACTGCTGGAGGAAGATCGCCGTATTTGCAAGCGCAACTACGTCGCGCTCCTCGGTCGCATCTGCCCGGAAAAAGGTTTCCATCTCGCCCTTCGTGCTGCCAAGCGGGCCCGGATCGCAGCGTTCCTCGCAGGCCGGGTCTACCCGTTCGAAGAGCATCAACGCTACTTCGCGGAACAAATTCGACCTGAACTGGATTCCGAGCGCCGATACATCGGGCCTGTCGGACCAAGGAAAAACGAAGGCTGCTGGCTGCGGCGCAATGCGCCGTTGTGCCCAGCCTTGTGCCAGAAACGAGTTCGCTGGTCGCTCGCGAGGCGATCGCCAGCGGTACGCCGGTCGTGGCGTTCAGAAACGGAGCACTCCCCGAAATCGTGCAACCCGGCAAGACTGGGTTCTTGGTTAAGCATGAGCATGACCTGCCGGATGCGATTCGCGCCTGTGCCTCGCTCGATCCACAAAATTGCAGGACTGCCGCCCAACACCTGTTCGCCTCAGACATGATGGTGAACCGTTACATCGCAAGCTATCACCAGATTCTGGAAGGCTCATGTCGGAAGTCGGAGGCCGCTGGGACCGCGCGATAACCCGGTATTCTCCCGAACGATCAAACGCCCCGATGTCGACGCCCAGTCTAGAGGCTCCCTACCGCGTTCAGCTAAAATAAAGAGTTCTGTGGCCGACTATGACTTTGACTAAACAGCAAGCCCTCGAGATGTTCGAGTCCGACGATCTCATCGGCATCGGCATGGAAGCCGATGCCATCCGCCGCAGTCTGCACCCGGAAGGCGTCGTCACCTACATCATCGACCGCAACATCAACTACACCAACTTTTGCACCGAGTACTGTACCTTTTGCGCCTTCTACCGCCCGCTGAAAGGACCCGCGGCGAAGGAAGGCTACATCCTCGACTTCGATACGATCTACGAAAAGATCCGCGAGACCGTCGAACTCGGTGGCACTGGCGTGCTGATGCAGGGAGGCCTGCATCCCGACCTCAAAATCGATTGGCACGAGAAGATGCTGCTCGGTATCAAGCAGCGCTTTCCCAAAGTTCACCTGCACTGCTACTCCGCCTCGGAAATCATCGCCATAGCCGAGTACAGCGGTCTCTCGATTCGCGATACGATCCTGCGGCTGCAGGATGCCGGCCTCGACTCGATCCCCGGCGGCGGCGCGGAAATTCTCGACGACGAAGTCCGCTACAAGATCGCGCGCCTGAAGTGCCTCACGGAAGACTGGATCAATGTCCACCGCACCGCCCATCAGATCGGTATGCGCACCACCGCGACCATGATGTTCGGCGTCGGCGAAAACTACCAGCACCGCATCAATCATTTCCAGAAGCTCTTTGATCTTCAGGAAGAAACTGGCGGCTTCACTGCGTTCATCCCATGGAGCTTCCAGCCGGCAAACACCGCACTCGGCGGACGCCACTGGGACGAAGCCACGGCTGTTGAATATCTCAAGGTGCTGGCGATCTCGCGCATCTATCTTTCGAACTTCCTCAACGTGCAATCGAGTTGGGTGACGCAAGGACTAAAAGTTTGCCAGATGGGCCTGCGCTTTGGCGGGAATGACGTCGGCTCAGTGATGCTCGAAGAGAATGTCGTAAAGGCGGCGGGCGTCTCAAACTGCACGACGGAAGAAGAACTGCGCAGAATCATCCGCGACGCCGGATTCCGTCCGGCACAGAGAGATACGTTGTACCGCCAATATTTCCTGAACTGATGAAGGTTTCCCTGTGTTCCTCTGTGTCCTCTGTGGTGAAAGAACCTCCAAATAGGACCACTGGGATCACAGAGGAGCACAGACAGATTCATTTGAGCTATGGCTTATCCAATTAAGAAATGCGTCCTTTGCGGTGAAGAGTTCGAACTGAAACCTGGCAAGCCCGGCTTTGCCAACCGCTGCCCTTCGTGCAGTGAAGACGACGCCGACTCCCGATCAAACTCCGCCGATCCTCTGAAATCCGACAAAGGCGCCAACGCTGCCCGTCGCGAAGCCATGAAGAACTTGCTATATCGGAAAGATAGCTAATCGGTTAACCGTAGCGCCGCCGTCTCGGCGGCTGTCCGGCGGGCGTCTCGCCCGCCACGTTGCGAGCGCGAAGCGGCTGGTTTGTTCGGGAACACTGCCAGAACAAAGGCAGACCCTCGAGAGCGTCAGGGTAGCGGCTCTACTGCTTCAAAATCCAGCTCGAAATCTTTTCCAGCACCACCGGCGACATCGTCTCTTCAATCTGCGCATACTCCGATGGCGCTCCGGTCTTCGCCGTCTGGAACAGATGGTTCAATCCTGGCAACTCATCAATCTCAACACGCTTGTTGCCGCTTTCTTCCAGAGCTTTGCGGATTGCGGGAAGGTTCTGGTCCGGCAAAACTTGCTTGTCGAGAGATCCATTCAGCACCAATACCGGGCATTTCACTTTCCGCAGCGCAGTCGCCGGATCGTAGGTCAGGAAATAACGGAACCACGGCGACGTGACCTGTTTGATCTGCATTCCAATCTGGCCTTCCGGAACTTCGCCCGCCATCTTTTCGCGTAGTTCCTTGTCGAGCACAGCCGGATCTTTTTCTGTCTCGACCAACTTCATCATCTGTTCTTCTTTGGCCCGGTTCTTCGCCGCTTCTTCCGCGCTCTTGCCCATCGCAATTTCAATCGCCTCACCCTGCGCCACGATCACCTGATCTCCCGGGACGCCTGTCCCCGCCATCATCACGATGTAAGCAACGTCCGGATTGCGCGCCGCGATCATCGGAGCGATAACCCCACCCTCGCTGTGTCCGATCAGCCCAATTTTGTGGGGATTCACCTCTGGCCGAGTCTTCAAATACGCGATTCCAGCCTCCGTGTCTGTCGCGAAATCGGCCGTTGTTCCCTTAGAAAAGTCTCCGGTCGATTTCCCGGTGCCACGATCATCCGCGCGCAACACTGCGATTCCATGCCGCGTGAGATAGTCCGCCAAAATCAGAAATGGTTTATGCCCGAGCAAGCTCTCATCGCGGTCCTGCGGCCCCGAACCCGTGATAAGAACCACCCCAGGGAACGGCCCGGTCCCCTGGGGAATGGTGAATGTCGCAGCCAGCGTGACGTTCTGCACTTTATTGTCGTAGCTGACTTCTTCTTCGCGGTACGGATACGGCTTCGTCGGGACTTGCGGACGCTTGATCTCAATCTCCGCCTCGTCCTTCGTTCGCTTTAGAACGAGCGGCAGCGCTCCACCGTTCTGTGTCCAGGTGCCATCGATGGTCGAAAGATCAGGAGATATCTTTCCTTCATAGCTCCCGTTAATGCCCTTCGCTTCGATCTTCAATGAATCGCCCGTACGCGTTACCGACGACGTTGGGATCCCCTTCGTACCCTGGTCCGGACTATCCATTGTCGCGATCAACCCATCTTCGGTGTTGACGATGTGAAATACCACTCGCAGCTTCATCGCGCCGGCATCGAGCGTACCCATCCACGTTCCGTCGATGTCACTGGGCTTGGCCGGTTTGTGCTCGGTCTTGATGGGCGCAGTGGCACGCTTGAACTCGAGCGGTAGAGGCTGTCCCTGGCTCCATGTCCCCGAAATGGTTTTCGCGTCGGGCGCAACCGTGCCGTCGTATGTGCCCTGCACAGCCTCAACGTCCAGGTTCAGCTTGGAGTTCTTCAATGTTACGGACTTCACAGGAATACCGTTCGCTGCTTGATCCACGCTGTCGAGCGTGGCCGTCAAGCCACCGTCTGCGGCTTTTGTGATGTGCAGCACGAGTCGTAATTCGCCCATGCCAGTGTTGAGTGTGCCTTGCCAGTCACCGACTATGTCCTGCGCACTGGCGAAGCTTGCGGCCAAGGCCGTGATCAACAGAATAAAAATGCGTTTCATGCGATTCGCCTTCCTTTCGGGCAAAACCTTGTAGCGCCGGCGTCCTCGCCGGCTGTCTCGCGGACGCCCCGCCCGCGGATCCGGCGCGGTTCTTGCTGGAAAGCTTACTCTGCTACGCCATTGATCTCATCGATCATTCTCTGCAATCGACGCGCGGCTCCCTGATTCAGCTTCCATATACCGAAGAACATCGCGGCCACGCACACATCCAGCAACGTCAATCTCGTCCATTTCCACACATAAGGATTTGCGACCGCGTCGACAACGGTAAAGACGGCGAATGCCGGAACCAGCGGGGCCAGGTACCAAGACCAAACGTTCTTCAAAGCGTCGCGCTGACGCTCCAGTTCCACACGATACAAGCGCAGGCTGGTCGAAGTATCGGTTCCAAATGGAATGCTCCGCGCCGAGGCCTTGCGATGGAGCTGGACCACGACCCAGAGAATCCCAGCAATGAACAGTGCAAAGGCGATACGGAACGAGAGTTCGTGTGTTTTGAAGAAAAAGCTGCCCCACATCGCTATCCCAATCACCGCTGCTGCATATTCCCGCGCGTTTCTCCACCAAACGCGACGCTCGAGTTTGTTCGCGCGTTTGCGAAGCGTTTCCGCCGACATTTTGGTTACCTCCACCGGCTGACACTGCCATAGTTTTTGCACGGAGTTGTCGAGTAATTCAGTCATTCCCGTTCCCTCCCTGCTGAAACCAGCGAGCGAGGAGATTCTTGATGCGATGAATCTTGGTTGCGACGTTCGTGGCCGACAGGCCGGTGATCTCGCCAATCGCCGCCGCATCCAGTCCTTCTAAATACGACAGGATCACGTGACGATCGAGCGGCTTCAGTTGCTGGATCAATTTCAGCAAGCGATCCAGAGAATGGCTGCGATCCGCGGCTTCATCACTGTGCCCGTCACGCAGATTTTCCAGTTCCTCTAATCCCACGAGGGTCTCAGAGCGTGTGCGCCGCTGCTTGATCACGTGCGACGCGCCAACGTTGTGGGCCACACGATAGATCCATGTGCGCAGAGAGCATCGCCCGTCGAAGCTCGTGAAACTGCGCCACAGCGCGACATGAATTTCCTGCAACAGGTCGCGGCGCAGGTCCGCATCGGCCTCATACGCGCGAGCGAGTCGTTCCAGCGCCGCGCCGTACTGGGACGCCACCTCGTGGTAGAGTTCGTCTTGGGTCGACGAAGCCGGCATCGGAATCGTCTCGATTGCGCTCACATCTAGGTAGTCGGTGAAAATCGTATTTTCTTACAGCCAGTTTCAGCTCGCCAGCCCTCGCTCGGCGAAGCACTCTTATCCCGCGAAATGCGCGTTCTCGCCAGGGAGCGAAAGATCTCCGCTGCAATCCGTGTGGTATTCCATTTCGGGAAAAAGCCCCTTTCGGACTGCTGGTGGCTGCCAAATTGCTCGCAGAGTAAGGGCAAGAACGCGCAACAAGCTGCTCGAGCGACGTAAGTTCTTGCGGCTCAAGATTTTGCCCGTAAGTTGTTGCAGCCCATAGATTATTTCGAAAATTCCTGCTAAACCCATGATTCGAAAGATTCGGGGAGGAGGGGGATATCGGCCAACGAGGAAAGTACGCCCCTGTCCTGCGCAACTGCTTTCGTAGACCGAGCGGATTTCGAGCGGCGTGAAGTAGCTAGAAGCTAGCATCCAGCCGCTGTCTTCCGCCGCATCCAACCAGAAAGCTAGAATGAAGTCTCAAAGAAACACGTTCTCCCAGCCGATTTGATGATCCCGATCTCCCGATTCCTGTTGAGCGTGATTCTGTTGGGCACAAGTGTCTTCGCCCAGACTGCCGTCCAGCCGGCAGCGAAAGCCGCGATCGAAGGCATCGTCACCAAAGACCCCGACGGACAACCCGTAAAAAAGGCGCTTATCGAACTCATCGCCGAAAATCAGTCCGAAGCCGGAGACTATACAGCGGTCACCGGACCGGACGGCGCATTCCGGATCGAGAACGTCTTGCCCGGACGTTACCATCTCTTCGCCGAACACACCGGCCTCCTTGATTCCGATAAGGAGCGCGGCCGCAGCGACGGGCGAATCCTCACGATCACCGCCGGACAGGATCTCAAAGACATTCACCTCCGTCTGCAGGCCGCCGCAGTCATTCGCGGACGCGTCACCGACGAAGACGGCGATCCGCTGCAGAATGCGGAAGTGACCGTGCTTCGTCAGACCTTTGTCGGAGGGCACAATCGCTGGGAGCAAGCCGGAGCCGAGCGCACCAACGATCTCGGCGAATATCGCATTGCGAATCTTCCTGCCGGAAACGTCTATGTTTCCGTGAATCCGCCGCCGGATTTCCGCAGCATGATCGAAGCGGCCGGAGTCGCCGCGCACGACGAGAAGCCGGCCGCAACCACGTATCAGACCACGTTTTACCCCGGAACACCCGACCGTAGCCAGGCTTCGCCCATTCAACTGCACGCCGGTGACGACTTTCCGGCGAACTTCTCTCTCACTCCCAGCCCGAGCCTGACCATTCGTGGGTCGGTGGTGAATCTGCCGCCACGCGCCAGCGCGTCGATCATGCTGCAATCGCGCGATTTCAGCCTGGTGATGACCGGCGCAGAGATGCACAAAGACGGCACTTTCGTCTTCCACGATGTCTCGCCGGGGAATTACACGATCATGGCGTCGGTTGAGGGATCGGCTGTACCAATGACTGCGCGCCAATCACTGCAAGTCGGTTCGACGAATGTCGAGGGCCTGCGGCTCACGCCCCAACCCGGTGCGACGGTGCAAGGCCACTTGAGACTCGAGAGCCGGACTCAGCTTCGCTTCGATCCAGAGCGCATCTTTCTCAGCCTGCAAATGGTCGATGCTGCCGAAGAAAACGACACCGCTCCCGTATTTCGCGAGAGCTTTTCGAATATCGCTCACGTCGCTGCTGATGGGAGTTTCCAGTGGGTCGACGTTCCCGCCGGCAACTACTACGTGCAGATCCTTGGCGATGGCGAAGGAAACGGCGACTGGTACGTGAAATCGGTTGCGAGCGGTGGTCGTGACCTGAACGATGCGGGCATTGCAGTGAACGGCGGCACTGTCATGGTCGATCTGCTCGCCAGCGCCAACGGTGGTGTTGCCGACGGAGTGGTGGTGAACAGCAAAGGCGAGCCGTTCGCGAACGCGATTGTGGTCGCGGTTCCCGAGCAGGCATTGCGCGGACGCACCGATCATTTCCGCAAAACCGTGAGCGATCAAACCGGCAGATTCAGTTTGCACGGCCTGCGTCCAGGCGACTACACGGTCTATGCCTGGGAGAGCGTCGAAGGCGAAGCCTACTACAGTGCGGACTTTCTGAGGACGTACGAAGGGCAGGGAACTACTCTGCATGTCTCCGATGGCGACCATAAATCCCTGCAGGTCCAGTTGATTCCAGTTGAAGATCAGCCCTGACAGATTTTTCGTGTCAGCTTGAAACTTTGAAACTTCGAAGCCTTGAAACTTTGAAACCTAACCTTTCGCCATTGTTTTCGTCCTACAATATGGACAGCCATCCGGAGGTCGCCCATGACGCGCCTTTCTCGACTCCTGTGGATCGTATGGATTCTTTCCGTTCCCCTGTTGCTTCGCGGTCAGGAAAAAGAGATAGCGACCGACCCCGGAATGCTGGCTCGTCTGGCGTATGACACTACGGCAGCGACGCAGCGAGGCGATCTGCGGCATGTATGCCTTGCAATCACCAACGACGGTGAATACCGCATGGTCCGCGCGACCGTCGATAAGCCCACTCAGTACCTTCGCGGACAGATATCGAAGGATCAGTTTGAGAAGCTGAAGAGCCTACTGTCCTCCAAGAAATTCCGTTCCCAACCGGGAAACCTTGCTGGTCTCATCCGTCAGGATTCCGAGAGCTTTCGCGCTGAAATGCCGGTCCCGCTCAAGAAGCGTGCCGATGGCACTTACCTGTTGCCTCCAAGCGAAGCTTGGCATCTCGAATGGTTGAACGGCGATAACGAAGCTCCATTCCCGCCGTCGATCGGCAAAGTGGTGAAGTGGCTGGAGACTTTTGAACCGAAGGACGGGAAAGAATTTTCCTACGCGGATTTCCCGAATGTATGCCCGTCGGGCGGTCTGCATCTGGTTCAACCCTCAGTCGCAGACAACCAACCTCACTAGCGGCAAGCACCTCGTTCATTCATACGTCAGTTGGGAGCAACTTGCACTGCGCTCCCCGAGTTGGCGTCTACCGCAAACCTCCTAGTATCAACAGGTTAGCCTGCATCTTCGCCCTTCCACGCAACATCTAATGAAGTGAATGAGTTTGGATCAGGAGGAGGAAAGTTATGAGGCTGGCGAGATGGAAAACGGTAGCCGGAAGCATCTTTCTGGCGGCGCTTCTGTCTGTGCCCGCATGGAGTGATACGGACACGAGACATACGGCGGTCCCCGGAACGCTGAACTACGTGGAAGGTGAGGCGTCGATCGGCGATCAGACGCTCAATTCAAAGGAAGTCGGCACGGCGGGTTTGCAGGACGGCCAGATTCTACAGACCGGGAATGGCAAAACCGAGATTTTGCTGACCCCCGGAGTGTATCTGCGCCTGGGCGACAACAGTTCGGTGAAGATGGTTTCGAATTCGCTTACCGATACAGAAGTGACGGTCCGTGAGGGCGAGGCAATGCTTGAGGTGGATGAACTCTATCATGAGAACAACCTGCGCATCAGCCAGCCCGGAGCTGACACGCGAATCACCAAAACTGGTTTGTATGACTTCGACGCGACAAACGGTGACATACGCGTTTTCGACGGAAAGGCCGTCGTAACCGCGGACGACAAGAATATAACGGTGAAGAAGAATCACCAGGTGGCGCTCGACAACCTGAAACTGAAGTCAAAGGAGTTCAACAAGAAAGAAGTCACGCAGAATGACGATCTCTATCGTTGGAGCAGTCTGCGCTCGGAGTACCTGTCAGAAGCGAACGTAAATGCCGCTCAGATGTATTACAACAACGGCTGGTATGGCGCTGACTGGTGGGGTCCGGGATGGTACTGGGATCCCTGGTTCGACGGCTTCACGTTCCTTCCGGGAAGCGGATACTTTTACAACCCGTTTGGATGGGGTTTTTACTCTCCGCTGATGGCATCGAGGGCGCCGGCAGTGGTTGGCGGGGGGTTCCGTCACTTTGACGGAAACCGTCCGGTAGCGATCGGACGGGGCTTCCATAATCATGCTGTCACCGCGTATCACGGAGGTTACGGCCACATGGGCGGCGGATTCCACGGCGGAGGAATGCGCGCTGGAGGAATGCGCGGCGGTTTCGGCGGAGGCGGGTTTCATGGTGGCGGCGGATTCCGCGGTGGTGGTGGCCACCGCTAAACAAGCTCACGTCTGAAGGGACAGAGGGCGCGCGTAAAGCGTGCCCTTTTTTTTTAGGCTGAATGAAGGAACCGCATTCTAAACGTTGATAGAGACGCGGCGGGCGAGACGCCCACCGGACAGCCGACCGGGAGGAGGCGCTACTTTGACGAGGCGTTACTTCACGATGGGCGAATTGGCATCGGCGGGTTTGCCTTCTTCGCCACGAATCTTGCCGTCATCGTCAGTATAGAAATAGCGATGATTCGCGTCTGGGCTCTTGGGGGCCATGGTGAGCGTATAGCTGTCGTTCTTGCCCTTGTAGCTGGCGATATAGTCGCCGCGGTTCGGATCGACCATGCGCTTGGTGAAATTCCCCGAATGCACGAGTTGATTCAGCGTGAGCGCGTAGTGACCGTATTGCTTATTGAACTGTTTTTCCGCGCGAATCACGACACGCATGTAGGCAAGCGCGTCAAACTCTGAATCCGAACGCGATGGATCGCCCTTGTACTTCGGCGTGTAGCTGGAGAGCGGTGTGCCGGGCACGTTCTGTTCCGGACGCGAATAATCGGCGGGTAGTTGGGCGAACGAGGATGCGGCAAATGTGACTAAGAAAACAGAAATAAGCAGTGCAAATCCCTTCATTCAGGCTCCCTTTGTACCGGTTTGTGGAAGACCAATCCACCACGGAGGCACCGAGACACGGAGAATTGATGGAAAGTCGTGATAGCGGTTTCTCCGTGACTCCGTGGTGAAAAGGCACGCAAAACTCATGTTACTCCCGTAATTTCCCTTCGGTCACCTTCTCTTTGCATCGAGACGAATTATTACTATGCTGAGTAAAAGAATCTAGGCCCATAGGGAAAACTATGAAAGCAGCAGTCGCCAGAAAACCAGTGATCAAAATCGCGGTGGTGGAAAGCGATCCTTTGCGGTTCGTTGGATTCCGGGCGTTGTTTGATGCCGAGCCCGAGTTCGAACTCGTCTCGGCGGCGCTGCCGGAGATCGCCACGCTGCAGGGCATCGATCTCATCCTGCTCGGCAACCGTTCCGGACAAAACCTTTTCGACGTAATGGCCAGCCTGAAGGCGACGCGTCCGGATCTTCGGATCATCGTAACCGGCTCGGGCATTGATGAAGAAACCATCCTCAAAGCGATTGCTTCCGGCGCCAAGGGCTATGTGGATGAGGCCGCAACTCCCGCTGAATTCGCGCAGGCAATACGCGTGGTGAACCAAGGTTCGGTGTGGGCTCCCCGGCGCGTGCTTTCCATGTTCATCGAGCGGGTATCGTCCGCTCCCGGCCGTATCTTCCCCGCGGGCCGCGTTACATTCACCGATCGCGAAAAAGAAGTTCTGGAAATGCTGGTCGCGGGCCGCTCCAACAAAGAAATCGGATCTCAGCTGGGAATTGAAGAGCGCACCGTGAAAGCGCACGTGGCCAAGTTGATGCGCAAAGTGGGCGTGCAGAACCGCATCGCACTTTCCGTGCACGCGATTACACATTCGCTGGTCACAACGAAATAGGCCGTCGTCTGGGATGATTCGCCGGCTTGGGAGCGGCGAGCTGCAAGCGCTGAGCAAAAACCGAACCTGGTGGCTCACTGCTTGCAGCCCACCGCTCGCAACATGCGTAACTAGAGTTCACTTACCTTCGTAATCTTGGCAGTTCTACACACCTAACGCATACTCGCTTCACCTACCACAGAACCTGGGAGACGGGGTTGAGAGTGGCGATTAGGGTCACTGCTTTCAGCCCCGCATTTTTTTGTCCCAGGGTGCCTGCCTTCCTCCAAACCCCAGCAATTGCGTCGTAAGTCCCTAAGTCTTTTCGTAAATCGGTAATTCCGCGCATCAGCCGAGTCACCCCTGCGCCATGCAACGAAAGCACATTCATTTAGAATCGAAATAACAGATCCCGAAAGAATTTTGTGGTGAGAACTTTTGTGGTGAGGACCATGAAAAAACTTGTGGTGGTGTGCCTTCTTGTGTGCGTGAGCGGATTCTCGTTTGCCGCTGAAGACCAACAGAAAGATTCGAAGGCTGCAGATCGCGTGCAGGCCTCGGCCGATGTGTTGAATGAGATCCAGTCGGCTCCGGATTCCGGTATTCCTGCAGAAGTCTTGAGCAAGGCAGAGTGCGTCGCAGTCGTGCCATCCATGCTGAAGGGCGGCTTCATTTTCGGAGGAAAATACGGCCGTGGCATTGCCAGTTGCCGTACGCCCAAGGGCTGGAGTTCGCCGGCGTTCTTCACCATTGCAGGCGGCAGCTTCGGATTCCAGATCGGTGGCCAGGCCGTCGACCTTGTCATGCTGATTATGAACAACGACGGTATGCAGCACCTGCTGTCAAGCCAGTTTGCCTTGGGCGCGGACGCGTCGGTTGCGGCGGGCCCTGTGGGACGCCATGCCGAAGGCAACACCGACTGGAAGATGCGCGCTCAAGTACTGACCTATTCGCGGGCGCGGGGAGTTTTCGCGGGCGTTAGTTTGAATGGTGCGAGGGTCAACTTTGACAAGAAGTCGACGCGCGAATTCTACGGACACATGGTGACGTCCAAGGCGTCTTTAAGCGGGGAAGTGGAACCTCCGGCAGCCGCGAACGGATTCCTGACGACGCTGGCGAAGTGGGCGCAGGAAGCGGCCAAGTAACGGACTCTGCTCGTAAAATAGCGACGATTGCATCTGCGAGGTTACGTCAGTCTTGCTCTGCGGAGTCAGCTTGGCCTCGATAGATATTCGAAAAATTTCCTGCTTAGCCAACACCACCACAGGGTCCCGAGAACCCCAAACCAAAATAAGGGGTGACCGAGACGCCACGCGGCTATCATCAGGAAAATTCCTGCTGGAAATTCACTAAGGATTACTGGCAACCACTCGAGTCCTGTGACTGCAGTCGCAATGCATCCAGCTAAGTGCAGCAAGGGCAAGATGAAAACCCAGTGCGGCTTGAGGAGGATGCTCAGAAGGCGATTCATCTGTTCCCCGGGCTCAGTTTAGCGAAATTCCGAAGCGCCGCGTTATGACCGACGTAACGGGGCGTCAAGACTCAAAGCCCTCCTCTCCGCATGTTAAAGTTTCCCTTCCTCATGCGGCGGAAACTTGAATACGCGGCGGCGTGGCCGTTCCTGAAAATCATGGGCATTCTGCCGCGTTCGCTCGCCCGCGCGTTCGCCATCGGCATCGGACAGCTCGTCTACCTCTTTCATTTCAAATTGCGCCAGGTCGGCATGCGCAATCTGCAGATGGTCTATCCCGAAAAAACTGACGCCGATCGCAAGAAAATCCTGCGCGGTGTCTTCACTTCTCTAGGCCGCCAGCTCGCCGAGCTGTGTCAATTTCCGCGCTACACGCCGGTGAACATTGACGAGGTCGTCATCTACGATGGCCTGGAAAACTATGAGCGCGCCTATGCCCGCGGCAAGGGCGTGCTGTTCGTGACCGCACACTTCGGCGGATGGGAGCTCTCGGCCTTCGCGCACTCGCTGCACGGACATCCCGTAAACATCGTCATGCGGCCAATGGACAATCCTTACCTCGACCGCATGCTGCAGCAATACCGCACCATGCACGGCAACAAGGTGGTGCCCAAGGACGATTTTGTACGCGGCTTGCTGGCCGCGATGAAAGCGGGCGAGACTGTCGGAATCCTGATGGACACGAACATGACTCCTCCGCAAGGAGTCTTCGTGGATTTCTTCGGAATAAAAGCATGTACGGCGAGCGGCCTGGCGCGCATCGCCCTGCGCACGGATGCCGCCGTCGTTCCGGGATTCACCATCTGGGATGAGAGTATCGGCAAGTACCGTCTGCGCTTCGATCCGGCGCTCGAGTTGGTCCGCACCGGCGAGCTCGAAGCCGACATCGTTGCGAACACACAGATGTTTACCAAAGTGATCGAAGACTACGTGCGGCGCTATCCCGATCAGTGGCTATGGGTACACCGGCGATGGAAGACGCGTCCGGAAGGCGAAAAACCACTTTACTGATTGTCTCCACGAAGCCGCAATTCATCCAACCCACAACAACCAGGCCCATCCCAAAATCAATGTCATTACAGTGATCGGAAGCCCCACGCGGAAATACTCCCAGAAGCCGATCGTCGTGTCGGGCTTCGCGCTTTCGACCACGATGATGTTCGCGATGCTTCCAGTGATCGTAAGATTTCCCGCGAGAGTTGAAGCCATTGCCAGCACTAGCCAAGCGGTATGCGGATTCGAAAAACTCGGCACGAGAGATTTCAAAAGCATCACAGCCGGCACGTTGCTGACGACATTACTGAGCAATGCCACCGCCGTTGTGAACACGCCCAGTTGGTGCAGATTCCAGTGCTCCGCAATGCTGAGGAACTGTCTCACGATTCCGGCGTTCTCGGCTCCGCCGACAATCAGAAATAACCCGACGAAAAATACCAGCAAACTCCAATCGACTTCGCCATAGAGCTTGCGCGGTTCCAGCGTGCGACTGATGAGCAACGCCGCCGCGCCCAACGCAGCTGCCATCGCGGGAGGCACACCGGCGAAGAATGCAATCACGACTGCGGATACTACGACGACCGGCTTGCCTAGGCGCGAAAGATCCAGTGCCGGCAGTGGGATCCCATCTTTTACCTCTTGCTGTTCCTGAAGTTTCCGAATGTGCAGCCAGTGCAACACCAGCCAATCGAGAAACAATCCCACAACCGCGACAGGACCGAGGTGCAGCAGGAAATCCCGGTAACTGAGATGGGAGAACGAGCCGATCAGCATGTTCTGAGGATTTCCGGTGATGGTCGCGACGCTGCCTATATTCGAGGCAGTGGCCACGGCGAGCAGGTATGGCGTCGGCTGCAGCCGCAGTCGGCGCGTAATGCTCAGCACAAAGGGCACCATCACAAGACAGACAATGTCGTTGACGAAGAATGCCGAGAGCAGGCCCGAGGTGAAGACCACGGCGGGCAAGAGTCGCGTAGGCTTCAACCTCCGGAGTACCATCTCGACGTTCCACTCGAAGAATCCGACGAGATGCAGCGTGCCCACAATCAGCATCATCGAGAACAGCAGAACTAATGTGGGAAAGTCGATGAAACGGAGCGCGTCGGAGGGTTGCACAATTCGGAATGCGACCATGGCAACCGCGCCGATGATGGCTGCACCCGGACGATCGATCTTCAGCCCGGGAAACTTTCCTAGAGCAAAGACTAGATAGCTGGCAAAAAAGATGAGGTACGCCGCGATAATGCGGGCATCGGAGAGTGTAGTTGCCGAGAGATGCGTCATGCTGTGAACTTGCGCTTGCCAAAGCGCATTTCATGGTAGCAAATGAAGATCGGCAGCCAGCCGCGGCTTAGGCGAGCTGAGAAGATTCTACGGTTGGCCGTCGGCCCCTTGCGGAACGTGCGAGGTGAAGCGTTTCAGAATGAACTCGCGGATGAGGTTGGCGAATGCATCTCCGCCCGTGGCCGCAAGGCCGTTGAGCAGAACCAGCGAGCCTCCGCGATCGGCGGCAGGATAGTACAAGTTTGAAATCGCCGCGGCCGAGAAATTTCCGAGGACGCGCGAGTAGTTCGGCTTCCATCGTCCATCGTCGCCTCGGGCGATGACCGCCGAAGAGATCGCATAGAGTGTGCGAGATCCGATACTGCCTTTGCCCTTGTAGAAGTAGCGGGGGTCCTGGTGGAAGATTGCAGGAAATACCGCGCGACCCAGCATCGTGCTCGAGACGTGATTCGCCAGGGCCGCGCTGAAGCGCTTCCCGTACCCTTCGAATCCGCTGCCGTACGATGGAAAGATATTTTCATACTGTTCGGCACCTGCGATTCCCGCAACGCTCAGAAATGAAACTGGATCGAGCACCGAACGAAGGCCAAGCTGAATTTTCTGTTTCGCGAGCATTGGCGGCGCGTTCCAGTCGTAGGCGCTATAGAAGTTTGGGATGACGCCAACGATGCGCTGATGCACTGCGATTTGCTCCTGCTGCTTCGACAGTACCTCCTTGTTCCCGTTCACGGTCACGCTGGTTGCGCCGCCCGAAACGGCCAACGTAATCGGGGGCACAATCTGTGCTTCACCTGACGCCACTGGAATTTCCGCAGACGTGTAAGTCTTCATGCCGGGCGCAGTGACGGTCAATTTGTAGAGCTGCGGCGCTACTCCTGTGAACACGAACTGTCCGTCACTGCCGGATTGAATCGTGCGCACGGTCGAACCTGAAGGCCTGAGGAGCGTCACCTGCGCGCCCTGCACCACGTCTTGATTGACATCCAGGACGGTCCCGCTGATCGTGCCATCCCCAGTTTGTTGCGGGTCGTTTAACTGCGAAGGGGAATTGACCTGCGAGGGTTGGGGTGCGTCGGGGAGACTGCCGTTGTCCGCGAGCATGCCAGAACTCTGTTGCGCCACGGCGGCCGAGCAAGCAAGAAGGGAAACTATCAAAACAGTTGAACCAGCCGAAAAAAGCCGCTTCTTCCATCGTGCAGCACTAGACACCAGTCCTAACCTCATCCCTAGGAAAGCTCGCCCCATTCCACTATTCGACGCGAAATCTGGCTGTGGAGTTATCCGGCGTGTCGGTTTTGTTCCACTTAAATAAACGGTGATAGTGCCAAGGAGTTGAATGGTTTACCGCGTCGCCAGTTTGTTCTCCGCTTTCCGGTTCTGTTCGATTGCACTCAGGCGCAGAACGGCGGCGGCAGCGCTGTAGCGAACTTTCGGGTTCCGATCCGTGAATTTTCGTTCAACTTTGAGCATCAACGATGGATCCCCACGCTGCGCGATTGCCTCGATTGCGGCGGCTCGCACAACCCAATTCTTGTCATCAGTTGCTTTGACGAGAGCACGGGCGGAGGCGGGATCAGGATCGTTCGCCAGAAACGTAGCTGCTACCGCACGTACCGGGTTGGGATCTTGCTTGTGAATGGTGCGCCATGCGTCCCAGCCCATTCCGGCGAAGGGAACGTAGCCAATCCCTTCTGAAAAGCCGATCTTCGCCAATTCTCTTGGATTCTTGAGAGTGGCGATTTGCTGCGCGATCAGGCCGTCGCCCGTTTTGCGCTCTCCCACCAACAGGTCGTAGTAGACCTCATATGCGGGCGCGATGTCTTGAAGTTCGCGCAGGGAGTTGGCCGCGGCCATGACAACTGGAATTTTCGGATCTGCGAGCACTTGCTGCAGCTTGGGGACCGACTCGGTGGCGTGCATCTGTCCCAGTGCTGTCGCAGCGGCGGTGCGCACTTCCGGTTTGGGATCCTTCAGCGAGTCTTCCGCCATCTGTCGGGCGCGAGTATTGTCACGCAGCAAACCCAGCGCGCGAATGCCGTCGGTTCGCTCAATCGTCTGCTTTGAAGTGGCCGCGTTCTGAAGCAGGTCCCAGGCCTTGTGCTGCGGAGATTCGATGTCGGTCGACGCTTGCCCAACGCAATATGTCAGGCATCCAGACAAGACCAACACAGTCCCGAGCTGCCAGGCAGTTTTCATAGATAACGCTGCGCTAGTGGAATCGAAGCGCAAGCGTATGATGCAACGCCCGCGGAAATCGTAAATAGATGGTTGGCCTGAGAGGAGACCGGGAAATCAATGTAGTTGAGGCTCCTGAATGCGGGGCCGTGCGTTTGTGAGGTAAGCTATGGACAACTTCTGTACCGGCCTGATTCTTCTGGGGGATCCATGAACCCTGATCAACACATAGCGGAGCACTACACGCGCGGCATGCTGGAAGAAACGATCCTTCGAGCATTGCAAAATGCCGGAAGGAATACGGACCAATTGAGTTCGGCGGATCTCGCGCCGCTCGATAATTTGCATCTCGGAGGCCGCGAGGCCGTCGAGGAACTTTCTGGTTTCATGGCTCTACGTCCGGGAATGCATTTGCTGGATGTGGGCTCCGGCGTCGGAGGCCCAGCCCGCTACTTCGCCGAACATGGATGCGACGTTACTGGAATCGATCTCACGGAAGAGTTTGTACTCACAGCCGAGAGTCTGACGCGAAAACTCAATCTCGACGGAAAGGCAAAGTTCCGGCAAGGCAGCGCGCTTGAGATGCCATTTGCTTCGGGCACCTTCGACGGTGGGTACATGATTCACGTGGGGATGAACATCGAGGACAAGCCACGATTGTTCCGTGAAGTGGCCCGTGTATTAAAGCCAGGTGCACGCTTTGCCATCTTCGACATCATGCGTGTCGGAGATCATCCCTTAGAATTCCCCGTGCCCTGGGCTACACAGCCGCATACGAGTTTCGTCGCGACCGTGGAGGAGTACAGGTACGCTCTTGCAGCAGCGGGATTGCGAGTGGAACATGTGCGCGACCGGCGCCAGGTATCGATCGAGTTCATGGAGAAAATGCGCGCGCAGGCCGCGGCGGGAGCGCGGGAGATCCTCGGAGTGCACCTTCTCATGGGAGAGCATGCTCCTCTCATGCTGAAGAACGTGAACGGAGCCATTTACGCAGGCAAATTGGTCCCGGTGGAACTGGTCGCGATCGCCGGCTGAACTCGTGCCCTCCTCGATTCACCGCACCGTCTTGCCCAATGCTGCCACCGCGTGCGCTGGGGCGAGACGCACCGCAAACTTGTCCTCGTGTCCGCAACTGATAACCGTTGTTTGGTTCGGATATTCTCGGACCCAAATCACGTGCTCGGGGTTGACGAAAACTTCCATCCCGTCCACATCTTCAAACATTACAAACTCCATGTTTCCTCCTTCTCGCAGAATTGATGATTTTTCGAAGGACTACCATACACCGGTCGAGCGCGCGATCAATAGATTCTTCGAGTCGCCGTAGCCGCGCTCGGAAGTTGCCTCACGGTGACCGCTGCTTCCGGTAAAATCGACTGTCCCTTATGAATACCTTCGAACAAATCGCAGATCGTGAGCGGCAGTATCTGCTGCAGACCTACAACCGATATCCCGTCGCATTACAACGCGGCAAAGGAGTGTTTCTCTACGACATCGATGGCAAGCGCTATCTGGATTTCGTGTCCGGCCTCGGTGTCAATGCGCTGGGCCACGCGCACCCGCGGATCGTGAAAACAATTCGCGAGCAGGCGGCGAAGCTGATCCACGTGTCAAATCTCTACTATCACGAGTATCAGGGACCATTGGCGGAGAAGTTGTGCACGCTTTCGGGATTGAACCGCGCGTTCTTCTCGAACAGCGGCACCGAAGCCATCGAAGGCTCGATCAAGCTGGCGCGATTGGCGGGACACCGCGTCGGCGGCACGGCCAAATGCAAACTCGTTGGACTCGAAGGCTCTTATCACGGGCGCACCTTCGGCGCGCTTTCGCTTACCGGCCAGGACAAGCATCGCAAAGGTTTCGAGCCGCTGCTCGAAGATGTCACCTTCGTGAAGCAGAACGATTTAGAGAGTCTGCGCAACGCCGTCAACGACAATACCTGCGCGATCGTGCTGGAGCCGATTTTTGGCGAAGGCGGCATCTATGAGTGCTCCGTCGAATTCCTGCGCGAATGCCGCGCTCTGGCCGACAAGCACAAGGCAGCCCTCATCTTTGACGAGATTCAATGCGGGCTCGGTCGCACTGGAACGCTCTTTGCCTTCCAGAGTTTCGGCGTCACTCCCGACATCGTTGCTATTGCGAAGCCGATCGCCGCGGGTTTACCCCTCGGTGCATTTATCGCGAAAGAAGAGTTCGCAACTGCAATTTCGTTTGGACAGCATGGAACGACTTTCGGCGGCGGGCCGCTAGCCTGCCGCGTGGCTCTCGAATATCTCGCGATCCTCGAAGAGGAAAAGTTGCTCGAGAACGTCAACAAAGTCGGCGCCTACCTGCAGCAACAGTTGAAAGAGGTGGTCGAGAAGAAGTCGGCAGCTGTCGGAGTCCGGGGCCGCGGCTTCATTCAAGGCATTCAGTTGGAGATTCCAGCGCGACCGATCGTGGATGCCGCGCTCGCCGAAGGAGTGCTCTTCAACAGCACCCAGGACACCGTGGTGCGTTTCCTGCCTCCGTTCCTAATGGAAGAAAAGCATGTCGATAAAGGAATCCGTGTTCTGAAGAAGTTGCTCAGCAAAAGGAAGAAAGCAGCGGCTTAGCAACTGAGGAACGAGTATCTAAAGCGTGCGCGGAGCGCGAATCCTTCCGGAAAGCGAGAGCCGGAGGCCGAAAAAAGTGGGGAGCCGAAGCTCCCCAAAAGTGAAGCGACAGAGGCGTTGTTTCACATACATAGAATGCGGTGCGAAGGAAATAGTTGTCCTCGTAGCAGGAAGAATTTGGACGCCAGGACGAGCCCGTGAGCAAGGTTTACAAAGCGGCTACGCCTGCGGTTCCCGCCCTTCCCGAGGGCGTTGAAGAGTGTTGGATCGAGATGCAGAGTGCGCGCATGCGCTATCTGCGCGCAGGATCCGGTCCCGCTCTCATCCTGCTACATGGCTTAATGGGGTATTCCTTCTCGTGGCGTTACACAATGCCGGCATTAGCGCCATATCGCACGGTATACGCGCCCGACCTGCTGGGAGCAGGGTTCTCGGATCGTCCGCTGGTGGACCATTCGATGCGGGCGACCGCGCTTCGAGTTTTGAACTTTGTTGAGAGACAGAAAATTTCTTCATTCGATCTGCTCGGCACGTCGCGCGGTGGCGCCGTTGCCATGTGTGCTGCGGCCGAATCACTCGCCGGCGCTAAAGCCAGGCTGCAGAAGTTGATCCTGGTGGCCCCAGTGAATCCTTATTCTCCGCATGGCAAACGCCTGGCGCCCTTCATGGGAACGGCTTTCGGAGCGGCCGGGTTCCGCCTTGTTACCAGCCGCGTTCCGTCCCTTTTTCCTTACTGCCATGCCCGACTTTACGGGGAGCGCGCCAAAATTCCCGCGGGCAGCCTCGAAGGCTATCAGGCACCCCTTTCGGTTCCCGGATTGTTTGAACACGCTCTAAGCATTGTGCGTACGTGGACTGCAGACCTTCGCGAACTGGAAGTGATACTGCCAAAAATTCGGAATGTCCCAACACTGTTGATCTGGGGGAGCAAAGATCCAGCGGTATATTCCTCATCCATCGAGCCTTTGGCGCAGCACTTTTCCAATGTCGAAAAGATCGTTTTCCCAGGGATCGGGCATTTGCCTTACGAAGAATGTCCGCATGACTTCAATCGGGCGTTGATTCAGTTTCTAACGAAAAACTAGGGTTCCGCGGTCTATTTGCGAGGGCAGAAGGAGACTGCAAATCTGATTTGTTCGGCGGACCATTCCGGGCTACGAACGCCCGGCCCCTGATCCCTGATGGCTATGACCCAATCCTTTCTCGACCTTCTCCGCGATGCCATCGTCCATTATGGATATTGGGCCGTGGGTGCTGCGCTGCTGCTGGAAAATACTGGTGTTCCTGTGCCGGGCGAAACCATCCTTCTGCTTGCCAGTTTCCTTGCTTACTCACAGCATGAGTTGCAGTTGGCATGGATCATTCTGGTCGGCACAGTCGCGGCCACTCTGGGCGACAATCTTGGTTTCGCGCTCGGATATCACGGTGGGCGTCCGCTGCTCGAGCGTTATCAGAAAATCTTTCGCATTCAGAAGGCGACGCTGCTCCGGGGCGAACAACTCTTTGCCCGGTATGGAGCCGTTACAGTTTTCTTCGCGCGTTTTGTGTTCGGCATGCGCATCATCGCTGGTCCGCTCGCCGGGGTTCTGCGAATGTCGTGGCGTAAATTCCTACTTTTCAATTTTCTCGGTGCTGCCCTCTGGGTTACGGTCATCTCCAGCGTCGGATATTTCTTTGGGCGCCATTGGGAGCATCTGCAGTCCGGCGTCAAGCGATTTGATGTGGCGATCGGACTGGTGGTGCTGTTGATTGTTGCGATTCTGTGGTGGCGCGGCCGGCAAAAGGCAGCATCTTCCCAGTAACGCCTCTGTAACATCTATCTCCCTATCAGCCGCTATACTGAGCACCAATATTGCACGGGTCAGATTGTTTCTGGGGTAAGCGCTCCACTGGAAAAGAAAAATTCGGCGAGTCCGAGCCGGAATTCGGACGAGGAGGAAGTATGAAGAAGATTGCTGTTTTGAGCGTGCTGATCATGGCAACAGTTCTTTTCGCGCTGGCTTTCCCGGCCGCGGCAGCCGGACCGAACCCGCCCGCGCCTCCAGTCGTCGGGGCTCCACCAGTCACCCCGCCAGCAGCCATGCCGGAACCTCATCCGCACATCCACGAAGCGCTGGAAGCCATGCGCAACGCCAAGCATCACTTGGAAACAGCTGCTCACGATTTTGAGGGGCACCGCGTAAAGGCCATTGAGCACCTCGACCAGGCAATTCACGAAGCCGAGATGTGCGAGTCGATGAAGTAGGCAGATTTAGAATAAAAAGAAAAAACGGCAGCGTCTTCTGACGCTGCCGTTTTGTTTTGATGGATGGAACTTAGTGAGCGCCGAAGGTGTACCCGATGGAGGCTCCCAGTCGAAACACGTTGTCGGAGTGGAACTGGAAATTATTCGGAATGAAGTAGTAGTGCACCTCGGGGCGTATGAAGATATTCCGGAAAGCATAGTAGCGGATGCCAAATCCACCATGTAGCAGGAAGTGATTGCTGTTGACGTAGGCGCGGCACCCGTTATTCCCGACGCAGATGCCATGCTCGTAAAAGAGCAAGCTTTCTACGCCTGCGCCGCCCATAAAATCGGCGTGAGTCTTGGCTCTCATCCGAGTGGAGTAAACCAGGTTGGCATCGAAAAACATCGGCCGATAGTACTGGTAACCGTTGTAGACGCCTTGATGGTAGCGGAACGCTCCCTCCAGTGCGATCCCGATGTTTCGTTCATTCAGATGCTGGAAAGTAAAGCTGGGAAGCACGCCGGACTTTTCCGGAGGCGGAAGATAGGCTTGGGACGCATCGTTGTTCTTCGAGGACCAGAGCGTGCTGCCTCCGACGGCAAAATCCGTTTGTTGTGCGTGCGCGAAGCCAGCAAAAAACAAGAAACTGAATAAAAACTCAAGCGACAAGAACTTTCTCAACCATTCCCCCTGGGAGCGAGATTTTCACTTCTGTTGCCCTCTATGATCCTTGCGGCGTCACGGCATCAACACCAAACTTCTCATCGCCAGAGTCCATAGAGGCGCACAGACTCGGATTGCGATCTCCGATTTTCTAGTCTGGCCCGATGGTATATCCAATGGACGCGCCGACGCGAATGACGTTGTTGGAACTGAACCCGATACCCGAGATGCCGGAGGTCGAGTTGTTGTTCAAGATATGGAAGAAACGCACCTCTGGGCGAACGAACACGTGCCCCCAAAAGTAATAGCGAATGCCGCCGCCGATATCGACGAGGAAATGATTGGAGCTGTTGTAGCACGCGCCGAAGTAAACGCAGTTGCCTGTCGGTTGGTAGCCGTAGAAACGGGTCGTCTGCCATCCGATCCCGCCGAACAGATCCGCCCCAACCGTCTTGGTGATCCGAGGCTGAAACACGCCGTTAAAAGTGAACAGAAGCGGGCGGTAAGGCTGACCTCCAGGTCCGCCAATCTCTCCCTGGCTGGCTTTCCAGTTCACATCGAAAGCTGCCCCGACTCGGTTTTTGAAAATGACATCCGCGCCAAGATTCAGGTACGTGCCCCCCTTCTCAGGGCAAAGCACACCGCCACTGGAATTCGTGCCGCAGTTCGTGCCAGGGACCGGTGACTGGAAGGATGGTGAGGAGGAAAGCAACGTTCCGCCCCCGATGTACGCATCGCCCTGCTGGCCCGAGGCAAGGCTGGCGAAAGCAAGAACCGCAACAGAGGTTGCGAAGAACGCGAACTTTCTCAAGGTAACCTCCTGTGATGTTTGTTGCTTGGCGGTTAAGATGCTGGTACGAAATAGTTTGGATGTAAGAGCGATCCGCGAACGTCCATATTAATTCCTAGCGAGAACAGGTTTCAAATAAGCAGGGCAAGCTCTAGTGATGCCCGCAGGTTTGACGCGGCTTTTGTCGCGATTGCTGCTTACCAAGGGAACCCGCACACAGCAGAAAAGTTTCACCCATTGCGTCGCAGATCATTTTCAACGGCCGAAGGAACTGCCTCCGCCGCGCAGCACGTGATCGATCGCGATCGGACCAGCGCCGAAAAATATCAGCGCGAACGCAATCGTTGCTGCGGCCAGTGGTAACTCAAGTCCCGGGTGATCCGGCGACCCCATCATCCCATTGTGCAGATGCACCTTCCAGATCGCCACTGAGAGATCGATGCAAATTGCGAACGCCGCCGCCCGTGTGAAAAAGCCCGTGAGGATCAGCAAACCCCCAAGCAGTTCCGTAAACGCCGCGACGTACCCGAGCCACTGCGGGAGTCCCATGCCGCCCACCATATGGGCGAAATGCTGTAATCCGCCAAACACTTTGTGGTAGCCGTGGACGGTCATGATGCTGCCTAGTGTCAAACGCATCACCAGCAAGGCCAAAGGCTGCAGACGATCCAGATAGCGCAAGCGTTCCTCCAATAACTGACGAAATAGATTAGCGCAGCGGAAGAAAGAGAGGAATCCTCGAATTCGTATTCTGCATGCATTCGGAATCAGAAAACGATTGCACCGCTGCGCGGGTTTTGATAACGTGTTTCGCCGCAGGCGCTGACGGTTGGCAATGCGGATGTCCCAACTGGCGTTTTGCGAATCTTCCTGGTTTCCTGGGCCCCTGAACAATTTAGCGATCGTTTCCTGGCGCGCGGCGACGTGCGCATGCAGGTATTCCGATTGCTGTGAATTTGAACGCGAGGAGCGTCCAATGAAGTTGCATAGCCACGCATCGTTTGAAACCGGCGCACGAATGTTGATTTTTGCAACGCTGCTTTCGGTTTCTCTGGTTGCAGTCGCCCAACACAAAGAAAACAATCCACCGAAAAGTGCTCCGGCCCCGCACGCCAGCGCCCCGGCACACAACTCGGCGCCTCAGCAGCATTCCAATGCTCCGGCAAATCGAGGCAACAGCAACATGGGGCACCCGAACAACGGCAACATGAACCGCTCGACGAACAACAACATGGGGCGCGGCGGTACCAACACGGCTGGCCACGCCGGCAATGGGGTGAACAATAACCGCGGTGGAATGAACAATTCCGCTCACGGCGGGAATAACGGGCGCAGCGGGATGGGCAACGCCGGCAACACTGCACGCGGGAATAACAACATGGGGCGCGGACCCAACGCAAACAATGGCGGGCGTATGGCGAATCACACGCCTCCTGGGCGTCAGGTTTCATTACGCGGAGGTGGCACGGCGCACATTCGCCCGAATGGACAGATTCGCTCCATCAACCGGAACGGCATGCATATCGAACACGGAATGCATGGTGGCCGGACGGTAGTAAGCACGCATAATGGCGTGCGTGTGGTGAGCGTGGGTCACCGTGGCGGCTATGTGCAGCGCGCGTACGTGGTGCGCGGCGGCCATTCATATTATTCGCGCACCTACTACTATCACGGTGTGTACCGTACCGGCGTCTATCGAGGCTATTACTACGGTGGACGACCCTACTACGGCTACTATCCTGCGTATTATTACCACCCCGTGTACTACGGATGGGCCTACAATCCGTGGCCCGCGCCAGTGTACTACGGATGGGGTTGGGGGGCGCAGCCCTGGTACGGATACTACGGTCCGTACTACGCGCCTTACCCGGTATATCCCTCTGCCGCATTCTGGCTGACTGATTTTATGATCGCGGCCACGCTTCAGGCCGCATATGAGGCACAGGCTGCCGACAACTGGATGTCGCCCTACAACCTCAACGGCACTCTGGTCGCGAGCATGAATCCCATTGCTCCTCCTGATCCCAAGCCAGCGATGAGCGATGAAGTCAAAAAAGAACTCGCCGAAGAGGTGAAGGCGATACTCGCGGCGGAACAGGCCGAAGCCGGCAAGTCCGGAAGCAGTGGCGCATCCGGCGGCGGACAACCGGCGGAGTCGAAGGAATCTCCACCAGCGCTCGATCCCAACTTCCGCACGTTCGTGGTTTCCTCCGACCTGAGTCTTGTGCCGGAGAGCGGCGATGAATGTGCCTTGTCGCAGGGCGACGTCATCACCCGAACTTCAGAAACTCCTGACGATGACGGCAACGTGAGTGTGAAGGTCGTTGCCAGTTCAAAATCGGATTGCGCCGTTGGGTCGGAAGGTCCAGTTTCCACCGATGATCTGCAGGAGATGTATAACCACTTCCGCGAACAAGTCAAAGACGGCATGGGAGAGCTAGCCAAGAAGAATGGCACCGGTGGACTGCCGAAGGCGCCGGACACGAGCACGGTGAACGGAGATGTTCCTGCTCCTCCCCCGGACAAGAGTGCCGAAAAGTCTCTCGATGAGCAGCAGCAAACTGCTGATCAGGCCGAGGCCGAGGTGAAGCAGGAGGCAGCGTCAAACGGTGGCGGCGGCTCACAGTAAGTTCGTTCGATTCGAAAGAGGAGCCTCTGGAGACGGATGCTCCTCCATTACAAAGTTCCGGTGCGCCAGTGCACCGCTCAGTATCTTCAGGAGGTTTTCCCATGCGCAGATTTTGGACGCTCATTTCTCGTGCTGCGGTTGCGGCAATCGCTGCGACGCTGATCGCGTTGCTTGCCCCTTCGATTATTCAGGCTCAGGCTCCCACCTTGGAGGAGCAACTGGCAGCACAGTACAAGTTGGTGAAGATGGGATCAGATACCGGTGGATATTCCGTCGTCGAAGAGGGCACGCTTCTGGCGGTTCAGAAGGGCGGAATTATGGGAGTGCCGTATTCCGACAAGACCGTCCTGACTAGCAAATACGAGAACGGGACAGTACATGGCCCGAATGCCGCCATGACGGAAGCACGCAAGCGCCTGTTCGGCCATTTCTCACAAACACAATCGGAGGGGCAGGCCACCCATCTGTTCCGAAAAGGGGACAAGGTGTATCCCACGAAGATCGAGGTGAAAGCGGACAAGGACCTCGTCGTGATGGGGATCATTGAGTGTGATACGTGCAACAACACCGATCCACCAACGTGGAACAAGGCCAGTGTCGAGTTCCAGTTTCCGAAGGGATCTCTCGCTAAAGCCAGCGCGGGCGACGTGGAAGACACGATTGGGCAGTTGCTCTCGATCAGCGACGACTCGCAACAGGGACAGGGCGATCAACAGCAGGGCGGACAGGATCAGGGTGGACAGCAGCAGGGCGGCCAGCAACAGGCCGGCCAGCAACAGCAGGCGCAGGCGCAACAACCCGAAACCATTCAGATGGGGATGACCCTCGATCAGGTACAGGGCACACTGGGCCAGCCCGCGAAGGTCGTGAATCTGGGTCCGAAGCAGATCTACGTCTACAAAGATCTGAAAGTGACCTTCCTCAACGGAAGAGTAGTGGACGTGCAGTAGGCACGAGTCTGAGTAATGAGCTACTGAGTACCGCGTGCGAGTCGTCGTTGGCTGTGCATTGGTGACGAGTTCATTTCGCGGCGGGCGCTTTGCGTTTTGAACTTGCGCCCTCCCGTGTGCCGCTTCTGAGCAAACAGTGCTTAGCGCGAAATCGCGAATAAATCCCTGCCGATTAGTTTTGAAACCGGTATTCCCCGGTGGTCCACGATTCCGGTGTACAATCAGCCTAATTTGATTTATTGAGGCAACGCAAGGCTCAGGGGCCTCCCGGCATCTCATGCCCCCTCCGTGCGGCAGGGAAGTCTGTGGAAACGATTCCAGACTGGGGACCCATGAGAATTCTTCTTTACAATCCTGACAACGGTGTCACTCGCAACTTCATGCCTCATCTCTGGATGTTCCTGTTGCAATCCCTGACACCACCCGAGCACGAAGTTTTTCTGATCGACGGCAACGCCCAACCCATGGATGAAGCCGGGATCGCGAAGTATGTGAGGGAGCAGAACATTGGACTGGTTGGCATCGGTGCGATGACCCGCATGATTGCCAAGGCATATCGCATGGCCGACGCCATTCGCGCTGCGGGTGTCCCCGTTGTGATGGGCGGTCCCCACGTGACCGAAGAAGCCGATGAGGCTCTCGGTCGCGATGGCGGTCCGCGCCATGCCGATGCTGTCGCTCTGGGCGAAGCGGATGAGACTTGGCCGCAGATTGTGAACGACGCCGCGCGAGGAGAACTGAAGGAAATTTACGCGCCCGTCGACGCGGAGGGTAAACAAAAGAAGCCATCTCTCAAGGAATATCCAGCGATCCCCTGGGATTCGATCGATCTTGAGCAATTCAATCTCGTGCCAACGTTCTTCAAACCGATGCTGGATCGCGTAGGCGAGGGCTGGGGAACTTTTCGTATCGTCCCGGTGGAATCGGGCCGGGGCTGCCCCTACGGCTGCGAGTTCTGCACCGTGACCGGGTTTTTCGGCGATTCCATTCGCTTCCGCACCAACGAGAGCGTGGTGAATGAACTCTTGATGCTGAAGGCGCGTGCCCGCAAAGAAAAAGGGCAGATCGCGGTTTTTTTCATCGATGACAACTTCGCGATCAACGTCAAACGAACGAAGTCATTATTGCGCGACATCATCGGGGCCAAAGCGCAAGTCCATTGGGTCGCGCAGATCAGCGCCAACCTCTTGCGCGACGAAGAACTGGTGGATCTCATTGCTGCTTCTGGCGGCAAGTGGATATTCATCGGCATGGAATCCATCGACCCAGCCAACCTGAAAGATGTAAATAAAGGTTTCAACAAACCCGGCGAGTATGCGGCCGTCTTGGAACGCCTTGCCCGGCGCAACGTCTACGCCATCACTTCATTCATTTTTGGCATGGATAACGACACGGTTGGTGTCGCCGAGCGCACCCTGGAGCAGGTTCGCAGCTGGCCGCCCGGCCTGCCTATCTTTGGTCTGTTAACACCGCTGCCTTCCACGCCGCTCTATAAGCGACTCGAGGCCGCCGGGCGCTTAACGCGGCCGCGACACTGGAAAGAGTTTGTTCCCTTCAACATGGCTCACACGCCATTGAAGATAAGTATCGAGCAAGCCCACAACGAAGTCCGCTACGGCTGGGACCACTCCTACAGCCCAGAAGCTCTCGCTCATGCCGTCGAGTCGCTGGATGATCAACCGCTGGGTTATCGCATCAACATCTTCCTCGCCCGTTTATGTTTCCGCGGAATTTACTTCCCCATGATGAACAAGCGGGCTTGGGTCAAAGTGATCGCACAAAATTCGCGCACGATTCTTCGGTTAACCAAAGAAGCCATGATCGGACGGCGCCCATCAGGCGCCGGAACGGATGCGCCGATCTCGCCGGAAACGCCGCTTGTCGAAGAAAGTGCCGCTCCGCTCACCGATCCCATCTCTTAGGGTCTGACGAAGGGGAGTTCGGAGTTCTGGCGTCTCGTGGACCTTTCGATCCTCGCTGTGCGGAGTTGGGCGCACGTTTGCCGGCAGCCTGACAGAAAAACTTACCCTGGAGACTCCGAGCTCGCATTAGCCTGAAATGCTTCGCGGGTAGATTCGAGCGTGTTGATGAGCGACTCCTTCGGCAGCTTTTCGATAATCGGTTCAATCGCCCATCCCAGTCCGAATGGTACGTCGCGCGTCAGCGAGATGGCTCGGCATTCAAAAACTACACCGGCATTGCGCTCCTCGAATCGCCAATAGGAATACAGTCGCCATAGGAATCCGTAGCCCGTTTCAGGCGGCAAGACTCGCTCGTCAGGGCTCCCGGCATTTTCCACTTCTGCAATCCTGGTTGTGTACGAGTGGCAAACCCATCGCATCTTGTCTACGGGGGAATAGTGCACCTCATGATCGGTGTCGAGGATCACAGTGATGATTTTCTTTTTCAGAAGACGCAGATAAACCTGGAAATCATTCCCGTCACGAGCGATGAGTTTCGAATCAATTACTTCAGGTTTGTAGGTGTTCTTGTGGTGATCGTAGTCCTGCATCACCGCCAGTACGTCTTGAATTTTTGAATCAGGAATGAAGGCAGCCGCGATCCAGTCGTGGATCAAACCGTGCGGCACTTTGACCGGGCCTTCGCCAGACCAAAATTGCGCCACTACTTGCCCCTGATCGACAGCCTGAGATTGCCCTGGCGCCTGTTCGGACCAGAGGAATCCCTCGCCCCGGTGCAAACTCTGCTGCATGTGCAATTCAGCGTTGTGAATGTACGCATTAAATGCTTCCAACGTATTCGAGCTCAATTGCACAGGTTTTACAGTAAGCACCATTGCCTCGGACCTTGTTGAATCGTGAGCCGTACATACCTGCTTGTCAACGTCCGATCTAAGGCTTATGTGGAGGGATTTTTGGGAATAACCATCATTGTGGAAGATCGGATTCTCACGTAGAGTGAGACCCACGATCGAATGAGACGACCTCCGGCTGTAGCAAGGCATTCCGGCTCCCCTATCCGCATTCAGGAATATCAAGAAGCGAACGTCCCTATCTTGGGCGAGGTACTATTTGCGGCGGAGTTGATTCTGCTGCATGCCGCCCCCGTCTATTACGGCTTAGGAATACCGCACGGCGACGGTTCCGCGGTGATTGTGCTCCCTGGTTTTCTCTGCCCTGACGCGTATTTAACACCCTTGCATCAATGGCTGGCGAGAATCGGTTACAACCCGTTCTTTTCAGGCATCGGTGTCAACGCCGAGTGCCCGAACCTGCTGATCCAACGCCAACTTAACGCCACCATCGCGAAAGCGTTGGCCGCAACCGGGCGCAGAGTCCACCTCATTGGCCACAGTCTGGGCGGGATTATCGCTCGCGCTATAGCGGCCCAGCGGCCATCAGATGTCGCTTCGGTGATTACCTTGGGTGCGCCATTTCGCGGCACCGTGGCCCATCGCAGTATTTTGGAGGCGGCTGAGATGGTTCGACGCCGTATCCATGCAAAGCATGGCAGCAGCGTGCTTCCGGACTGCTACACCGGCCACTGCACTTGCGACTTCCTGAATTCGTTACGGCACGCGATGCCAGCGTCGGTAACGGAAACCGCAGTGTACAGCGAAGGCGACGGAGTCGTTGACTGGCGGTATTGCAAAACAGATTGCCCCGAATCGGACTTCTCAGTTTCTGGAACGCATGTCGGGCTGGTATTTAATCCCTTGGTCTACAGTATCGTTGCTGAGCGCCTGGCTAAGCCCCGGTGCTAGCAGGCGGCAAACAAACAGTCTGAGCATCGCTGTCCCCAGCTCTGCTTCTCATTCGAAAGAGCGGCTGTTAGCGCCATGCCGAGTCTGCTCACACGAGTCTCATGTTTCGGGGTTGCGTGAAGGAGGCGTGGGACTCTCTGTTTCCTTCAGTGCTTTCGATTCTCGCTCTTCCAATTGTGCTTGTCGCTGGCGGGTAGCTTGTGGGGGATCGGTTCCCGGCGCCAGATCGGTTTTTTCGATGAAGTAGCGCCAGCCCTCATGGCGATCGGAAGAGTCTTGAGAATCCTGAACCTTCTTCAGTTCTGACTCTGCGATTTGCCTGCCCCGGACGACAGCAAGCACTCCGGCAGAGCGGTAGGTCCGAATGTTATGCCGGATGATGGCGTAGGAAGACGTGAGGTCGTCGCGTGTCAGAGAGAGTCCATTTCGTTGCGTGCTGAAAAAAGATCGAAAATTAAGAAGTGACTTCGCAAGTCAGGTCCTGTGGCGCCGATGATCCCTGCGCCCCGAATCGCGTATTGGATCTTGATGAGGCTTCGCGCGAGCTTCGCTCACCCTCATCGGACGCCCGTTCAGCATGGTTCCATCGAGTGCTGTGATAGCGCTCTGGGCTTCCGCCGCTTGCGTCATTTCCACGAAGGCTATGCCGCGAGGTTCGCCCGTATCCCTGTCGTTGACGATGGTGATGCTGTCGACGCTGCCGTGGACTGTAAAAAGGTCGCGCAGTTGCTGTTGCGTCACCGTGATATCGAGATTCCCGACAAAGACGTTGGTCACGAACTCATTCTCTTCTAGATCTTCCGAAATCTCGCGCGATCAGGGATGAAGGCGGAATGTCAAAAGGCGATCTCGATGCAGATCGCCTTTCGGAAGGAAGTCGCGCATCAGAGGGGGCGTACGTTTTCAGCTTGCAAGCCCTTGGGGCCCTTGGTCACGTCGAACTCGACGGTTTGCCCTTCCTGAAGACTTTTGAACCCGCCCGCCTGGATTGCCGAGAAATGCACAAAAACATCTTCGCCGCTCTGCCGGCTGATGAAGCCGTATCCTTTGGCGTCGTTGAACCACTTTACCGTTCCTTGTTCTGCCATATTGATGCTTGTGTTCCTTTGAGTTGATTTACGCTGGAGAGATTCGGAGGTACTGAAGGCAGGTTACTGGCTTGTTGGGCGAGAGCTGCTCACGACCGATTCGATCTAACGCAGCATTTACCCTACTCTTCAGACGCGCAACTAGCAAGCATCAAAGTACATCGAAGCCCGCCGCGCTGCAGTTGGAGCGTACGCGATGCGCTTCAAAACGCGATATACTATTAGTTCTTGACCCCGAAGACACGCCTAAGAACCTTGCGCCCTTCGCGATTGAGAGATCGGGAGGCGTAATCCTTACATCAGTCGTTTCTGCCCGCGGCGTTTTACCTTGCCTTGAATCGGGTTCGCGCGATCACCGGTATCTCGTGCAGATCCAAGAGCTGGCTAACCCTATTCCTTCAGGAGTTCATCATGTCGGCACGGAACGGAAATAAATCCAGATTTCATCGGGACCGCAAACAAAAGATTGCTCGACGGAAGCGTATCCAGGAACTCATGGGGCGCGCCGCAACGGAAGGCAAGGCAATGAATACCACAACCCGCGTACAGCCAAGACGGGCGTCGGCATGAATACTCCGCTGCTGGGTCTAGCGGTCTCCGCACCAATTCCCGATGCACTCAAACGGAAACGCGTGCTGCTGATCGATACTTCGCACGCGAAGCGCGATTTGCGCGCTGAAGTCATGCGGAAGGTCGGGATCGACGTGGATAGCGCCGCTGACATCGTAGAAGCGCGTGTATGGTGGAAACCCGCACTGTACGACCTCGTATTGATCAATATGGAAAAAGGGCGGGGCCAACGCGACAAGTTTTGTGATGACGTTAGGGGCGCGACTCCCCCGCAACGGTTGGCCTTCCTGGTTGGCCGGCCAGAATATCTCACGGATTCGCCTAGCCAAAATCAAGAATTGGCAATGGAGATCAGGGACGAACAGGCCACCATCGGCGATCCGAAAAGTAGTTTTTCTGCTGATCCGGGAGATACGACTCAGCGCTGGGGCATTCTGGAAGCTTCCCGAAAAATCTCCGCGGTCCGCTCCGCGTCCATTGCTCGCACGGAAGCGATGCGCGGCCTGCCGCCTCCGCCTCGAGATTCTGAAGGGCGGACCGCGAAACCAAGCGCCACACTGATTAAGCTGGATGATTTACTGAAAGAGGAATTGCGATGAAGAATCTATATGTTGGAAATCTGCCTCACAGCACGACTGAAGCCGACTTGCGAAATCTTTTCGAAACGCACGGTGCGGTGGAAAAGATCACGCTCGTAACCGATCGGGATACTGGACGCTCGCGTGGGTTCGGGTTCGTGGAAATGACCAACGCCAGTGAGGCGGACAAGGCGATTGCGACGCTCAATGGGACCGATCTAGGCGGACGCACGTTGACCATCAACGAGGCCAAGCCTAAGGCAGAACGTCCTCGGGGCGGAGGCCAGCGTTTCGGCGGGGGAGGCGGTCGTGGGCGTGACGACTATCGCGGCCATCCACGGCAGCCGCGCGAACCGCGCTGGTAGTTTTTTCGGAGGCACAAAGCGCGTCAGGTCGGGCTGGCGCATGCTTGTAGTGAACGAACTAAGAGACTTCGGGGGATACCTATGCCAAGAGGGCGATCAACATTCACAAAGCGCCAAAAGGAGCACACGCGGCAACAGAGACAACGGGACAAGGCAGAGCGCAGGAATCAGCGCAAACAAGAGGAGAGTGTTCCAGGGACGATCGACGAGATGGCTGAACTGCGCAAACATGCCGCCGAGCAAGCGGCGCTGTTCAATCTTGGCGCAGAGGAAGCCGACAGCGCCGAGCCGTCCATCCCAGGCGACCGCGTCAACGAATAACCGGAGTTTGCCAGCCCGCGAGGGCTTGATTGTTTTGGGAAACAAGGTGTGGGTCTGAAGCGTCGGCTATAAAAGATCGCATCGAAAATTAGGAGGATTAGGTGGCAGAAATTCGATTGCAAGAGGGCGAATCCTTAGAGAATGCGCTCCGAAGATTCAAACGTAAGGTCCAGTCGGAAGACATCATCAAAGAGGTGAAGCGTCATTCCTACTACTTAAAGCCCGGCGAGAAACGCCGCGTGAAAAGCGCGTTGGCGCGGAAGCGCGCACGGAAAAAAGTCCGGAGAGAAGGTCCCTCTACCAAGGACTCGCATAGGAGTGACAAGTAATCCAGCGAGTAAACTGACGATTGTGTCTTGAAGTGGTTCATGATTTCGTTCGATCCTCCGCATCGGGCCGTGCATTATCCGCAAGACCGGCGCTTCCGGATATGGGTGCGGCCTTCCATCCTGATCGGCATCGCTGTGGTTTAGAGAACGAAGACGACGAATTCTTCGATCTCTCGCCCAACATCTGACCGCACCACGAATGCCAGCTCGAGCACCACGAGCGTTGGGCAATCAGGTCCAATTTGGTAACGCGAATCTCGGCACCCGCGCTCTGAGGAAAGACTGCGAAACCAACAGCTTGGGCCAGCGACGTAGTACCTCCGTACCGTGCCTAGTACTTCAGTTACCGCACTCCGCATGACCGGACATGCCCTAGTCTCAAAATACCTCTAATTGTGTTTTAGGATTTTACGACCACAACATATAGATTTATCGCCATTGCCCCAATTCTCCTTTTTCCAGAAAACCCGCAAAAAATGCGGCAAAACACTGAGATTCTCGCTATGCCGGGGGCTTTAGGGGGCTGATATATGCTCGGGACACGAAAGCCCACTGAGCCGATAGACAAGGCGAGGGCTGTCTCCCAAAAAAGCCCGTGGGGCCGAGTGATCGGACGGGTAGGAAACGCAAGCAGGGAGAGCAAGGGAACTATGGCCGACTCGCGAGAAGTGATGAACATTCGCCAGGCGTCGCAATATCTGGGCGTGAGTCCGGACACTTTGTACAAGTACGTCGGCGAACAGAAGATTCCCGCGTTCAAGCTTGGCAATCGCTGGCGCTTCAAAAAGTCGCGGCTGGACCAGTGGATGGAAGAGAAGTCGAGCGAAATGGAACCGCAAGCGAAACGGAAGCCCAAGGCGGCCTCCAAGGCTGCGGGGCAAGTTTAGTGAAACCGCGCGGGCCCGTGGCCCGCGCCACACAAAGGTGGGCACATGTTTGGACTCGGATCGAAGTCGATTGTTGGCCTGGACGTAGGCTCTTCGAGCATTAAGGCAGTCGAGCTGAAGAAAAAAGGCGGGCAGATTGAAGTCGCCCACCTCGGTCTGGAACCGCTGTCGTCCGATATCGTGGTCGACTCCATGATCGTGGACTCGGGCACGGTGTCGAGCGCGATCTCGAAGCTGTTTCTCGACAACCAGATCAAGACCAAGGCCGTGGCCACTGCCGTGAGCGGTCACTCCGTGATCGTCAAAAAGATCTCGCTGCCTTCTATGAGCGACCAGGAACTGGCCGAGACCATCGAGAAGGAAGCGGCGCAGCACATTCCCTTCGATCTGGCGGACGTCAGCCTCGACTACCAGATTCTTTCCGACGAGGTCGGCAGCCCGCAGATGGATGTGCTCCTGGTGGCTGTGAAGAAGGACAAGATTCTGAACTACACCAACGTGCTCTCGATGGCTGGCCGCACGCCCGCTATCGTCGACATTGACGCGTTGGCTCTGCAGAACTGCTACGAGTACAACTACCAGCCGGCGCCCGGACAGGTCGTGGCGCTGCTGAACCTCGGCGCCAGCGTCATGAACATCAACATCGTCAAGGGCACGACGCCGTTGTTTCCGCGCGACGTCAGCGTGGGCGGACATCAGTACACCGACTCGCTGCAGAAGGAACTGGACCTGAGCTTCGAAGACGCCGAGTCGTTGAAGCTGGGCAACAAGGTCGGCACGGTCAGTGAAGATGCCAAGCAGCCGATCTTGCAGCAGGTGACCGAAATCATCGTGCTCGAAATTCAGAAGACGTTCGACTTCTTCCGCGCCAGCGCCGCGGGCGAGCATATCGAGAAGATCTACCTCGCCGGCGGTTCGTCGAAAGTGCCCGGACTGGTGGAAGCGTTGCGGCAGGAATTCTCGATGCCCGTCGAATTGTTGAATCCCTTCCAGCGAGTGACGCCTCCGGCCGATGGGCTGGGAGCGGAGCTGGTGGAAAAGAATCCCGGGCAGATGGCAGTGGCAGTGGGCTTGGCCCTGAGGAGCTTTGAATCCCTATGATCAAAATCAACCTTCTCGAATCCTCCAAAGGCAAAGGCAAGCGCGGCGGCGGTAGTGCCCCGTCGCTGCCCACCATGGAAATGGGAGACATGGGATCTCCCAAGCTGAAGATCCTGATTATCACGGTGCTCGTCGGCTTGGGGAATCTTGGCTACTGGTACCGGCTCGACAATCTCGGCAAGCAGATTGACCAGAAGATGAAGATCGCCGAGCAGAAGAACCGCGAGCTGGCCGATGTGAAAGCCAAATTCCTGGACCGCCAGAATCAGGCCAACATCTACAAGCGCCGCGTCGATGTCATCGACGGTCTCCGCCAGAACCAGACCGGTCCCGTCAACCTGATGGCCATGATGGGCGAGACCGTCAACAACACCGAAGCGGTTTGGCTCAGCAAGCTCGATGACCAGGGCGCGAACGTGAACCTGGAAGGCACGGCGCTGTCGGCCGATGCAGTCGCGAACCTGATCGCGAACCTGCAGAAAACCGGTTTCTTCAAGAACGTCGAAATCAAAGAGACGTATCAGGACGAGCAGGTTAAGGAAATGCAGGCATTTCAGTTCACCCTGACCTGCGAGAAGGGAAAGTCGTAGAGGCGGACCTATGAACTTTAGCGAACTGTCTGGCATCAAGCAGTGGGCAGTGGTGATTGTTTGCGGCGCGATCGTGTCCGCGGCTCTGTTCTACACCGTCTTCAAGAGCCAGAACGAGAAGAACGCGACCGCGCAGCATGCCCTCGAAGACAAGATCCGGGAGAACAACGAACTCGAGTCCTACCGGCCGAAGCTGAAGCAGATCGAGCAACAGCTCGCCGAGCTGAAGCAGCAGCTGGAAATCGAGTCGCGCATCGTTCCTGACGAGAAGCAGGTCGACGGGTTCATCACCATGATGGACGCGGAAGCCGTGCACGCCGGTGTCGAGCTGCGGCGCTATACGGCAAAGGACGTGAAGCAGCAGCAGTACTACGCGGAAGTCCCGTTTGAGATGGAACTGGACGGCCCGTACTACTCCGCGCTGAATTTCTTCGACCGCGTCAGCAAGCTGGAACGCATCGTCAACATCAGCAACCTGATTGTGGCGACGACGAAGAATCCGAGCGGCGCGAAGGCCAAGCATACGTACCAATACCAGCCCAACGAAAGTGTGATCGCAACCTTTACGGCGACGACGTATTTCAGCCGTGATCTGCAACCTCCTGCGGCGGCCGCCGGCCCGAAACCGGTGGCGGCGAAAGCGGCGAAATAGGAATACTTATGAAGCTGACGACTGGCATTCTGGCAATAGCAATGATGGCGGGCGGGCCGGCGGCTCTCGTGGCTGTTGGACAGAACCCTGACGCTATCGACAACGCGCGCAGCGTGGCGAAGTCGCTGCAGCAGAAGCAGGCCAACGATACCAATGCGGCGCTCAATGCTGCCGGCGTTCCTGCGCCCAAGCCGGCTGCTGGTGCTCCTGCACCATCGGTCAAGCCCGCTGTCATCCCGGGATCGTCTCAGGCCTCCGCGTCGCCTGCAGCATCGGCGAAACCGGCAGCGAAGCCCGCGGCTCCCGCGAAAGTGGCGTCCGGCTCAAAGTCCCAGGCCGCTTCCAGCCAGAACAACAAATTGGAGCACGTGAATGTTGTGCCTGGCGGCAACGATATTCAAGTCGAGATCACGTCGACCAGTGCGGTCACGCCGAAGGTCAGCAAGCTCAGCTCGCCGGCTCGTGTGCTGGTGGAATTTCCTGAGACCGTTGTGGCTACCTCGCAGAACAAAATTCCTGTCGGCAGCGCCGGAGTGAAGGGCGTCCGCATCGGCATGGATGGCAAAAATCCGCCGACCACCAGCGTGGTCGTGGATTTGGACAAAGCTCTGCCGTATGACATCTCATCGGGACCTGCAGGCAAGTTTGCTTTGATTCTGCATACCCAGGGTGGAGCCCCCGCTGTTGCCGCGAAGAGTGCTCCTGCTCCCGCGAAGGCCGCTCCAGTAGCTATGGCGAAGTCTGCTCCCGCCGCGGCTCCGAAAACAGTTGCCCCGACGGCTAAGTCTGCTCCTGCTGCGAAGGCGGAGACCAAGACGGTAGCCTCCAAGACTCCAGCGCCCAAGACTGCGATCGCTGCTCCGAAGAAGGAAGCCAAGCAGGATGTGAAAATCGCAGCAGCGAAACCAGCGGCAACGAAAGCGGCTCCATCCAAGGCTGCTCCGGTAGTCGCGGCGGCTCCGGCTGAGGTGAAACCCGCTGAACCCGCGAAGCCCAAAGCGGAAGAGAAGAAGTGGGCGATGAGCGGTAAGCGTGATCCATTCTTCAGCCCGGTTGTGCAGCAGCAGGGATCGGGTTGCGCCAGCGGCAAGAAGTGCCTGGAGATCGGCAACATCAACCTGCGGGGTGTCGTGAAGTCCGATACGGGCTTCATCGCTGTCGTAACCAACAACATCGGTAAAGCGTACTTCCTGCGGGAGAACGATCCGGTGTTCAACGGATATGTCGTGAAGATCACAGGCGACTCCGTCGTGTTCCAGGAGACCGTGCAGGACAAGCTGGGCAAGAGCACGACGCGTGAAGTGGTGAAGAGAATCTTTACTCCGGCAGTGTAAGCGCAAAGCAGATCTTTTGAATTCCAAGTTGCACGAAGGACACGCGGGCCAGGCCCGCGGGTGGGGAGAGGCGAAATGCGAAAGCAACAAGTGACCATGTTCGTATCGTTGCTGCTGATGGTGGTGGTGGCCGCGGCCGCCCAGACGCCCAGCCAGCTCGATCGAGTCAACGTAATCCGCGACACGGACACCATCCGGGTCGAGATGAAAGCCAGCGGCGCGCTAGCGCCGAAGCTCAGCAAGCTGGACTCACCTGCTCGCGTGGTGGTCGACTTGCCGGAAACCGTAATGGCGACCGGCCAGAGCCACATCGCAGTGGGCGCAGCCGGCGTCAAGGACGTCCGCATCGGCATGAACGGCCAGGCGCATCCTTCGACGCGCATTGTCGTCGATCTGGAGAAGGCTTGCTCTTATGAGCTGACTCCCGGTGCGTCCGGCAAGCTGGTGTTGACTCTGCACGCGCAGAGCGTTGCCCAGGCGACCGAGCCCAAGACGGTCACGGCGGATGCTGCGGTCCCGGCAGGCAAGCCGGAGTCGCCGTTCTCGCCCCGTGTGATCGACACTCGCTCCTTGCCCCAGGCGAGCGCTGATAAAGCGACTCCGAGCAATTTCGTGATGGTCGAGCCCACCTATCAGGCCAAGACCGAAGCGAAAGCTGACGCCAAGGCCGATGCTGCAACTGACGAGCCGACCGTTCGCGCGCAGGAAGCTGCCGCTCGTTTCTCCGACAAGACTGCGGCTGAGCTGCTGCCGGTGAGCATGAACGCCACACCTCAGGCACAGAGCTCCATGGGGCCGGCGCAGAGCTCCACTGGCATCACTCCTGCCGTCAATTTGGCTGCCGAGCAGAAGGCGCAAATGGCGCAGGGACAGACTGCCAACGCCGGACCGCGCTACACCGGCGAGCCGATCTCGGTGAACCTGAAAGACGTCGACCTCAAGGATTTCTTCCGCCTTATCCACGAGATCAGCGGACTGAACGTTGTGCTCGATCCCAATGTGCATGGCACGTTGACGATCGTGCTCGATGACGTGCCGTGGGACCAGGCACTCGACATCGTGCTCAAGAACAACGATCTTGCCCGTGAGTTGGAAGGAAACGTTCTGCGCATCGCGACCGTTGACACTCTGAAGAAGGAAGCCGACGCGCGGCGCGCCCAGATCGAGTCCGAAGCTCTTGCGGTTGAGAAAGTCTCGGTCACGCGCTTCCTGAGCTATGCCAAGGCGAAAGACGCGATCGTGACTGTGAAGAAGTTCCTCTCGCAGCGCGGTGATGTGGTCGCCGATGACCGCACCAATGCTGTTATCGTCAACGACATTCCGAAGGTGATTCCCATCATCGATCGCCTGCTGACGCAGCTCGACCGCAAGACGCAGGAAGTTGAAATCGAAGCGCGCGTCGTGGCCGCAACCCGCCAGTACGCCCGCGATATCGGTACGCAGATGGGCTTCGGCTGGGGCAACTCTTCGACCGCCATTGGCGGCAACTCAACCGCTGGCACGACGAACACAAACGTAAGCGGGCTTTCTCCGACTTACATCACCACTCCGCCCAACGGGGCTGGAACGGGAGTTACGATTCCTCTGTTCTCGAACCTCGGAGTTACGCAGCCTTCGAGCGGACTCACGTTCATCAATCGCAGCAATCTCGTCCGGTTGGATTTCCAGCTCTCCATGGCTGAATCGCGTGGATTGCTGAAAGTGCTCTCCCGTCCGCGAGTGGTTACGCAGAACAACATCCAGGCCCTCGTAAAACAGGGCGTGCGCGTGCCGATCGTGACCCAGGCGCAGTTGGGTGGTCCTCCGACCGTCACCTACGTCGATGCGTTCCTGCGGTTGACCGTCACTCCGCAGATCACGTCCGAGAACACCATCTTCCTGAACGTCGACGTGGAAAACACCACGCCGAACTTTGGTCAGGAAGTACAGGGCAACCCCGAACTGATCACGCAGCAGGCCACCACGCAGGTGCTGGTGACCGACGGCGGCACGGTGGTGATCGGCGGCGTCATCCAGACGCAGAACTCGATCAACATCTCGCAAGTGCCGCTCCTCGGCAGCATCCCGGTACTGGGCAACCTGTTCAAGCACACGCAGGTCAACACCCAGAACCAGGAACTGATCTTCTTCATCACTCCGCGAATCATTCAGACATAACGAGTCGCGAGTACCGAGTTAAACGGCCGCCGGTCTGGAGAAACTGCCAGGCCGGCGGTTTTGTTTTCTGAGTGAGAACGAGAACTCCTTCTGTCCCTGCTAAACTTTTCCTGATGAATTTTCTCGCCCGGCAGCAGAAACTTCGCGAACACCTTGCCACGACCCGTTTCGATGGACTCCTGGTTAGCCATCTCCCAAACGTCCGCTATCTCTGCGGATTTACCGGCAGCGCCGGACTGCTTCTCGTCCAGGAAAAGGGCAGCACCTTCTTTACCGATGTTCGCTATGACATCCAAGCTCACGAAGAAGTAAGAGCCGCCAAAGTGGTCATCGCGCGGAAAGCTCCGATCGTGGCTCTCGCAGAATTCCTTACCAGGCGCCGCAAGCGCTCGCGCAGATTGACCATCGGTCTCGAATCCGAGCACTTCACTATTGCAGAGAAGAAGCGGCTGACCCAGCTTCGTCCTGGGGGGATTCGCTTGAAGGACGCGCCTTCCATGGTCGAGCGCTTTCGCATGGTCAAGGACGACGACGAAATCGCGCTCATCAAAGACGCCGTGCAGCTTGGCGCGAGGATTTACGATCGCGCTCTAGAAGTTCTGCGTCCCGGTATAAAAGAGGTCGAAGTCGCCGCGGAGATGGAACTCGCGGCCCGCCGCGGTGGCGCGGAAGCCATGTCGTTTGAAACCATCATTGCGTCAGGACCAAGATCGGCTCTGCCCCACGGCCGCGCCTCCGCCCAGCCCATCGCCGCAAGTGGGTTCGTGGTCTGTGACTTCGGTGTTATACTTTCAGGTTATTGTTCGGATCAGACGCGTACCGTCTGGGTGGGGTCTGTTTCTGACGAAGCCCGTCACGCGTACAGCGCGGTCCGCGAGGCGCAGCAGGCTGCAATCGACGCCGTACGGCCCGGCATCAGCGTCGGGCAAGTGGACGCGGCGGCTCGTAAGACGTTGCGGAATGCTGGTTTAGGACGTTTTTTCACTCACTCGACCGGACACGGCGTAGGTCTCGAGATTCACGAAAGCCCGCGAGTTGCCGACGGGCAGAAAGAGATCCTGCAGCCGGGCATGGTCATCACCATCGAACCCGGGGTATACTTCCCCGGCAAATGGGGGGTGAGGATCGAGGACATGGTCGTGGTCACCGCCGGAGGTCGTGAAGTCTTAACTCCGACGGGCAAGGAATTCCTGGCAGTCTAGTCATCTTGGCTTCAGCCAGTTAAATATCAGCCGGGCAAGATCCGCACCCGCTCATTTGCGCGTCCATCCGGCGTGCGACAGGGATAGGAAACAGTCCCACCATATACGAATGAATCAAAAAGAGCTGAAAGAACTGATCGAGTTCCTCATTGAGAAGGACATCGCCGAGTTCGAGTTGGAGCGCGGCGACGTCAAGGTGAAAATCAAGCGGGCCGGCGAGCACACCGTCGTTCATTCGCACGGCGAGCCGCGATTTTATGCCGTGCCTCCCGTGCCGACGCCGGTCATGGACACAGTGCCCGCCGCGGCGCCGCCCACGCCTCCGGCTGCTGCGCCAGCGGCCGCTCCTGCCGCTCCGGCTGATGAAGGCCTGCACAGCGTGAAGTCCCCTATCGTGGGAACGTTCTACGAAGCGCCGTCGCCGGGAGCTCCTCCCTTCGTGAAGGTTGGAGACACCGTCGAGCTTGGTCAAGTCCTCTGTATCGTCGAAGCGATGAAGTTGTTGAACGAGATTGAATCTGACAGCGCCGGAGAGATCGTCAAGAAATTGGCGGCCAACGGGCAGCCGATTGAATACGGTCAGGAATTGTTCGTGATCCGGCCAAAGAAGTGAAGGCAACACCTCATTGTTGATTGATGATTTTTGACTGTTGATTGAAAGCTCTCGTTGTCATTCCGACCGGAGCCTACCTTTGTCACCGGAGCCTCCCTTTGGTATCGGAGCCTACCTTTGTCACCGGAGCCTCCCTTTGTCATTCCGAGCGGAGCGAGGAATCTGCTGTTTCATTCAACAATTAACAATCATCAGTCAACAATTTTTTGTGAAAGTGGAAAGCAGCATTAATGTTTAAGAAGATTCTCATCGCCAACCGCGGAGAAATCGCCTTGCGCGTCATCTGTGCGTGCAAGGAACTGGGCATCCGTACGGTTGCCATCTACAGCGAGGCTGACCGCAACTCGCTGCACGTTCGCTTCGCCGATGAAGCCATCTGCATCGGCCCCCCACAACTGGCGCACAGCTACCTGAATATTCCAGCCGTCATCAGCGCGGCCGAAATTGCCAACGTGGAAGCGGTCCATCCCGGCTACGGCCTGCTCGCCGAGAATGCCAACTTCGCCGAAGTTTGCGAGATGAGCGGGATCAAGTTCATCGGGCCGCGTCCGGAAGTGACGCGGCTGATGGGCGAGAAGGAAAAGGCCCGCGCTGCCATGAAGAAAGCGGGTGTGCCGATCCTGCCCGGCTCTGACGGGATCATCGCCAGTGAAGGCGAAGCCATCGAGTGGGCAAAGCAGGTCGGATTTCCCGTCATCATGAAGGCGTCGGCCGGAGGTGGCGGGCGCGGCATGCGCATCGTCCGCAATGAAGAGGAATTGCCCGGCTTGTTCAAAGCGGCGTCCTCCGAAGCTGCCGGTGCCTTCGGCAACGGCGATCTCTACATGGAGAAATACGTCGAGCATCCCCGCCATATCGAATTCCAGGTGCTCGCCGATGAACACGGCAACGTAGTCAGCCTCGGTGAGCGCGAGTGCTCCATCCAGCGCCGCCATCAGAAGTTGCTGGAAGAATCGCCTTCGACGCAGGTCACGCCAGAGTTGCGGAAAGAGATTGGCGACGTGCTCTGCAAGTCTCTCGCGCAGATCGGCTATTGGAATGCCGGTACGATCGAATTCCTGATGGATCGGGACCGCAAGCTCCACTTCATCGAGATGAACACGCGTATCCAGGTGGAGCATCCAGTCACGGAAATGGTTACCGACGTCGATTTGGTGAAAAGCCAGATCATGATCGCCGCGGGAGCAAAGCTGTCCGATGTCCTGCACGGGCCGATCGTCCACCGCGGACACTCCATCGAATGCCGTATCAACGCCGAGCATCCGGAGAAGTTCACGCCCTCGGCAGGGAAGATCACCGCGTTCCATCCGGCGGGAGGCACCGGAGTCCGCGTCGACACCGCCGCCTATGCCGAAGGCGTCATCCCCCCGTATTACGACTCGCTGATCGCCAAGCTGATCGTCCGCGCCAAAGACAGGGACGAAGCCGTGTCGCGCATGTCACGCGCGTTGGAGATGTTTATCGTCGAAGGCATCTACACGACGATCCCGCTGCACCGAAAGATTCTCGCCGACCCAGACTTCCGTGCTGGCAACTTCGATACGGGATTCATCGAGCGGTTCCTGGCGAAGAACGGCAAGTCTGCGCATCCGTAGCTATGAGTTCCCTGCAAAGCTCCTGGCAGAGTACGATCAATCATTCGTGTCCGAATGAATCTTCCCCAACTCTATCCCATTCTCGACGCCGGTCTCTTCGCAGACCCTGACGCAATCTTCTTTGCGGCCCAGGAACTCGTCTCCGCCGGTTGCACGCTCCTCCAATACCGCAACAAACCAGGCAACGCCCGCGTGATGCTAGAGCATGCCCGCGAGCTCAAGAATCGCGTCGGCAACTCCGTCACCCTCATCATGAACGACCGCGCTGACCTCTGCCTTGCCGCCAACTTCGACGGCGTTCACGTCGGCCAGGACGATCTCTCTCCAGAGTCCGTGCGGAAGATCATCGGCCCCAATCGCCTGCTGGGCGTCTCCACGCATAATCCTGAACAACTGCGCGACGCCGATCTCACCTCGGCCGACTATCTGGCCATCGGCCCAGTCTTCGCCACGACAAGCAAGGACAAACCCGACCCGGTCGTAGGCCTCGAAGGCGTCCGCCGGGCGCGGGCCTCGACCCGCAAGCCGCTAGTCGCCATCGGCGGAATCACCCGCGCCAACGCAGCATCGGTGATCGAGGCCGGGGCCGACTCCGTGGCCGTGATATCCGACCTGTTACGGGACCCCCGGAAATCAGCAGAGGCATTTTTCCGCATCTTAAGGTAAAGTTCTCGACATCGCGAAAACGATCGTTAGTGGACTTGTCTTGTCATCCTGAGCGAAGCGAAGGACCTATGTACTTTGCCTGCAGCGGAAATGGTGTTGTCAAGTTGCATGGGTCCGTCGCGGCAAACATCGCCGCTCAGGATGACGAACGCGAAACAGCACCGCGACCCAGGGGGATCTTCTGAGCACTACAACCCGTCCAGCCGCTACGAGCGACTGGGAAATCCACAGTCATCAAGATCAAGAACTGGTCAAAGGTCTCGGCCTGACCAGCGCCACCATGCTGGTCATCGGGTCGATGATCGGCTCCGGCATCTTTATTGTATCGGCCGAAATCGGTCGCGAGGTGGGTTCGCCCGCCCTCCTAATCGGCGCCTGGGTTGTCACCGGCATCATGACTATCGTGGCCGCGCTCAGCTACGGCGAACTCGCTGCCATGATGCCCCGCGCCGGCGGGCAATACGTCTACCTTCGTGAGGCGCTTGGCCCGCTTTGGGGATTCCTTTACGGTTGGACATTATTCCTGGTCATCCAGACCGGCACCATCGCAGCCGTCGGCGTGGCATTCGGCAAATTCCTCGGCGTCTTCTGGCCCGCGATTTCATCCACGCATTGGATCTTGCATCTCTGGAAGGTTCCTCCGATTCCCATTGGTCCCATGGTGCTTGGCAACATGGATGTCGGCATCAACACGCAGAACCTGATGGCGATTCTGCTCACGATCCTGCTGTCGTTCATCAATGTACTCGGCGTCAAGACGGGCGCCATCATTCAGAACATCTTCACGGCGGCCAAAGTCCTGGCGCTGGCCGCTCTAGCGGCCCTGGGATTCGCTTTCGCCCGCAACCCACAGTCGATCGCGGCCAATTTCCACGGCAATTTCTGGCACAACTCCGGACTTGGCGCGCAGCATGCGGTTCAAGTCGGCGTCGGCGGCCCCATCGTCCTGGTTGGAACCTTGACCATGCTAGCCGTCGCCCAGGTGGGTTCACTTTTTTCCGCCGACGCATGGAACAACGTTACCTTCACCGCCGGGGAAGTGAAGAATCCCAGCCGCAATCTCCCGCTCTCGCTGGCGATGGGGACCGGCGTCGTCATCGCTCTGTACATCGCATGCAACTTTGTGTACCTGGCTGCTCTACCCTTGCAGGGAACCGAGGGCGCAACGACCATCCTCGCCCGCGGCATCACTCACGCCTCCGAAGACCGCGTCGCCACGGCGGTGATGACCCAAACCTTCGGAGCGCTTGGCGGATTCCTCATGGCTGCCGCTATCATGATCTCCGGCTTTGGCTGCATGAACGGCCTGATTCTTTCCGGCGCCCGCGTCTACTACGCGATGGCCAAAGACGGCCTGTTCTTCCGCAACGTCTCGAAACTGCATCCTAAATACAAGACGCCCGCAATCTCATTGATGGTGCAGATGGTCTGGACCTGCGTGCTGTGCATCTCGGGCAGCTACGGGCAACTCCTCGATTACATCATCTTCGCGGTGCTGGTGTTCTACATCCTGACCATCGTTGGCCTGTTTGTTTTGCGCAAGACTCACCCGGACGCGCCTCGGCCCTATAAAGCAGTTGGCTACCCGGTGCTGCCCATCATTTATATTGTGATGGCTTTGTTTATTGACGTCGTACTGCTGCGCTACAAGCCGCAGTACACTTGGCCGGGCCTGATCGTAGTGGTGCTGGGCATTCCGGTTTATTATGCGTGGTCGCGCACCGCACACGCGAAACTAGAGACGTAGCGCCGCCGTCCCGGCGGCTGTGGCGGAGGCGTCTCGCCTCCGCACTCGATGCAAATCGAGGCAGCCAATAACCGTCGGCGGCACAAGGAGAACCAAATCGCATGTCGAAGCTGCTGGCTACCAAGCCGCTGGACCAATTACTGAAGGAATCTCAGGAAACTGGCGAACACAGCCTCCGGCGAGCTCTGGGGCCTATCAACCTGCTCACCCTCGGCATCGGCGCCATCATCGGAGCCGGCATCTTCGTCATCACCGGGCAGGCCGCCGCCCAGTTCGCCGGGCCCGCGATTCTGTTTTCCTTCATCCTTGCCGGCATCGCCTGCGCCTTCGCCGGACTTTGTTATGCCGAATTCGCCTCGATGATTCCGATTGCTGGCAGCGCGTACACCTACTCTTATGCCACGCTTGGCGAACTGGTCGCATGGATCATCGGATGGGACTTGATTCTGGAATACGCCTTCGGCGCCGCCACTGTGGCTGTCGGTTGGAGCGGCCATCTACGCGCATTCTTGAAAGATATTGGTGTTGGCCTTCCGCCAATGCCGCACTCGGACCTCACTCTGTTCGGAAAGTTGGTCCACGTCAACTTCGACTACATCGGATTTCTGATCATCCTTGTCATCACGACGATCCTTGTCATCGGAATCAAGGAATCGGCGAACTTTACGACGGCCATCGTTATTCTCAAAGTTGCAGTAGTTTGTGTGTTCATTGCATTAGCGGGCGCCTTCCTGTTTAAGCACAACTGGCAGCCCAACCATTGGCATCCGTTTATCCCCCCGAACACGGGCGAGAACGGCCAGTTTGGATGGTCGGGAGTTTTGCGCGGCGCTGGAGTTGTATTCTTCGCCTACATCGGATTTGACGCGGTTTCGACTGCGGCGCAGGAAGCGAAGAATCCGAAAAAGGATATGCCGTTCGGCATTCTCGGCTCACTCGTCATCTGCACCGTCCTTTACATCCTCGTTTCAGGACTGCTGACTCGTCTCGTGCCCTACACCGAACTGAATGTGCCAGACCCAGTGGTGGTAGGAATCCGCGCCACCGGACAGCAATGGGCGACCTTCATGGTAGAACTCGGAGCCATCGCCGGACTCGCCACGGTGATGCTGGTGATGCTGCTCGGCCAGTCGCGTGTTTTCTATTCGATGTCGAAAGACGGCTTGCTCTGGCCCTGGGCGAGCAAGATCCATCCGAAGTTCCGGACGCCGTATCTTAGTTCAATGGTGGTTGGACTGTTCGTAGCGATCCTGGCAATGCTCGTTCCTCTGAGCGTTCTGGACGAAATGACCAGCGTTGGTACTCTGCTCGCGTTTGTACTGGTGAGTGCCGGTGTGTTGGTGATGCGGCGCACTCATCCCGACCTGAACCGTCCCTTCCGCACTCCTTGGGTGCCGGCCGTACCGATCCTGGCCATCCTGTTCTCGACAGCACTGATCATCGGCTTGTCGCCGATGACGCAGTTGCGGCTGTTAGTTTGGCTCATTATCGGACTGTTCATCTATTTCTTCTATGGCCGCAAGCACAGCAAAGTACAACGCATGCTGGCGAACAATGGCAATGCACCCGCGGCACAGCGTTCGATGGCAGACTGACCCTGCCGCTTTCGGACTTACGGCCCTCCGCACTGCGCGGAGGGCTTTTTTGTTCTATAGTCGTGGGTCGAACGTGAGTTGTGTCACTCACTAAAACGTGAGTTGTGTCAGTCACTAAATAGTTGTCATTCCGAAGCGCCGGTCTTTGGCGCGAGGAATCTGCTGTTGATTCTGCGAGAAAGCAGATTCCTCGGAATGACAAAAGTGTTTTGTTGACCGCTGACGACTGACCACTGACAACTGAGAACTGAGAACTGCCTAATGCCCGCGCTCCGCCACCTACGAAAGATCGGAGTCCTGCTCCTGCTGGTCATCGCGATCGGCACTCTCGGATTCCACTACATCGAGGGCTGGTCCTGGTTCGACGGCTTCTACATGGTGCTCACGACCCTGACCACCATCGGATACCAGGAAGTCCATCCGCTATCGCACGCCGGGCGCGTCTTCAACGTTTTCATCATTCTCTCCGGTGTATCTCTCCTGTTGTTAGGCATCGGGTTGCTCAGTCAGGCTTTGCTAGAATTCGAGCTGCAAAGCTTCTTCGGAAGGCGTCGCATGGAGCGCGAAATCGGACGTCTGAACGATCACTTCATCATCTGCGGTATGGGACGTGTCGGCCGCAAGGTCGCGCGGGAGCTCGCTCGCAAGCCAGTACCATTCGTGCTCATCGACAATTCCGAAGCGAAGCGCCAACGTTTCGCCAACGAGAACTGGCTGGTCATTGCCGGAGACGCAACCGTGGAAGCCACCTTGCGTGAGGCCCGCATCGAACACGCCCGCGGCCTGATCGCAGCCACCACCACCGACGCCACCAATCTCTACATTGTGCTCACCGCGCGCGGTCTCAATCCTCATTTGAAGATCATTGCGCGCGCCAGCGAAGATGCTGCCGAGAAGCATCTGCTAACCGCGGGCGCCGATTCCGTAGTCTCTCCCTACTCTTTCGCCGGACAGCGCATCGCACAATCGCTTTTACGTCCCCACGTCGTGACTTTCCTCGACACCGCGACCACGCATCTCGGCATGGACCTCGAGATCGGCGAGATCCACATCACTCCAGCTTCCATGTTCGCAGGCAAAACCCTGGAAAGTTCCCGCATCCGACAAGAGCGCGGAGTGATTGTGCTGGCCATCAAGCGCGACGACGCCATGCGCTTCAATCCCGCACCGGATGAACGCATCGAGTCCGGCGACTGCCTGATCGCCATGGGAGAGCCCGCGCAACTGCGCCAGCTCGAGCAAACAGCCGCTACTTCATGAGAACGGACCTCCAATGAAAATCGTCAGCGCGGCCGAAATGCGCGACATCGATCGCATTACCAGCGAACGTTTCGGCGTGCCCTCGCTGACGCTAATGGAGAATGCCGGCAAAGCCGTCGCCGATCACGTGCTCACACACTATGCCTGGGTCAGAAACATCACGGTCGTCTGCGGCAAGGGAAACAACGGCGGTGACGGCTTCGTCGCCGCTCGCCACCTGCATCAACGTGGCAAATCAGTTCGCGTCTTGCTGCTTGCCAATCCTGCGGACCTTCGCGGCGACGCAGCGACTATGTTCAAGGATTTGCCCCTAAGCGCCACCGTCGTAGCGAGCGACGACGAGTTGAAATGCGATCCGGTACAAGCGCTCCTCAAAACCGACCTTCTCGTCGATGCCATTCTAGGAACAGGTTTCAAGCCCCCGGTGGCGGGACTCTACGGGGAAGCCATCCGGCTGATGAATGAAGGCGAGGCTCGTGTGGTTGCGGTCGATATTCCCTCCGGCGCAGACGCTGACGCCACAGGTACTCAACAGGGAACGATTGCCCGTGCAGATTCCATCGTGACGTTCACCGCCCCGCGTCCCGCTCACGTCTTCACTTCACTGACGAATGGCCTGACGTGCGTTGCGCACATCGGATCGCCAGAAGACGCGATTATCTCGAGCTCTCAATTGAACGTAATCACGCCCCACGATTTCGCCGAAATGGTTGCCCCGCGACGCTCTGAATCCAACAAAGGAAATTACGGACACGTTCTGATTGTCGGCGGATCGGTAGGGAAATCCGGGGCGGCAGCCATGGCAGGAATCTCTGCGCTGCGCGCCGGCGCCGGACTTTCCACAGTTGCAACGGCAAAATCTGCACTGGCTGCCATCGCGGCCTTCTATCCCGAGTTGATGACCGAGCCCTTGCCCGAAACCGATGCCGGAACAATCGCCACCAGCGCGGGCGTTCGCATCGACGACTTGCTCAAGACGATGAGCGTCCTCGCCATCGGCCCAGGTATCTCGCGCGATCCACATACGGCCACGCTGGTGCGTTCAGTCGTAGCCCACAACAAGACTCCCATGGTCGCTGATGCCGATGGCCTGAACGCTTTCCAGGGCCACACCGCTGAACTAAACGGGAAGGGAAGAATTCTTGTGATTACGCCTCATCCCGGCGAAATGGCCCGCCTGGCGGCCTGTTCCGTCGCCGATGTTCAAAAAGATCGCTTAGGTACCGCCCGCCGTTTCGCGCGCGAGCACGAACTCACGGTCGTTCTCAAAGGACATCGCACGCTGGTCGTCCAGCCGGACGGTGACGCCTGGGTGAACACCACGGGCAATCCCGGCATGTCGACCGGTGGCACAGGAGACATTTTGACGGGAATGGTTGCCGGCCTGATCGCGCAAAATCCTGACAATCCATTTATGGCGGCGTGCGCCGCAGTTTACCTGCATGGCCTCGCCGGAGATGTCATGCGCGACAAGGTTGGCGAACATTCGCTGATCGCGACCGATCTGCTCCAAGGACTGCCAGACGCCTTCCGCCGCGCCCGCCAGGATGCGCAAAGTAGCCACTTCTGCTGGCACGGCTAACAATCACTTGTCATCCTGAGCGAAGTGCGGACGAAGCGAAGCGTAGTCCGCACGCAGTCGAAGGATCCCTACCCAGGAAGAAGCGCCGGTGCACCGTAAATGCATTCTCTCCGCACCAGAGCCTTAAGCGGCGCCCTCACCGCCCCAGAGGCAAACGCACCGTCCGCCCTTCCTTCGCTGACCTACGCGCGGCATCCAGAATCTCCGTCACAATCACATTCGTCTCCAACGAGGACAATGGCTCAACTTCTGCCCCATCCAGCACCACCGCCCTCAAGTAAGCCATCGAATCGTCATAAGGAGCGGGAATCGGCTTCGCCGCCATCTGTGTTTCCTGCGAATCTCCCGCACGACGCACGCGAATATCATCCCGCTTGACCGTGATCGCGTATCCCGTCGCCCCGTACACTTCCATGTCCTTGCGATCGAACGGCCAGTTCCACGAGGCCTGAATGATCGCCTGCGCCTTCGGATACGTCAGTACAATCGTCGCCTCATCATCGACTCGCGGATAAATATCCGGCTTGATTTGCTGCGTCACGGCCGTGACGCTCTGCGGAGCCTCGCCATTCATCAGCCACGTCATGAGATCGGCGCCGTAGCATCCAAAGTCGAAGAGCGCTCCCGCGCCATTGAGCTTGGGATCGGTCAGCCATGCCAGAAACTCCGGCTCAACCCCAATCTCTCTTGGCCCTTTGTGTCCGTCGTGCACCACAACCTTGCGGATGTCCCCCAACGCTCCTTCACGAACCAGGTCGTGGGCGGCGTGATTGCTTGGATACCAACTGGTCTCGTAATTCACCAGCACGTGAATGTGCCCTTCCTGCGCCGCCTTCTGCATAGCCAAAGCATCTTCGAAGCTGACGGCAAGCGGCTTCTCCATCATCACGTGAACACCGTGCCGTGCGCAGATCTCCACCACCTTCCGATGATCGTACGTGTTGGTATAAGCCAGCACCGCCTGCGGACGCGCCTTGGCAATCATCTCTTCCAGGCTGGAATATAGTTGCGAGCGGTCAAATCCGAAATTCTTGCCGGCCTGTGCCAGCAGTTGCGCGTTGGGCTCCGCAATGCCGACAATCTCGATCTCAGGACTTTTGCCCGAATATTTGAAAAATCCGTCCACGTGCCCGTGAACAACGCCAGCAACGCCCACTCGTAGCCGGGGGTGACTCGGTGCCGGGGACGTCTGTGCAAAAGAAAGCGCCGCTACACAGAACGGAAGAATGAACGCGAATGATGATATCGGCGACATGACTCTCCTGGGGAACTTCACTTTCGGGGACTAAACGACCAGCCAGCATACGCCATTTGACAGTTCCGCACGTTGCCTGGAGCAGCTCCTGTGACACCACTTTCGGGCAGTTAGACAAACAAAAGCTGCAACGCATCCCCAGACGCATGTCATTCCGAAGCGGCGCAGCCGTGGAGTAATCTGTTGTTCTCTCCTCCTGCACTGGCCCGGTGCATCACCCTACCTGGAAAAGCGGCCCTTTCAGGGCCGCGTCAAGGCGCGAACAAAGACGGGCTTTAGTCCCCCCCGGCGGTCCAACCGGACATTAACCACTTGGTAAACGCGCGCGTAAACTACTCGTTGGATTGGAAATCCCCTGTCCAAATGCCTCGTCCTGCGCGGGAATCCGGACAAGGGGCCTCAGTAATCTATTGCACAACATGCCATCGTGCGATAGTTCACTCATCTTATGACTCATTTCCCCCAACCGCACCCTTCGCGGCGCGCGGCTCGAGTCCAGTTAGGAGATTCCGTCCTGGCTGCGATCCGTCTGGAAGACGGCCGCCGTGCCAAAGCCAAACTCCAAACCATCTCCGTGACCGGAGGCCTGCTACGCATCGCTCACTCACTCGGACAGGGTGATTTCGTCGAAGTTGCGTTCCAGACGCAGGCTGGCCCTGTGCACGGTATGGCCGAAGTCCTCAGCCCGACGAAGAAGCTGCCCGACAGCGTTCTGCAGCCCTTCCGCTTCGTGGCGCTTGAGGATGACGACCACCGCCGCCTTCGCACCTCGCTCGATCACGTGGTGGAGCGGAATCAGTTGGGCCTGAAGTCCAGCGCCTTCTCCACCTACTAGGGAAGCCTGCCGAGTGGAAGCCTGTGGGGACACCGGCCCTCGGCTGTCCAGCGAGCGAAGCGAGTTGTTTTCCTTAGTGTCCCGTCGTGTCCTTCGTGGTTACAGCTTTTGAACGGGCTCTATACTTGCAGTGTGGATAGCCAGATACCTGCGAAAGTCATCCGGGAATTCACCACCAACTCCGCCGAAGAAACCATCGCCTTCGGACGCACCCTCGCCAACCTCCTGGCGCCATCAAAACTGGTTCTCCTCCGCGGCGATCTAGGCGCCGGCAAGACGACGTTAGTGAAGGGAATTGCCGCCGCCTTCGAAGCTGCCTCCGAAGAAGACGTCACCAGCCCCACTTTCACGCTCATCCACGAATACCGCGGCCCGCGCGCGAATCTTTACCACATCGACCTGTACCGGATCGACACACCCCGCGAGTTGGACACGCTGGCACTCGATGACCTGCGCAGCGAGAACAGCATCCTGCTGATCGAGTGGGGCGAAAAGTTCCCTCGCTTCGTAAAGGAACGCGATGTGGAAATTTCCCTGGAACGGGAAAGCGATACCGGCAGAAGAATTACCGTACGGAGGTAGCCACCCGCGGAGGCTCAAGTATCTGTCGCGCGCAAGCCACCGGCGCACTCCATTCCCGCACCATCGACAACAGGATCGCTGCGGCAAAGAGCGCAAACGCGAGATGACGCTTCGTCATGGCTTCATTATCGCATTCAAGACACAGCAGCGGAGCAGCGGAATCCGTTAGCCCAGCGCGTAAGCGCTGGGAAAGTGAGACAAATCGGCGCGAGTCCCGGAGGGACGGCACCGAACCTACCCGCCCGCTTTCCCGAACCACTCATCAAACCACTCCAGCGACCGCAAAAAATAATCGTGCCAATCCCCAGGCCTGATAAACACGTGCCCCTCGTTCGGATACACCACAAATTTCACCGGCACATGCAAATCCTTCAAAGCGTGCCACCACTCAATGGACTGCTCCACCGGCACCTCGCCATCCCGATCTCCCACCAGAATCAGCGTCGGCGTCTTCACATTCTTCACGAAGTGCATGGGATCGCTCTTGGCATACACCGCCGGATCGTCATAAATCGAAGCGCCAAAAAATGGAATCATCCACTCATCGATATCGTTCACGCCGTAGTAGCTGAGCCAATCCGACAGCCCGGCGCCCGCCACCGCGGCGGCGAAGCGGTGCGTCTGCGTTTCCGCCCACATCGTCATGTAGCCACCGTAGCTATGTCCACGAATCCCCAGCCTCTTCTCGTCAATCGGATATTTCTTCGCAATCGCATCAACTCCCGCCATGATGTCGCGGAAGTCGCCTCCGCCGAAGTCTTTCACGTTTGCCTGCGTGAATGCTTCGCCTTGTCCATAACTGCCGCGCGGATTCGGACAGAATGAGAAGTACCCCATCGCCGACGCCGCCCCCATGGTCATCGAATCCCATCTCGCACCGCACGCCGCCGAAGGCCCTCCATGCACATTCACAATGAGCGGATACTTCTTGCTCTCGTCGTAGTTCACCGGCAGCATCAACCAGCCTTCCAGATGAAAATCACCGTTCGTCCAATGAAAATTGACCTCTTCGCCCCATGCCGGCTTGACGCCTTCGTTGAACGCTGTGAGCTTTTGCCATTTGCCAATGGGCCCGGCCCAGAGCTCAGGAGGAGTGCTCGCCGACTGCCGCACGACCGCCGAAACCGATCCGTCGCGCGAAGCTGCGCTCGCAATCGAGTACTGCGCGTTCACCGATTCATCGCCGGACCATATCTGCTGCACTTTTCCGTCCGACAGACTGACGCTGCCGAAGCCGGACTTGCCATCGATGTTCTCTCCAAAAAGAATGCGGTCGGCAGATGTCCAGACCAGGCTCGCCGGCGAACTGGGAATCTTCGGAGTGAGATCGCGAATCCCGCTTCCAGAGAGCGACAACGCATAAATCTCTCCGCCTACCGATCCTTCGTCGCTCATCAATCCTTCGATGAACGCAATGTGCTTGCCATCCCGCGAAACGCGAGGCTCAGCGATCTGCAGCTTGGGCGTGTAGATGTCGTGCATCGCGTGCGACCGCCCATCCACGTGATACAGATGTGCGATGTACCAATTGGCATCGCCCGCCCCATGTGCCGCAATCGCAGCCCACCCGTGGCCATCCGGCATCCAGTCGTATTCGTACACGTACATGTCTGCAGGACTGATCGAAGTCAGCGTGTTGTTCGAGAGATCTACCGTCGTGAGGCGCTGCTCGTAGACTTGCTCGTCGATGACTCCGGCGAGCGGCAGCATGGGCTGCAGTGGGCCGGCCGCCCGAGGCAGTCCTTCCGTGAAGAGCAATGCCAACTTCGTTCCATCGGGAGAAAACGTGGGAGCGGCGGCGTACCCTTTCAGGTCGGCATGCTTCACGGGAGCACTTCCACCCGCGACCGCTGTCCACAACTGCGCCGAGGGAACCTCGCCAGGCAGGTCGGCCAGAAACACAAGCTGCTTCGAATCCGGCGACCACGCAACATCCCGCAGCGAGAGCTTGCCGTCCACCGCAATGCTGCGAGGTGTCCCGCCGGTAGCGGCAATCACCGAAAGCTCACCACCCATGATGTATGCGACTTGCGTCCCATCCGGAGAAATTACCGCCTGCTGAATGTTCTTGGCGTGCGGCATGGAATCGAGCACCGCCGCAGCCCGCGATCGTGTTTCGCCGTGAGCAGCCAGCAGCATCAAGCCGCAGCAAAACGTGATTGCTGCGCACAGTCGAAGAAAGTAGCTTTTCATAGTGGTGCCCTCGAGGGGCAAAGGTTTTTACTGAGAACTGGCAACTGCGAACTGAGAACTGCTTCTAAAACCCCATGATGTTGTACCCACAGTCGACGTAAAGAACTTCGCCCGTAATACCGCTGCTCGCATTGGACGCCAGGAACACTCCCGTCGAGCCGACTTCTTCGATTTCCACCCGGCGTCCCAGCGGAGCGCGTTCTTCGTGCTCACGCAGCATATCTCCAAATCCAGCAATGCCGCGTGCCGCAAGAGTCTTGATCGGTCCCGCCGAAATGGCATTCACGCGAATCCGCTCTTTCCCCAGTTCGTATGCCAGATATCTCACGGAACATTCGAGTCCGGCCTTCGCGACCGCCATCACGTTGTAGCGCGGCACGACTTTTTCCGACGCGTAATAGGTCATCGTGATCACCGAACCGCCCTCGGTCATCAGCGGCGCGGCCGCGCGCGCAACCGCAATCAGCGAATACACGCTGACATCCATCGCAAGGCGGAAGCCATCCCGTGATGTATTGACGAAGTCACCCTTCAGTTCCTCGGCGGGCGCGTAGGCAACCGAATGCACCAGCGTATGCAGTTTCCCGTATTTCCCCTTCAGCTGTTCAAAAAGCCGTGCGATCTCGTCGTCTTTGGACACATCGCACATGTACGCATCGGCGCCGGGCAGCGACAGAATGAGATCTCTCGCCTCTTGCTCGAGTCGCTCGTTCTGGTACGTGATGGCCAGGTTCATGCCCGCGGCATGCAGTCCTTGCGCAATCGACCACGCGATCGAGCGCTTGTTGGCGACTCCAAACACGACGGCATTCCTGCCCTTGAGATCAGCAGACATAGTTCTCCTTGCAAAATGAAAAGGATACCAGACGACCGAATCACCACCGAGGCACGGAACACGTGAACTCTGGACGTCTCGTGCCAGGAACTGTTCTCAAAGCTAGAGACAAAAAGCGCGACCTTTAGGCCGCGCCCTTTTTATTTCTACTCTCTATTTCCAGAATAGCAGTTTCAAAGGGGTGAATGTAACATGAGCTCGACAACAATATTTCTGCTGCTTTCAAGCGTTTAGCAGGATTCGTGTAATTTCTGCCTATTGACAAGATTTCTCATGTAGCCCCGGACGCCCCCCGTCCGGGGTTGCGCGCAAAGCGCGCAATGAGGATTATTCCGTGTCGCCGAGAAGGGGAATAGCTCAATCCGCAGCCATTTCCTCCCGCACCTCGCTTTTCACGGGGAAGCTCGAGGCCAGAAACGATAAAGCATAGACGCTGCCCAAAATCGCGAAGGCCACCACCAGGCTCACCTTCTGCGCGACCGCTCCCACGCAGATCGCGAGCACCAGTTGCAGAAACGTTCCCGCGAAATAGAACGTATTCTGCACGCGTCCCATCAGATGCTTCGGCACCATTTCCATGAGGCTGGTGTTCATTGCTACACCGCCGACGCCTCGTGCCGAGCCCATCACGAAGTAAGTCAGGATCGCGAGCGCCAAAAAACCAGAGATTGGTGCGAATGCGACGCACACCGACAAGATAGCCATCGAGAATGCAATCGCCCTTCGCCCTCCAACCCATGCAATCGTCTGCGGCGCATACAAGGCGCTGATGAACGCTCCCGTGCCCCAGCCGGCATTGAGCCACCCGTATCCTTTGGCGCCCGCGTGGAACACGCGATCGCTCAACGACGGAGTGACCACCACTCCCGTAACCATGGCGCCAAGAAATAGAGCCCAACTAATGCCGAGCATCACCACCGCACGGTGATCCCGCAAGAACTGCAGTCCTTCCCGCATCTCGCGCCAGAAGCGCTCAAACTGCGATTCGGCTGCAATGATGTCGTTACGCAACTCTTCCGGACGAATCACCACATGCCGACCTTTGCGCACTGCCAGATAGCACAGGAACGAGAACACGTACGTCGAGACATCGAGCGTCAGCACGCCGCCCAGGCCGATGTGGTCGTAGATGAAGCCGACGATCGCTCCCGCGATCAGAAATCCGCCCTGCACACCGGCAAGCAAGAAAGTATTCGAGTGCACGAACTCATCGTCTGGCGTGAGTTCCTGGATCAGTGCCGTGATCGTCGGCCAGAACATCCAGAAGCCGGCAGCCACCAGCGTGTTCATCAGATACAGTTCCCACACCTGCACTTGATGGCGAAACGCCAGGATCGCGACCGTAACGATGATCACTGCGCGAATAGCGTCCAGCCACATCACCAGCCGCCGCCGGTCTTCGCGGTCGATCACGACGCCAGTGAACGGAAGCATTACCATGGCGGGGACGGTTTGCAGAACGGCGAACGTCCCCAGCGCCATCTCCGAATGCGTAGCTTTCAGGATGTACCACGCCACCGCGGCGGAATTCATCCCGCTGCCCATCATGGAGATCAGGTTGGCGGCAAAGATGAAACGCAACGGACGATGGCTGAAACTGGCACGCATCTCTCTACTCTATCTCAGGAATAACCCGCCACGAAGCCACGGAGTCACGGAAAAGCATTCCCTGATTGTTGATTTCTGACGGTTGAATGAAAAAGCGCGTCGCCGCGTGCCGTTCATTCAACAATCTGCCATCAACAATCAAAAATAGCCCGCTCCGTGTCTCTGTGCCTCCGTGGTGGAGAGAGTCCTCCCTGTGACCCGCACTCTGTTCTTAGCAAGTTAAAATGTCCGGTTTTTGTAGCAAGTGAAATGTCCGGTTTTAAGTTAAGCCAGCAGCAGTCGAGGCTGTGGGAAAGTGGGAATCCCGCGGGGTGTGCGGGATTTCCAAGCAACGCGGGAAAGTCGG
>DASYZA010000267.1:0-14777 GCA_035946775.1 Candidatus Sulfotelmatobacter sp. | reverse complement strand
CGAAGACCCAGGCATCGCGGTGATTGCCGAGCACGATCCATTCATCGGGCAATTGCGAGCCGCGGATGCGGCCCTCGACGACGTAGTAGGGCTGCGTGCCGTTGTTCATCTCGATCTTCAGATGAACTTTTGCGCGCTCGCCGCCAAGGTGATATTCGAAGCCGAGTCCGCCTTGCCAGTCGGCCGGAGCTTTGGGGCCGCCCATATTTTGGAGCAGCGGCCGCGCGTCGTGCCAGGAGAGCGGGAGCGCCATGATCTTGGGCGCGGACACGGCTTGCGAGATCGGGATGCGCTTCGCGCCGGGAACGGAGGCCCAGCCGGGCGTGAGGGGATCGCCGGGAACCATGAAGTCGTAGGTGATGGCTCCGCGCTGAATGTGATATTCCGGACCCCATGGGCCGTCGGGATCGACTTTGCCTTTGCGGAATCCGTCTTCGGCAGGATCGCTATAAATAAGGATGGCGGCGGCGCCTTCGCGCTGGGCGGTGAGCGCTTTGAATCCGCGATAGCTGTAGGGATTCGAGTAGCGCACCAGTACGATCTTGCCTTTCACGTCGATGCCGTTTTTGCGGAGCAGATCGTAGTCTTCGGGATTGCCGCTATGCGCGTAGACGACGGGCGCGGTGACTTCTCCGGAGATGGACATCCCGAGCCATGCTCCGCTGATGGCGTGATTCTTTGTGTCGAGATCGCCTTCGATCGGAAGTTCGCGGAGCAAAGCGGTGTAGTGCGTGGGCGCGATCATTTCGAGTGATGCGCTCTTGGGATTCGTGCCGTAAACGTCGTAGCGGCGGATGACCACGTCTTCTAGTCCCTGCAGCCTCCATTGGTTGCGAATGTATTCCGCGAGCTCGTTGTTGCGCTTCGATCCGGCTACGTGGGGTTGGGAGGTGAAGATGCGATGCTGGCGGCGTTCCTGGATCGGAGTGGGGATGGCTTTGAATCTGGATTCGACAGCGGACTCGTGCTTCGCGGACGCGGGCGTGAAGCCGAGGATAGAGGGTTGCGTCTGGGATGCGGCGGGAGTGATGTGGATCAGGGACAGCAGGGCGATTGGGGCGAAGCGAGCTAGGCGCATGGGCGATGCGATTGTACCGCAGCACGGCTACGCCAGTTTGATATTGCCCTTAGAACAAAAGGTCCCTCCACTTCGCATGCCATTCCCCTTCGGGAATGGCATGCTGCGGTCGGGATGACAGTGCTATTTTGCTTTCATGATTTCTGTCAGGAGGTCGGGTTTCGATTCGTCGCGCACCAGGTGCGGATACATCTCTCCGCCGTGGTAGTCGAGTTTGTAGATTTTGAAGTAATCGTCGTTTTCAATAAGCAGATCGACGGTTGCGGTTGTGCCCTTGGCAGCGTCGATCGCATCTTTCAGAACCTCGGGGGTGAAGCGGCGGCCGTTAACGGCGACGACCTTCATTCCGGGACCGATGCCGGCCTTCGCGGCGACTTCGTTTTCAATCGTGTCGGTGATGCCGCCATCGCCGCGGAGTTCGAGGCCAAGCGCCGCTGCTGCGGGAACGATGTGGAACATCCCGGCTGCGCCACTCACCAGGTCAGATGGCGTGTCGGTGTAGACGAGCTTCCAACCGCTGCCTTCGACGCCTCCGAGAGGCGCGTGGGCGTTGTGCGTGGTGAGGCGCTCGGTCCAGAACCCGCGCCAGTCATAGGGGACGACCTGATTGAGAGCATCGACGACATCGTCGAAGGTGTACGTTTTGAGCGCGGGACCTGTGCTGGGTGGCCCGTGAAACACGTGGCAGAAGTCGTCGATCGACTTCTGGCCCTGGCTCTGCTGACGGATGATGACGTCGACCCAGAGCCAGTCGAGGGTGCCTTCGGGGTAGAAATCGGTGCCGCGGCGCCACGACTCCCAGGCGCGCGGAGCGAAATAAAGTTCAGGAGCGGCGTCGGCGGTGTCCTGCAGGTTGCGCCAGATACGGCCCGGAGTGTGGTCCATCTCGGAGGCAGTGAGGGCGAGGTCATCGCGGTCCTGATCGTCGGTGAGCAAGCCGCTGCGGGCCGTGAGGACGAATCCGAGATAGTTGGTCAGACCTTCATAGACCCAGAGCAGATCGTCTTGCATAGGCTGCTCGTAGTCAGGCGTGGCGAGGTCATAAGGACGACGATATTTTCCGTTCCAGGAGTGAACGTATTCGTGGGGCAAGAGGCCTGCGGTCACCTTTCGGGCCGTGTCGTCGACAAGGCTGTTTTCGTCGACGCGGCTGTCGTCGGACTCGTGATGCTCGAGTCCGAAGTGCGCGACGTGATTGCTGAGCGTGTAGAGGAAGTGATAGTCGCGGTAGTGATGCGCGCCGAAAAGTTTCTGCGCCTGTTCAACGAGGTTTTTGTAGTGATCCCAGACTTCCTTGGGAGGATCGAGCGCAGCGGCGCTATCGGCAGCGATGTCCATTTCGGTGGGAGGATCGGAGGCGAGCGGCACCACCTTTAGGAATTCTCCGGCGATGACTGGCGAGTCGACCAGCGTGGTGAGCGGCGCGCTAACGAAGTGAATTTCGTTGCCGCTCTGGCTTGAGATAGGAAGCGCGGTACCGAACTTCCATCCATCGGGAAGTTTGAGACTCGCGGTGTAGTTGATATCGTCGGCCTTCCATCCCTTGGGATAGAGAAGAACTTGATTCCAACTGATGATGGCGAGCTTGTCGGTGGCGGAGGAGCCGGCGGAGAATCCGGGCTCATATGTGGCGGGAGAAAGGAAGTCGAGATCGGCATCGACTTCACTAACTCCTGCCGGGACTTCGACGTGAATGGTGAAGCCATCGAGAGTGTCGCGGCGCCATTTGAGCGTCTTGCCGTTGGCGTGGAAGAAGAGTCCGGCAAGATTGACGACGGGGCCGTCGGGCGCGTGTTCGCCGGGAATCCATTTCGGATAGTAGAGGGTGAGATCGCCGGGTGTGGCTGGAATTTTGAGAGTGGCGTGGAAAATCTTGCGAGGAGCTGAAGTAGCGTCGACGGAAATGGTGACATTGGGCGCCGTGGCGCACCAACTGCAGATCGAACAGACCGCAAACGAGACAACTCCCAGAAGTCTTGCAGATTTCATGGATGGGCTCCCATGCGCTCGTGAGAAGAGAGAGCGCTCATTTATGCGGCAGATGTCTATGACTATAGCAGCCGGGCGGAGCGAGCGTATACCGGCGGAGGAAGCAGGAAGCCGTCGCATTGCAAGCCAGAGCTTTTCATTCAACTTGCGCTCGCAGCAGCTGCCATATCGGTTTGGGCGAGCGGGATTCTTAGCGAGCTAACTGGCTCTGCGTTTTCTCGGCTTGCGGGAACGGAGGAAGATCGGGGTTAATGTTTATAGGGCCTGCGGAGTCTGGCAAATTTCATCTCCAACTCAGCCTCAAGCTCCAAGTGCCGGTGCAAGTGATGGAGTACATAACCACTCAACGTGCGGCCATCTTTTTTTGCGGCGGCTCGAATGCGCTCGGCTTCTTCAACCGAGCAGCGAATCAGCAGTGCGCTTCTTTTTGATGCCATAGTGGGTGATATCAACTGATATCAGTTAACCTCAATTTCGTCAATTCGATGTATAGTAGCCTCGAATGTCAGGGCAAAGGCTGATTTATGATGGCGACGACACTCATTTGCTGGATATGCAAGAAGCCCGTCCGACTCGAAAATTGCAAGACTGACGACCGCCACTTACCTGTCCACGAGGAGTGCTACGTAGCCTGGCTGACCTTGAAGAGCAAGGAAAGTCCCACGACGCAAGCCGGGAAACCGTGAATCTGAGTTGAAGATTCGCGAGCGATCTCGACACTAACCTCTACCTCAATTTCCACAGAAGGATTCGGCACCGTGCTGCCTTTGCGGCCGATAGCAAAGGTAGCGAATGATATCCCGTCTTCCCATGGTATAAACGCACCAACCAGGGCGGAGCGCAAGGACGAGAAGACCATTGCGGGAAGAGCGGGAGATCTACGCCATTTGTGTCTATTGCCAGAAGCCGATCTATCGCGGAGAGTTACCCTGCAAGGGCCTCGACCAAGACCGTAAAGCTCATCTCACCTGCTGGCTCGACCACAAAGGCAAACGGCCGCCCCCGTCCGAAGACAGGGCCCGGAAGCACTGAGCGTACAGAACCCCAAATGCTGGGGGAAATGACGCAGCAAAGAACGTGTGACAGGCGCTCAGGAGAAGTAGAAAGCCGTGCTCGATTCCCATGTGAACTGGTGTGTTAACATAGCTTTACCGCGATCAAAGGGCGCTTAACTCAGCGGTAGAGTGCCATCTTCACACGGTGGAAGTCATAGGTTCGAATCCTATAGCGCCCACCATTAACCAACTGGAAAGACATGAGTTGCTGAATCGCCCATGTCCAGAAATGTCCAGTTGGCCCATTTTTAGTTTTCTGCCTTATGACGCCAGCACCATCTGCACGACTTTCGAGTGGGCTGCGCGCTTCTGCTCACTGACTGCCTGGGTGTACAGATTCATCGTCGTTCGAATGTCGGCGTGACGCAACAGTTCCTGCTGCACCTTTAGGTCGACTCCGAGTTGTCGCAGCATGGACGAGTAGGTATGCCGGAACGTATGCCATCCGATCCTACCTTCAAGTTTGGCCGCCCTCGCTGCGGGTTTTATCTTCAGTTCCAGCAGTGAAGTGGAGCGTAAGGGCAATTCGCCCGCCTTCTGCGGGCTCGCAAATACCCAGTCAGATTCCGCTTTGAACTGAGAGACAGCTTTCCAAGCCGACAACACATCGGCGAGGTCCCGATCAAGTGGCAATCCCGATTGTGAATACTTGGTCTTGACCTCTCCGACAACTCCGTCGACAATGCCTCGCCGTACCAAAACCGTGAGTTGGCCCCAGTTGAAATCCAGCCACTTCAATGCAAACAACTCGCTGCATCGCAAGCCAGTGCTCAGGGCAAGAATCACCGCGGTGCGGCAGGGATCTGCCAATGCGGAGATTAGAGCCTGGATCTCATCACGATTCAGAATGCGAGGTTCAACCTGCCTGCGGCTCACACCTTTGACCCTGACAAGGGCCATCGGGTTCACACCGATAAACCCCCATCGCATTGCACATTTGAAGATCACGGACATGACATTCCGAATGTTACCTTTCGTCTTCGGCGCCAGATCGCAGGTCTTCAGCCATTGCTCGATCGAGAACGGGGTACCTTGGCTGCAGAACCTCCGCAATGGCCACTCTGCCCATTTCGGTCGAATATGAGTTTCGATATACGACCGATAAGCCAAGTGCGTGGAGTGCCGTTCGGGCAGCTCCTCGGCTGCATAACGATCCAATAAAGTCCCGAATGTAATGTCTCGGGAGCTGAAGTTGTCAGAATTGGCCATCAGTTGGAGATGACCGCAGGCTTTACGTGCCTCCGCCTTCGTACGGTACTCGTCGGTCGTACCGATCAGTTCGCCACGCCGACGGACGCTGAGATTTGTCCCATACTCACGCCAGCGGTAAACCCAAACATCAGGTCCATTTTTTCGTTTCTCGAGTTGCAAGTTTCCGTGCTGATACCGAGTCCTCATTGAAAGGCTTCTCCTTTTGGACTCGGGTGGCCCGAATACTGTAATCGCCGAACGATGTATGCGTCTAGTTCAGATTCTCGGAAACGCCAGACGCGCCCTATCTTCATGCCAGGCAACTCGCCGACCTGAGCCAGTCTCTTGAGCGTCTTTGGGTGCAGCTTCAGCAGTTTTGCGGCTTGATCCGCCGTGATTAGCGGTTCGCACATCGTTCGACCTCCAGAAGCACCACCTCGACACCAGATTGCTATGCACGCCTGCTGACTTCAGAATCCTCAAACCGTGACACTTGTGACACTTCTACCTATATAGGACGTTCGCGCGCGCTCGTGACGGAGATAACCGGACCATCCGTCACATCTGTCATTCGCCGCCGAAGCCCGATACCAGAAAATCCTCTCGCTGAACTGGTTCTCTTCTGGACGAAACCGCGGGCATCAAGAGCTTGCGTAAGTCTTTTTGGGGATATCGGCTTCTCGGCCGTTCGTTGACACCACGCCGTGTAATTCAGAGACAATGCAGCCGAAGATGTCCAAAGGGCCTCGTCTTCAAAGCACTCATCCTCGAGCCAGCACCCGATGACATCCTCACTTGCCAGGTAGTCGGCGGTCGCATCGCGCACTATGGCCGGCGGATTTAGGCCATCCTGCTGCCATTCCAGACAGCCTTGTATGGCCCAGGCCAGAATCCCGGGAAACTCTGCGCGGAGCTTCTCCGTGAGGCTCGGGTCACGTTCCTCCTGAGGAATGGCGACAGTGAACGGAACCAGATGGAAGCGTCGTCGCATCGCTTCGTCGACTGAACGCAACCCGGGCTTGTGATTGCCAGCGATGACCAACTTGAATTCGGGGATAAACTCGAAGAAATCACCCCTCATGAATCGGGCAGCAATCTTGTCCCCGCCAGTTAGTGACTTGATTTTCGATTCGGCCCACCGGGATCCGTCTTCTGTCTCGATGGCAGTCACGAATCTGGCGCCTCGCAGCCCTGCTAAGTCTGTGGGATGTTGTTCGTTTGCACTCGCTGTAAACGAAGAGGCTGGCGCGGTCTTTGCGTATCCCGCTAGCAACGCAGAGATCGTTGATAAGTACACGCTCTTTCCATTGGCCCCCGTGCCATACAGAAAGAACAACGCCTGTTCGCACGTAGAACCCGTTAGCGTATAGCCAACCATACGCTGAAGGAATGACTGAAGCTCTGGGTCACCACCTGTCACGCGCGCAAGAAACTGCAGCCATATCGGGCAATTGCCGCCGGGTCCGGTTGCAGTGATCTTGGTGATGTATTCGTCGCGAGTATGCTCGTGTATTTTCCCGGTGCGGAGGTCCACGGTGCCCTGAGGCGTATTCAGCAGCCAGACATTCGTGTCCCACTGCTCAACCCTCGCTGCATGACGACGGTCCGCGCGAGCTAGCCTCTCTATAGCTGTCACGGTTTGCGCTGCAGCGATCCTCATCGCAGTCCGATCCCTGGCGTCCCCGCACTCGGCGCTCGCTTTGCGGCATATGCCGCGGGCAAGATCGAAAACATGCAACGTGTTGTCATTTGTCCATCTAAGCCCGTCCCAGCACATCCAGTGTCCCCAAGATGAGACGTAGCGCAGGTCGTCTGCATACTGTCGTGAGAATCGCAGTGCGAGTGCTTCTTCGGACAACCTCGGTGGCACCGGTTCACTATCAGCGACAAGCACTCTCAAATCGTTGCCAATTTCCGCCAGAGCTGCCGTCGACACGCTAGGATCGTCTGTTAGGCGCTGCGCATGCTCCACGATCTTCGCGGCACGCCTTCGGTCCCCCGCCGCGCGCATCATCTTTACGTAGTGTTGGATTGAGGGCCGATCCGGAACTCCCTCCACTAGGCCAGAGACATAGTGCGCATCGCCAACCGATTGGAGCTCCTTGTGATGCTCTAGTTCTTCGATTACGGTCAGAATGTCGATAGGCCGCCCAGAGACCGCTAAGTCGCCCATCCGCATAAAGATTCGGCGGTGGGAATCCAGCGAGAAGTCTTCAGGCCGAAGTTCGGCAGCCTGCTCATAGACTCCGGCATCAAGAAGAATAGCCCCTAGGATCGAGCGCTCTAGCCTGCTCAAAAACGAACCTCCCGGCCTTCCTCAATCACCCGACGAATCTCGCGTTTCTCAATCATGATTCGCCGGCCTATTCGGACGCATGTGATCTTTCCACTCTTGATGTCGCGTCTCAATGTCCAATGAGCCCTGCCGATTATCCTGGCGGCTTCGTCAATGTTCAATAGCGGTTCCAGGGAAGAGTTATTCGCAGTGACGCCTTTCACGATGTCCTGAGACTCTATCTGCCTAGACTCGTGCTTGCTGAAGCTATGAGTAGCTAGCATGATCGTAAGGTGCCAGATACCCGTACGGAGATGCGAGAACAGATAGCGATTTCTTTTCATCGAAAACCGTGACGCGACGAGCAGGGTGAGAGATTGGGACATCCGGGCCGGGCCGGTACCCCGCCGCGCCTGAACAGAAATCTAACTGACGGCACAGGGACGACATACAGAACCGCTTATTTGCATTTCCACTTGCAAAATTGCGGCGCCAATACTCCGAACACAGGCAGTAACAATCTCATCGTTCAGGATTCCTTCGATATCCGCCCGGCAAGCCTGAATGGGCCGATTTCAGGCAATATCATCGGGAACGATCAGATATTCTGTGGCAACGTGCAGTCGACCTTTTACCTTGTCACGCCGATGAAGGACTCGGTGCGTCGATGCTTGAGGGCGCGACACCACTCGGTGATTGTCTTGCACTCATGGTGGAATGGATTTTTGAAGTGACCAAGATTTCCTTGTGTCCCGCTTTAGATCAACCTTTCTACAGTCGCTGTCACTTTCGCTGTGAAGGAGGTGCCGCTGAATGTCAGTTTCACCACAATCGGCGCACTGGCGTTGTTCACATCGACGTCGGCATAGCCGAAATAGGTCCCGGTCGTGCTGGTTGTGAAGGTCAGTGCCGGTGCGGCCGTACCCGATTGAAAGAGGGCAAGATTGGTCGGCGCCTGCGCGTTGCCGTTGCTATCTGTCCAACTTGCGCTCCATCCGAGAGTCGCGGCACTCGCTGCAGAGACCGACATCACAAACTGAATTCGATAGGTTCCGGCCACAGCATTCGGCGTCACAGTGAGGACACTGGAGTCGGCCCCAGTCTCTGACTTCTGGGAGGTGACACCGCGGATATAAGTGATGCCGGTACCGGCGGTCGTTTCCGAATTGTAGGTTGTCAGAGAAGTACCGTTCGTGCTGATGATGCCAGAGGATCCTTGAACCTGATTGGCGAAGTTGCCACGGATCATCTGCCCGCTGGTTAGTGCTCCGCCTGTGTACGGCGTGGAACTGGTGGCTTGTAACACCCATTCTGTACCGTCGAAGCAGCTTTCGTAGAATCCCCCAGTCACCAGATCACCCGATGCGCCCAGAGCAGCCGCCCCTGCCGTCGTGCGTTTCTCCAAAGCGATCGCGCCGTAAGAGGAACCGCCGCTCGGAGTGATACTTATCGTGGTCGCTCCCGAAGCCGAAGCCGCGGCTTTGAAGCGTATACAAGACCCCAACGTTGCGGAAGCCGGAAACCATGATGGCGCATTTAGAACCACCGCATTGGCTGAGCCCGTGTCAGTGGAATATGGGATCAAAGACGATAATGTTATCGAGTCGAGCGATATGGTCGGGGTTGTAGTTCCGGTTGCGACGTCTACCTGGTCGGAAGCTCCTGTTACGCTGGTGACCGTCCCACCTGAGCCGGTCGAGGTCAAGTTGACCGTTGAACCGGAGGTTGAACAACTCATCCCTGTAGAGCAGTTGAGCACACCGTAACTGACAAATGTGGCAATCGAAGTGCCACCATTCTCGATCTGCAGAATGAGCTGTTGGCCGGCAGGCGGAGTAGGGTAGAGCGCAGAGAACTCCTTCGGTAGAGGCCCTCGGTAGACGAAGCGCTGGGGTGGCGCACCCGCCAGGGCAGACGCAACGCAACAGAATACAAGAAAGGCAAAAGTCAGCCTCGCCGAGATAGAAGGCACGGTTATTCGTTCATTCCTTCCGAAACGAATGCATCGTAAGCGTGGGCCGAGAGGAAAGCCAGAACAGATGGTCGAGTTTTTGTGGCAGAAAGTGTGTCGGGAACTATTGTTGACGGAAGGAAGGGATGCTACGCACAAGTCCGCGCTTCTTCATTCGGCGGTAATTCTCTTTCAGGGCTGGGGCGCTATCGAAAAGGCTTGGCATCTTATGGCTCAATTCGTCGCCCTTCCCGTTGCGCACACGCTTTGGCACGCGCGGGAAATAGTAGCTTAGGATGTTAGCCAGGGACTCATAGTGGGGCTTGCCGGTTCGACTCTTCACAAATTCGACAAGCGTAGCCGCGGCTGATCGCAGCGAATCATACTTCTTCGGCCCGGCATCCTTAGCCGACATGGCGAATGCTATTCGTAGATCAGCCGCATATATTCTTAGCTCTTTTGGGAGATGGCGATATAGAGCAGCTTTGTATCGGTCAGGTCCTCGAAGATTCTCAGATTGCGCAGACAAAAAAGCCTGCAAGAACGCATTGTTGCGCTCGATCCGCTGCGCGATATGATCGATTTCATATGGTAATTTCTTGAGCTCTCGAGGATCCGTGCCAAATGTCTCGAAAAGGGTTGCCGGCTGTAGATGCGCTTCGGCAATCGTCTTAATTAGGAGCGCAACTAAAGTGATCGATTCGCAACCATCAGCACACAGTTGATCAAAAGCCGATCTAGCGGGGCTACCTTTAGGAAGGTCCTTCTCTATCCGAGCTAGTGCCCGCGATTCATCCCACATCTCCGTATGGCTTCTCGCTTTGGTCTTGACGTTCACTCGAGAGGGACGCCCACCTTGATCACACCGGGCCGTAATTTTCGGGCTTGTTAAGTTAGCAGCAAGATAAATGTGGCTTCTGTTCGGACTGTCTGGAGGCCACAGCAAAGAGAGGGCTAGGTTCAAGAGGGCGTTCTCTTCGCCCAGCGGGCGATAGCAGCCTTTCGCGCTTGTGCCGCTCGCTCTTCTGCGGAACGCCGCCTAGCGGTTTCTTTCCCGCCACGACGTCCCAATTGAACCGCTGCCGGATTCTTCTTCGCCATGTGGTAATTACTATACGAATGCTCAGCGCTCTGCAATAGATGAATCTTGGAACTTGACTATGCTCAGCGCTGAGCATAAGATCCTCACTAAAAGACGCGCGCCATGCCGGTGCTCGAACACCAACACGGCGCTAACCACCGTCGCCTAACGAGGAGGCAACAATGGCTAGACAAAACCGTAGCACCATTTCGCTGCAAGAATCTACTCGACCAATAACCCGCGTGGCGTTATACGCTCGAGTCAGCACTTTCAACAATCAAGACCCCGAAATGCAGCTTTCCGAGTTGCGCGAATACACAGCAACAACTGTTGGATGCATCGTGTTGTCTCAGAACTGCATTCGAGACAGATCTGAGGGGTCTTCTATCTCGTCTCGGAGGTCCCGTTAAGTTCCGCGAGGATTGGACGAAAATTGAGTTGGCCGAACTGTGGAATTCTGCGAAGTCGACAATGACCACAGTCAACGGTGCTTTGGCAACTCCCCTCATTGCAGACATTGAAGCGCATCAAGTTCTGTTCCTGAACGAATGGAAGTATTCTTCGGTGAGTGCCTTCACAAAAGGGGATCTGGACTCGGCGTGGGCGGCTATCAGGGTGCCTGCTCCGGCCGCACCCAAGACTCGCCTAGCCATGTTCGCCTAGGTCGAGCAAACTGGATATCAAAGATGCAATAACGTTGGCTCTGAAACAGAAGCGCAGGGTATTGAGGAAAGCGAGTTCACTTTATGTTCTCTTGGATTGCTATGTACACGGAATTGGCGAAGACGATCCTGCCATTTCGCGATCGGCAAGGCGAGTTGATACAGCTGCTAAAAGAGTTGGCGGCCAAAGGCTTTCCCGTTGGCTCCACGGTTGACGAGGACGCCAGGCAAAACAAGTTTCCTCTTACCACAATCGATCCTTTTACCTTCTTCACGACACGCCCAATTGGTCCAAGTGCAGGAGCAAGGTTGACACTCCTCCAAACTTGATGCTGCTCTATCCTTTTGTTGGCGCTCCGGAACAATGCATATCGGACAGCGTCATCGCATGGAATGGGTCTAAGTTCTGGCTCACGCCAGTCCAGGTTAAAGCACAGGGCTCAATTGCAGACGCAATTCGGTTTCCTCTGCCGGAAGCAGCGGTCGAAGTTTCCCATGGTTCTATGAATTAAGGATTGCAGGACCGAGGTTCTCATAGAATCACTAAGACTGGCGGGCTGCCGAATCTCGGTCAGCAGGGAAGAATCGAGCAATTGTGGAGTACCGATCGCGCCCCTTGCGTATTGTGTCTGCGGATCCTCACCACGACTAATGTTCTTCCCGATCATACTGCCCAAAAACACTCCCTTCTGGGCAGGCCAAAACTGCATTCGGCAACTCAGTGAATTCAGAGACATACGATCTCAAGATGAAGAGGTTTTTGGGCATCGGACTACGTCGCGTGTCGGGCAGTTTCTCTCAAGGCATCCCCATCGGCGATGACTCGTCCGCTTCCAGGAATTATCAAACGCTTCAAACTTATGAGGTCATGCTGGTTTCCTCATAAATTGCCGGCACTATTGTGCACAAATTCTTTATTCTTCCGCGTAGTTGTTGACTTTTGACGGGTTGAAGATAACATTACTTCTCGTGTTTTATCGATGGAGGAACATGAAGAGTTTATCGATGTATCTCGCGGCCGTGCTTTGTGGTGCAGCTCTGTTTGTATCGAGTCAATGGGCGGATGCACAAAATCCTGACCCCGGCTGCCAATTGACGGGCAGCAGCGCCTGCGGAGGCGATGATCGAGGCCAGTGCAAACCACAGGAACGATTTTCCTCAGAAACGTGCAGTGGAAAAGTCGTGAATAAGTGTCTGGCAGACAACTTCTGCGCGTCGATTACAAAGGGGCGTTATAACATATCAGGAACGTGGAGGAGCACTTTAGGAAATATATTAGTCGCGATAACTCAACACGCTGATTCTCTGACAGTGACTGGAGGAACCTTTCATTCCGTTCCTGGCGAGTTTGTCGGGCCAGCCACAATTCAGTTATCAGCCAACAACACAACGTACGTTGGAACTATTACTGCAGTAGATCCGAAAACGCAGGCGCCAAATACGATCAAATGGAACAATGCGGTGATCTGGCGACGATAGGGCGGACTATGCGTCAATCCAATGGAGTCTTCGGCAGCTCCAGGCCCTGCTGGACCAACCCTGAATAAGCACCTCGAAACTCATTACAGTGCGGCGATTGTGCCGATTCTCTTGACGTATAGGAAAAAAACCTACTTCACACCTTCACGCCTGCTGGAGTGGATCAGTGAATATGGCGAGTGCCGCGGCCTCGATATATGATTCGACTCTTTCCGGTTCGATACCTGTTCTCTGTTGCGTTGTAGCTCCCGGCCAGTAGGCCAGTATCCGTGGATGGCGTAGAAATCCAACTCGCTCCTGCTGTGGCCGGCATATATTGTTAGACTCGTTTTCCAGAGCCTGATGAGTCTCGCTCGGTCCATCGAGTCGAGCTTGCTGAGTCCAAATTCCGGTTCTGGTCGATCGACCCAAACGCCGGTGATCGCAAATGCCTCCAGTTCGTTGGCAGTCATAGTTTCGAATACGCGCTGAAGCCGCAACCAACGTCTAAGCTGAAGTTCGTTCTCGAGGCAGGCTAATCTTGTCTCGCAAGCTGTTGTCACTGTTGTCCTCCAATGATGAGTACGTCGCCTTCAGTTGTTTTAAATTTGCTTGCAACTGCGACCACTCGCCGAATGCAGCAAGCGTTTCGCTGCGAGCCAGGATCGACCACCGCGTGACTTGGAGTTCCACGTCCGGAACGAGGCCATCATTGATCTCTTTCTTGTCCAGCGTACGAAAACTCGCCAGCGTGGCGATAGAATTGAAGGTCCCCAATGCCTCCTCCGCCAGCACCACTTGCTGCTTCAGCTTTATCACGGAATCCGAGAATAGGATCGCGTGACCGTCGAAATGCTCAGCCGAGGTGCGCAGGACGGCTCCTTCGACCAGGAGAATTGAATTCACGAATGATAACGTGAGGTGGCGAAGCGGTTCTTCTGTGATGGAAGAAGGTGGGCATCGCATGGTGGCCAGGAAATACGCAAGCAAGAAGAAGTATTCTCGCTCTCTCTCGAAGAACTGTCTTTGAAGGCTGGCGTTTACGTCGATTACCAGCATGTAGAGGAAGTCAGCTTCCTGACGCGCTTGAAGAACGGCCGAGTCAATCAAAGGTGCAGGTTCTCCCTTGAGGCTGTCACCCACACTTCTGGCGATCGAGTTTGCAATTGCTTCTCGGGGCCTCGAAAACCACAATTCTTCGTAGGTGTGCGAAAGAACATTCTTCAGCCACAAAATCACCACCTGAAATGGAGTCAATCGAACCTCAATCCGCTGCAGGCGGTTATGACGATTGATCATTAGCAGTCTCCTTTGCAGATCGGAAATCAAACATGTTAGCTCCCGAACTGTTCATACTCAGCGCGGCTTCTAGGTTAGCCAGCCGATCCTCTATCGGACCTTGCTCCAGCGCGCGCAATAGGACGCCGGCCAGGTAACCAATCCCATTAGCAATTCGAAGGTCGAGTTCTCCGCGGCGCAACTGATTGATGGACTTTGCTAACAGGTCAGAAACTTGCCTGGGATTCGTTAGGGGGTGATCCGGCGTGTCAGCTGGGAGAATCGCCATGGAGCGGGTGCGGGTCAAGCCGCCGGCTCGCCGAGCCCGATGGCCGTCGCTGGCTCGCGCTGGATCGTGAAAGACACAAAGCCCATTCGCCGATTGCGCATTTGCCCTGCAGCGACCGCCGTCCTTCTTTCTGAATTTGCACTGCTTCGTCATCAAACACTACCTAGGTAGAGGGGTACCCTCCTGCTAGACCTTGCCACCGACGAGTGATCAGATCGATCCTCAAAGTCAGTGTCCAATTCATGTCCAATAATTGCTCCGTTGGCTTCCGTTGCGGTCTTTTGGTTGCCACCCGAGTCCCGCAAGTTATTGAAAAGGTTTAAGTAGGCTAGGTTCGAATCCTATAGCGCCCACCATCTTTTTCAAACCTGAGCTTCGGACCTCACGCGTCGGACGTCTCCTTTTTTCTACTCACTCGGCTCCTTGGGTACCGCGATTGTTTCGGCAAGCTTTGTTCCGGCCCTATGGCG
>DASYZA010000266.1:0-32554 GCA_035946775.1 Candidatus Sulfotelmatobacter sp. | reverse complement strand
CCTGGATCTCCCGGTCGACTTCGTCCCAGGAGGATCTCTTTCCTTCCTTCAAAGGGTGCTGCAGACGTTGTGAGTCGTAGAGGCCGAGAATGTTCGCTTGCCCTGTAGCACACAATCCCCCGCGCGAGACCGGGTGCTGAGGATTGCCTTCCAGTTTGATCGGCCGGCCGTCGCGCACTTTGGCGAGCAACCCGCAACCGGCGCTGCAACCCGCGCACGTGGAGGCATAGAAAAGCGAAACTCCCGGAACCATCTCCGCAGGTTGCGAAAGTAGAGGAATCGCCCGCTGCACGGGAGCGCGGCTGCAACCGGTCGCGAAAGCCACTCCCAGCGTGAATCCAGTCGCTTTCAGAAAATCGCGGCGGCGGAACTGGCGCGGCCCGCCTTCCGAAAACTCGTCCGCAAGAGTCTTCAGAACGCTGGGGGCTGCATCTCGCTCCTTCAGGCTCCTCCAATACCGTTTTGTTCTTCGCTTGCTCAAACAACTCTCCTCAGTAGTGGCACGTAGAACAGTCGATGGACGCATACACGCGATGAGTCACAGGCACAGGTCCATCTGCCGCCGGAGCCGGTGCGCTGGTGAAGTTTCCATTGCCATCTAGTCCCGCGCGATCCACTCCGCGATGGCAGTTCACGCACCATCCCATGCTCAAGTCCTCGACTTGGCGGACGCGCTCCATGGTCTCGACTGGACCGTGGCACTTCTGGCATGCGACTCCAGCATTGACGTGTGGGCGATGGTCGAAATAAACGAAGTCCGGCAGGTTGTGAACCTTCATCCAAGTGATCGGGGCGGTCGGTTTGGCCGGATCGCGCAGCATCTTTTCGTTGAGCGCCAACGCGTGGTAGATCTTCTGGATTTCCGGAGAAACCACTCGCCGGGGTTCGCGCTTCTCTTTCTTTGCCAATTCGTCTTCCGCTCGAATTGCTCCCAGCGGAGCGGCAACGAACCTGTGACAGTTCATGCAGACGTTCGCGGCGGGTATCCCGGCGTGGCGGCTCTTCTCCGCTCCCGAGTGGCAGTACAGGCACTGCACCTGCAACTCGCCGGCGTGCAGACGATGGGAAAAAGCCACCGGCTGGGTTGGTTCGTAGCCCAGCTGATTGCCGGGCAAGGCGTACGCATTGAACTTCGGCACCAGGATCAGCAGGCTGAAGCCCAGCGCGATCACAAGTATCAGCGTTACGAATGGGCTGCCGAAGTACTTCACTACCACAGACGGCTTTGGAGGTGGCGCGGCCATCTCGTCAGTCCCTCACACCGCTGGGACGGCGCGGCCACACCGGCAGGATTCCAATCCCATACCAACGCGCCAACTGAGGTTTGCGCCAGAGATAGGGCAACGGCGCCACCAGGGCATGCACCAGACGCGTGAACGGGAAGAATCCGACAATCAGCCAGCCATTGACCACGTGGAATTTGACGATGAAGGGCATGGTCACGAGATAACTGATGTCCGGCCGGAAGAAGAAAATGGAGTGCAGATAGGGTGCCGCGGAAGTCGAATACCAGGAAGTTCCCCAAGGATAGAAGATGGCTACGTAGATTCCCGCAGCCGCCTGAAGAATGAGCATGGACTCAATGATCCAGTCGGCGGGAGTGGTCACCGTCCTTGCTTTCGGATAGCGAATGCGGCGCTCAATCACACCTACGAAACCCACCAGTGCCATCAAGGCAAATGCCAGGCTGAAGATTTCAAGCACATAAAGCCGTAGCGGGCGGCTGTTCCACAGCAGTACCTGGCGTGGAATCAACAGTCCCATCAGGTGGCCCAACAGGATCGCGAAGATCCCGTAGTGCAGCGCCGTCAAGCCCCAGAAGTGCTGGTTGTTTTCCAGAAACTGCGACGACAAGCTGGAGTAGGTGAAGGGGGCCTTGCGATAGCGCATAATCGTGCCCAGGAAAAATACGAATAGCGCCACATAAGGCAGCATCGCGAACAGCAGCAGGTTTATGGTTGGATTCGTCATCGCTTCGGTCCTTCAAGCCAATACTTTGAGTAACGGTTTAGTTTCCGGAGAGGTGAGCGGTATCTCCGGGAACTGGCGGCGAAGCAAACTACGGACCGCCAGCAGCACGTTTTCAAATGGATTCCCTTTGTCGCACATTGCCTGAAGCATCTTCTCTAGCGCCGGCAGCACACAGGCTGCGACAAAGTCGGCGGCGGCTTCGTGATCCATCCGCTCGACCAACTGCAAAACGTGGGTCAGGTGGTCGGGAAGCTCGGTGGATTCTTTCAGCCCGTGGCGCCGCATCTCCTCCCGCACGCGGACCAGCAACTGCCCGCGTTCGTAGTTCTCGCCGAACAGGTGCCATCCCAATTCCAGAGAGCACATTGGGTTGAGATCGAACGTCTGGGTAAACAACTCCTGGAGTTCGTCTGTGGCCCGCCCGCGCATCTGGATAGCGAACTGTTCCAGTTGTCCACTGCACTCTTCCGGAGCAACGTGCACGCTGGCTTCAATCCGCTGCGGATAGTCCGCCTCGGGGTAAGTGAGCAGAGCGACCAACGTGTTGTAGATGGCAGCATCGCGCATCACATCCCCCGGTGCGGCGCATTCACGAAACCGAAGCCCGCACTCGCTTTGTGCTCCATTGGGTCTTCCATCATCTGGATCGCCTCTTCGCGGTGCATCGGTGGAATCACGAAGCGGTCCTCGAAAGTGCAGAGCGAAGTGAGGTTGTAGATTGCCTCGGCTTCTTCGGGCGAGCAGTCCGCTTCAGCCAGCATGCGGCTGGCGACTTCCATCGTCACGTCGCCAACGGTCAACGCGCGCCGGTACCAGCGCACCGCTTTCTGTTTACGCAGGGCGTAGCGCACTTTGTTTTCCTGTCCAGCGCCCAGCAGCTTGGCCAGGTAGGCAATGGGTACACGCGACTGCTCGATATCGTGAAACAGGTCACCGGACACGTGGTCGATCACGCCGCCGTCCTGGCTTGCCATTACGGGCGACATTGGCGGCACGTAGAACAGCATCGGAAATGTGCGGTATTCCAAGTGTGGAGGGAGGGCCAGCTTCCACACCTTTACAAACTGATAGACAGGAGACTTCTGTGCCGATTCGACGACCGAGTCGTGCACTCCACTGGCCCGAGCCGCCGCGATCACTTCAGGGTCGAAGGGATCGAGAATGAGCGAGCGCTGTCCTTCGATCAGTTGATCGTCGGGCAGCTTGGCGACTTCCTCGATTCGTGCTGCATCGTAGAGCAACACGCCGAGGTAGCGGATTCGCCCCACGCAGGAATGGAAGCAAGCCGGTGCCTGGCCGGTTTCGAGGCGCGGAAAGCACAGGATGCACTTTTCCGATTTTCCAGTGGACCAGTTGAAATACGTTTTCTTATACGGGCAGGCGGCGACGCAGGCACGCCAACCCCGGCAACGCTTCTGATCAATCAGCACGATGCCGTCTTCGCCGCGCTTATAGAGCGCACCCGACGGACACGCCGCTACACACGAAGGGTTCAGGCAGTGATTGCAGATGCGCGGGAAGTAGAAGAACACCAGACGCTCGGTGGCAAAAAGTTGCTCACGCTGCTCCGGTGTCAGGCTCTCCAGGTTGGGGTCGTTCTGCGCGTACACTGGCGACCCGCCGAGATCGTCATCCCAGTTCGGTCCGGCTTCCACATTGATGTACTCGCCTGTGACCATCGAGACCGGCTTGGCCGTGGGCTGGTCCGCACCTTCGGGCGCGTTGAACAGGTTCTGGTAGTCATAGGTCCACGGCTCGTAGTAATCGTCCAAGGTGGGTTGGTTGGGGTTGTGGAAAATGTTGAACAGGGCGCTACTCTTGTTCTGGGATCTGAGCTCGAGGTCGCCGTTCTTCTTTTCCCAGCCGCCTTTATAGCGCTCCTGGTCCTCCCAACGCGTGGGGAAGCCTGTGCCGGGCTTGGTTTCCACGTTGTTCCACCACATGTACTCCGTGCCTTTGCGATCGGTCCAGATGTTCTTGCAGGCGATCGAGCAGGTGTGGCAGCCAATGCACTTGTCGAGGTGAAACACCATCGATACTTGTGAGCGTACATTCATGGTCAGTTCTCAATTCCCGCTGGTTCGTTCTCAGTTGCTTTTTCGATAGACATCTTCACCACTTCAACTCCGGCAGCTTGCGCACCAGCACGTGCGTATCGCGGTTACATCCAGTAGGTCCCCAGTAATTAAAATGAAAGGTGAATTGCCCGTAGCCACCGGCCATCAGGTTCGGTTTCAGTCGAGTGCGTGTGAGGCTGTTGTGGCCGCCGGCCCGGCGGTTGCCGCGCAGTGGTGAGGTCGGCACCGAGTAAGTACGTTCCGGCGAATGGTACTGAATGCAAATACCCCTTGGAATACGGGCGCTGACGGCGGCACGCGTAACCACAACTCCGTTGTCGTTGTGCACTTCGACCCAGTCGTTGTCCACGATGTCGATTTCGGCGGCGTCCTTGTCGTTAATCCAGAACGGTTCCACGCCGCGCGACAGCGTCGTCATGCGCTGGTTGTCGCCGTAGGTCGAGTGGATATGCCACTTGCCGTGCGGTGTCAGGTAGTTGAGCATCTTGGTCGGCCCGACTTCCTTGCTGAACTTCAGGTCGGCATACTGCGTGGGCAGCGGCTTGGGCTTATAGACGGGCAGATTCTCGCCGAACTGTATATAAAGAGGATGGTCGAGATAGAAGTGCTGCCGCCCAGTCAGGGTGCGCCACGGCATCAGGCACTCTACGTTGTAGGTGAAGGGCGAGTACGCACGCCCGTTCTCGGTCAGTCCCGACCACATGGGGCTATTGAGCAAGCGGTGGGGATGCGCCTGCAGGTCCTTGTAGCTCAGCCGCACGCCGCGGTTTTTCTCCGCCAGGTGCACCAGAGGAACGCCCGCCTTTTCTTCGAGTTCCTTATAGGAGCGGTACGCGAGTTCGCCGTTGGTCACCGTGGCGAAGCGGAGAATGAGGTTGCAGGCATGTTGGTCTTCGAGGAGCGATGGATACTTCTTGCCATCCCACGCAACGGCGGGACACGTCTTCAATGCTGCATCGTATTCGTCTTCAATCCCGTAGTGCGTGCCGTGCGCTCCGAGTCCGCCGGACCGCGCCAGTGGACCGAAAGAGATATACTGCTTGTAAAGGTTCTTGTAGTCGCGTGAAACCAGCTTGAGTCCGGGCATCGTCTTGCCCGGAATCGCTTCCACTTCTCCACTCAGCCAGTCTTTGATCTCAGGCTGTGCGATTTCAGCCGCTGAGTCATGCACCAATGGAGAGGTCACCAGATCTTTCACCGGCCCGGGGAAATGTTTCTCCGCCAGTTCAGAGAACTTTTTCGCGATTGCACGGAATATTTGCCAGTCGCTCTTGGACTCCCAGGCCGGAGGCACCGCCTCCGACAGCGGATGGATGAAGCTGTGCATGTCGGTGGAGTTGAGGTCTGCCTTCTCGTACCAGGTGGCCGCGGGCAGTACGATGTCCGAATAGAGGGCGGACGTGTCCATGCGGAAATTGAGGTCCACGACCAGGTCCATCTTTCCCTGGGGGGCGTTCTTGTGCCACACGACTTCCTGCGCACTGCCCTCCGCCAGGTTGTCATCGGAGATGGCGTTGTTGTGCGTGCCCAGGTAGTGCTTGAGAAAATACTCGTGGCCCTTGGCGCTGGCCATCAGCGCATTGCCGCGCCAGATGTACCATATCCGCGGCCAATTCTCAGGCGCATCCGGATCTTCGACGGAGAACTTCAACTTGCGCTCTTTCAGTTGCTGGACCGCATAGTTCACAACTGCTTCGTCGCTCTTAGCTCCGGAGGCCTCCGCTTCTTTCACGACTTCCAATGGGTTCTTCTGAAACTGCGGATAGAACGGCAGCCATCCCGAGCGCACCGCTCGCACCTGCAGATCCATCGTGTGTCCATGCGCGAATGAAGCTTTGCCATTGGCCGGAGGAACCGTGTGGTAGTCGGTGAAGTCGCGTTCATAGCGCCACTGATCTGTATGCACATAGTGCCAACTGGGTGCATTCTGCAGGCGGGCAGCGGGGAACCAGTCGCGGCCAAACGCAATCGCCGACCACGGCTCACCCGGCGCCAGTTTCTCCTGCCCGACGTAGTGAGCTAATCCGCCGCCGTTCACGCCGATGCAACCGCAGAACATCAGCGCGTGGATTGCCGCCCGGTACATCAGATTGCCGTGGTACCAGTGATTGATGCCGGCGCCGATGATCACCGTGCACTTGCCGTTGGTGAGTTCCGCGGTGCTTGCCCATTCCCGCGCAAACCGGAGCAACATTTGCCGGCTCATCCCCGTATATTTTTCACTCCAGGCCGGCGTGTACGGCTGACTCTCATCGTCATAGCTGGCCGGATATTCTCCCGGCAATCCGCGAGGGACGCCGTACTGCGCCATAAGCAGGTCGTACACAGTTGTGACCGTGACAACTTGACCATCCGCAGTCGTTAGTTTGCGTGCTGGAACGGATCGTGTGACCGCCCGGCCTTCGGCAAAATCACTCAATGAGACCCCGACGACGGTGTCACATTGCGTAAGGAACGAAAGAACCGGATCGATGGATGTGCCATCCAGTCCGTCTTTCATCTGCAGGTTCCACTTACCCTTTTCTTTCCCCCAGCGGAATCCCACGCTGCCCATCGGCATCTTGGGCCGCATTTCGACGGCATCCCACATCAAGAACTTCCAGTCGCCATTCTCAGTGTTCTGATATTTCTCCAACCGGTTTGCGCGCAGCAGCTTCCCCGCCTGCCACTTCCCATCTTGCTCGGTGAGTTCCACCAGGTAGGGCGAATCGGTGTATTGCTTCGCATAGTTCAGGAAGTACGGTGTCTTCTTCTCGTGGTGAAATTCTTTGAGCAGGACGTGGTTCACCGCCATCCACCAGGCGCCGTCCTGTCCGGCATTGATCGCAACCCACTCATCCGCGTACTTCGAGACTTGCGAGAAGTCCGGGGAGAACACCCACATCTTTGAGCCGTTGTGACGCGCTTCAGCGGCGAAGTGGCAGTCGGGGGTGCGGGTCATATTCAGATTCGACCCCATTACCGCCAGCAGCTTGGCGTTGTACCAGTCGGCCGATTCCTGCACGTCAGTTTGCTCGCCCCACGTTTCAGGCGACGCTGGGGGCAAATCGCAATACCAGTCGTAGAAGGAGAGCGAAACTCCGCCCATCAGCTGCAGCATCCGAGCACCGCTAGCGTAACTAATCATCGACATCGCAGGAATGGGCGAGAAACCCGCAATGCGGTCCGGCCCGTGTTTCTTGATGGTGTAAATGTTGGCGGCCGCGATTAACTCCAGCATCGTGTCCCAGTCCGCGCGGCGCAAACCGCCCTTGCCTCTGGCCTTCTGCCAGCGTTGCCTTGACTCGGGATTTTCCACCAGCGACTTCCAGGCCTCGACCGGGTCTTCGTGCTGCGCCCGCGCTTGTTTCCACAAATCGATGAGCGCTCCGCGAACGTACGGATACTTGACTCTCAGCGGGCTGTACAGGTACCAGGAGTAAGAAATCCCGCGCTGACATCCGCGCGGTTCGTAAGGGGGAAGGCCGGTTTCGAGCAGTGGGTAATCGAGTCCCTGCATCTCCCACGTGACGATGCCATCCTTCACATGGATCTGCCAGGTGCAACCGCCCGTGCAGTTCACACCGTGCGTCGAGCGGACGATCTTGTCGTGCTGCCAGCGGTTGCGGTAGAACTCTTCCCAACTGCGCAGCTTGGGATCAACTTCGTCCCGAATCCACGAGATCGCGTCTCGGGTTTTCATCCTTCACCTCGATCATTTTTGTGGACCATGCTTCGGCGCACTCCCCGAAAGCGCGTTTTCCAGAGCGCGTCCAGCGAAATCAGGCCGAGCACCATGCCGCCTACGCCCAACAGAAAGAAATTGAGCAACGAAGTGGTGTCATCCTGCCCGCCTCGCTTCGCGGAGTCCTCAAACAAGGCGACGAGCGAGAGGATCTCGTCGGGCTGGATTGCGTGGTCTTTGAATACCGGTGACATGGTGGGACTCGCCGGCGACGACAACCATGCCCCGAGCCCCTTGCGGCCCTGCAGCCGCTCGTAAACCCGCGTGAGATCGGGACCGAGCCGTCCGCCACCCAAAAGCGCCAGTCCTTTGACCGTGTGGCAGGAGATGCAGGCCGGGCCGCCACCGCTCAGCCGCTGCTCACCCAGAAAGACCAGTTTGCCTTTCGCAACGTCCTGCGCCGTCAGCGGGCGATCGCTGATCTGCGCACCTGCAAACTGCGAGTGCGGAAGCTTCGATTCGGCGGTAATCATGTCGAGCAGCGCCTGCGTCTGCTGCGAGTTCATGCCCGCAATGTTCGGCATCACCACGCCACGTGCTTCCTGCTGCAACTTCACGGCGTAAGGGTCTCCGCTATCGATCATTGATTTCGGACTCTGCAGGAACTGGACCAGCCATGCGCGATCTTTGCGCGATGTTACGTCCTTGAGATCTGGCCCAGTGAGACGGCCGCCGCCAATGGTGTGGCAACTTGTACAGTTTTGCTTGAAGAAAGCGGAAGCGTCTTGCTGGGCGGCGACTCGATGGTTGAGTACGAGCAGCGCTGCGAGCGGGACCAGCCGGAGGGCCCTGCGCATCTGAGCTGGGATTGATCGAACCTCCGGCATTTCGCCACTGCCATTGATTTTCAATTTCATCTTCACCTCCCGGCCGGGAGCGCGGTTCTACGGCTGGGTCGAGGACTCGTCCAGACGTCATCGTGTTCCCCTGCAATCGCCGAAAGCGGCGTGGAAACGAGAAATCCCATATACGCCACCTGCAAATCGCGCCATGCACTGTGAGCTGTACAGGGAGTCGAATCCGAGCACGGCCGGGTGTGTCCCAGAAAGCAAGTCGGCTGGTCGCGAGAGACCTCTTCAAACAGTTCCACCACGTCGATCAGATAGGTTTCGGTCGCCGACTTGCGAAGCCGATAACCACCACCTGAACCTCGGGTCGTGTCGACCAGTCCAGCGTTGCGTAATGTCAGGAGCAACTTCGACAGGTAGTTGGCCGGTATTTCTGCGGCGTGCGCCAAGTCGCGTCCCAGGACGGCACTGCCGCGTGGCTGCCGCGCCAGATGAATCAGGGCTCGTAGTGCGTACTCAGAAGTGGTCGACAACATTGTGGACCTCTGCATGTACATATCCTTTTACGAAGCTCGGACAGCCTTGTCTGTGATCGCAGTCCTACTCCCGCGTGATTGTCGTCACATGGTCGTGTGACAACACCTCGACACGCGGTTCGGAAGCACCTGCAATCATGCGACGATTAGTCTCACAGCCGAGCGCAGCGCCAGTCGGCTATGCTGGGAGTTGTGTTCTGAGGAAAGGAGTGTGCAACCTTGTCACGAAAACTTCCTAGACCGATCACACGATTCAAGAAACTCTATCCCCAAGTATGGGCCGCCTTCACCGATTTGGGAGAACGGTGTCATGAGGCGGGTCCTCTGGATGAACGCAGTCGCCGCCTCGTTAAGCTCGCACTGTCGATCGGCGCTGGTCTTGAGGGCGCCACCCACTCCGCGGTTCGAAACGCGCGAAAGGCTGGCCTCAGCGACGAAGAGATCAGCCACGTCGCAGTTTTGGCCGTCACCACTCTGGGGCTTCCCTCCGCAACTCGTGCTTTTACTTGGATTGGAGACAAAATGAGCAGTGGAAAGCATGGGGCGTCAAAGGCTCTTTAGAACAGGGCTGAGTCTTTGGAAGGTAAGGAAAGCCATTGGCATGGAGCGAAACTTGTGGCTTGGCTAGACTTCGCAGTTGATACGGGACTGCTCGCGAAAGGTCGTCGTGCAAAGAAACGAAATCTTCCAGCATTGATTGCCACGTTCATATCTCTAAATCCGGCTGATTGCAGCCGCCCGGGCAACGCTACCGGATCGACGGGAAGCATGGTGTCGCGCACATGGAAAATCCGCATCAACAAGGAGCGCATGCTGTCCACCCCGACAAAAACACTACCTGGCCTGAGAACCCGGTACACTTCGGCGAACAGCCGGTTTTGCAACGCCGCAGAGGGCAGGTGGTGAAGAACAGTGAAGCAGACGGCGCTGGAGAATAAGCGGTCGGGGAACGGCATCGGGGTCGCATCAGCGCAGCGCACGCTGACATTGGTGTTGGCCGTGCGCCGACAAAGAGAGTTTGCCAATGAAGGGTCCACCTCGATGCAGGTGATGCTTTTCGACCGACAACGCAGCCAATCGGTAGTCAGACCTGGCCCGGGCCCCACTTCCAAGACCTCATCACCCAATTCAACTCCGCTCAAAGCCCACGGTAGAATCTCGTTGTCGAGCTTCTGCTTCCACTGCGCTGATCGGCAGTACCAGTGGTGCAATCGATTCATCCCGCCTCACTCGTTCTCATAACTACCTGTTCGAATACCTCTCGTAGCAGCTTGACGCCTGTAGAACCTTTCTTGCGTGTCAGATCAGCGAGTATTTAATGACCGCAGATCTAGGGATCCCCCACGACCTGATTCACCCCAATCTCATCATTCCATCGGCCAACACCTTGGTCTCCCGAGAAAGGCAGCCAGGCCATTTGGATAGCATCATCCGCACAGGCTGAGATGCAGTGCTCTTCGCTTCCACAAGTATCCGCGAAAGCAAGCACTGCAATCCCGTCTGCCATTGCCAGCGACCTGGGACCGCAGGCCTCCACACACAGGCCACAACCTGTGCACCGCTCTTCTACGATCATCGGCATCCACTTGCCGGCCACTAACATTGCCTCTTCATAGCGCTGTCCCTGGGACTCAGCGTTCCACTGCAGTTGAGATTCTAGGAAATGCGAATCCGGCTTAGCAATGACTTAGGTCACACGAGGACGGAGTGTAGCCGGAGCTACTGACACCACGGTGCGGGTGGCAGGAAAGCACTCGTGAGTTCCGCAACCACGTCGGCGGCTGTGTACGAGGAGGCTCCCCTGGGCAAGAATCGGCCGATGCCGGTGAGACCATTCCCGGAGGTGATCAGCGCCGGCTCGATGTATTTTCCATTTCGCGCCTGGGGATGTCCGATGTTCGCCATGAGGGCGTTGCAGAGACACTTCTTCCCTACCGTGCTCTCCACTTGCCCACCCTTTGCGATGTAGGTCGTTACAGGCTCTGCCGGGCAGCGGTAATCGATCGTTCCGCACGGCGTTCGGTACGCTTCGCGCAAATATCCCAAGTCGCAGATGCGCGGGCGAGCGGAATAGACTTCAGGTTCCGAGAGCGACCCTTCCAATTGTGCAACCTTGAATGGGAAGGAGGTTGGCGAAGCCACCGGATCGGTGAGAACCCGCGCTGTGCCGAGAATGGCCTTTTCTAAGAGTGCGCGCTTGTAGAGGTTCGTCAGGCCGGATTCTTCGCAGAACGCAAATGCTGTGCCCACCTGAACCCCGGCGGCTCCGGCGGCCATTGCCTCTGCCATTTTCTCGGGCGAGCCATAGCCTCCGGCAAGCCAAAATGGGACGCCGAGGGCACGGATCTTCTCGAGATCCACTGCGTCACGCTCTCCGTAGATCGCCTCTCCCCGTCCGTCAAGCTGGAGCTTACCCCGCGGCGGCGCGTTGTGCCCGCCAGCCGTGTAGCCCTCGATCACGAGCCCGTCAACCTTGCCATCCGCCTTTCTTAGCATCGTGGTCGCCAGAGTGTTGGACGAGACGATCGCGATGAATTTTGGCCGCGCCAGCTGCGGCAGTTTGCGCGTCACGAAGGCACTTGGCCTAAAGACCATGGTTCTGTCATCATCCTCGTGCGCCCCTGACACCTGGAGCAGATAAGTGGCGGCTTCGTGATCGATGAAGCGATCGAGTACCCCAGGAATCTTGAGTGGCACACCTGCCCCCATCAACACGTATCCCACCCCTGCGAGCATGGCACCGTAGATTGACGGCAAATGCGGCAACTGAATTTTTTCCAGATAATTGATGCCAACTGGATTATTGTGGCCTTCGCGCGCGAGAAAAACCTCAACGAAATTGGCCGCGACACACAGCTCCACTAAATCTCGAGGAGTATCCTTGGTGTGCGTCGGCAGGATCTTGTAGGGAGCCCTTTCTGCTTTGCCGCCGGGGATGTAGTACGCCTGCCAAACCCGGTCGGCGATCTCAGGAATTGGAAAGTGATCAAGGCCGCGTCGCATGTGACCGCCAGGGTCTCCGTCTTGTAAGCGCCGGGCGAAAATCAGATCCAGAGCAGTTCCGGACACCACCCCGAGCTGACCGAGTTGGGATACTGCCCGGGCGAGCCGCCAACCGGAAACGCCAGCACCCATTCCGCCTTGAATGATCGTGGGAAGCTTACTCATTTTGGCGTATTGCACCCGACCGCGGATTATTTCAGAGCTGGGGAAATTTCATTGTCTGAGTTTTGTAATAAGTGCTCATCGGCGCACGCTCAAGGCTCGGAGCAATTCTGTTCCTGGGGATCGAACGAGGTACGTCATAAGTTCTTGCGTCCTTCGGATATCGCCGTCACCATCTTTACATTCCTGCGGTCCGCCATTTCATTCGCTATGGCTGCCTTTTCCGTATGGGATAACATTCGGGACGCGAGGGGGAAAATCAATCCGTCTTCGATACTCAGATGTTGTTTGTACATCGAGACCAAACGCGCCACCGCATCGCGGAATTCCACGATCTCGGCGTCCGACAGACTCGAGTTCAAGAGGTATTGCGCTCCCAGTCGCTCCACTTCAGCATGCAACGGAGCAGCCCAGCGATGATCGTCTTCCAGCCTGTCCAACTGTTCCAAGGCAGATTGGACTTCTGGATCGTCGATACGGCGCAACCTGGGGAACAACGATTCTTCCTCGTCGGCGGTATGCTTGGGTGCGGCTTGTCCGAAGTAACGCAAGGCAGATTCGAGGGCACGACTTGTTTCCTCGGTGACCGGCCGGTCTATCACTTTGGCGACGGCGTCGAGCGTGCCAAGAAACATCTCTACCCGCCGGTGGCAGTCGGAAAGCAGGCCGGTGGGATCAGTAAAGTTGTGGGTTTTGGTTCCAATCTGAACAGGCATAAACTCAGTTTACAGGTCCGGTGTCGGCGCGCTGTGACAAAAGTCCCCGAGACGCCCGTTACTTCACAGCCGGTAAGCGCCGTGTATGGGTGCGTGTTTCTTGGGTTGAGGATGTTCTGCCCAAAGCGAGGTCAAAGAACCTCGCGATTACGCATCTACCAACTCGTTCGATGTCCTCGTGTCGGTGCGATTCCTTCAGCAACTCGAGCGGTAGATGTTCTCGCCATGCCGCCCACGTATCTGGGTCGGGCTCGATATGAAACTGCAATCCGTAAGCACAGTCTCCAAAACGAAATGCCTGGTGCGCATACTTCTCGCTAGAAGCCAGCAGCGTCGCTCCCCGTGGCAAGTCAAATGTGTCTCCATGCCAATGGAACACTGGAACAGTAGCTCCGGCCGGAGCGAGTAGAGGGTCTCGCCTCCCCTCCTCAGTCAACTCGACAGTTCCGAACTCGACCTCTTGCCCGCGCCCTGGAAATACTTCTGCTCCTAGCGCCTTGGCCAGCAATTGCGATCCCAGGCAGATGCCCAGCACGGGGCGGTCGCGCCGAACCAGTTCTGCAATGAGGCGGCATTCACCAGCGAGGAATGGGTACTTGTCGGTCTCGTAAACACCCATGGGACCGCCCATAACGACCAGACCATCGACCTGCTCGGGTTGCGGGAGAGTTGCTTCCAGATCCAACCGCCGGACTTCCGTGCACAAACCGCGAGCCTGTGCTTCGGTAGCGATCAGCCCCGGGCCTTCCCACTCCACATGCTGCAGTATTGTCCAATGACCAGTCATGCTTCCGTCCTGGCGTTCAGTTCACTGATTCTCCCCCGGGCAATCCATCGCCCCCCGATTTCGACCAGTTCAATTTGTCCCTCTCCGGCACCGCCGCAAAGTCGAGGTTGGTGTTCGGAGTGCTGGAAATCCGTTAGTCGGGCCCGTCGGCAATGTGCAGTCTTTCTAGCGATGAATGCACCTCCCGGCTGGCAGGCGGTGAAGAAGCCACAGCCGCTGACCACCAGATCTACAGCTCTCCAATCGGTTGTCGTGGCTTTTGGAAACACCCATGAGCTGATTCAGGCATTCCCCAGCTCGCGCTGTCCAACCAGCGATACGGCTCCGAGATGCTCTCCATACTTGCGGAAGAGCCGCCGCATAGCAAGAATCCGCTGACGCAACACTGGGTTTGTAGCCATATTGAACGCGACTCGCAAACCGCCTCTAAACCCCTCATCCCGCAGCACACGTCGTGGTTCCAGCAGATGCATCGGCGCTTCGCCGCTCCAAGTCACTTCCAGCCCATTTTGTTCGAACAATCTTACCCATTCACTCCGGGCCAGCGGTTGCACTCCCACATGGATCTCTCTCGACATTGCCGCTTGAATCTCATGGCGCACGTGGTCCGAAATATCGTCGGGCAGGAAACACAGCTCGTGGATTCCGTACCGTCCTCCGGCGGCAAGAAGACGCCGGGCTTCGGCAAAGATCCGCCTTTTCTGTTCCTGACTCTGCATGCTCAGTATCGCCTCGCCGTAGACCACGCTTGCGCAAGCGCTGGGCAGCCCTGATTCTTCTGCCTGGCCCAGCACGATCTGGGCGTCGATTCCCGCCAACTGCCGTCGCAGATCTTCGGCTGCCGCAGGCTCGCGCTCCACTCCCCAATACGCCGAAGGACGCTTTTGCAGAACCATTCGGGCCGTGACGCCGAGTCCCGGAGCGAACTCAACCACGCGATCCTGTGAGTTGATCGCCAGCGCGTTGAGCATCTGCCGTGTAAGTTCAAGGCCGCCTGGTCGCAGCACGCGCTTACCAGCACGTGCCAGGACCCAATGTCCCTGCATCTTGTCGGGATGTTGTCCTTCTCCAACCAATTGAGGATGAGCGGAAGATCGTTCGTGTTCATTGCTGTTCGCGTAAGAACTTTGCATCATGATTTAACTCCAGTCTCCAGCATACGTTCCGGGAATCAGCTACATATGACAAAAGTCACAAGCTCATTTGCCTTGACAGGATTCTTGGTCTTGGGTTGATTAACAAAGCGCACATCAAGCCTCTCCCTTTACACAGTCGATCAGGAACCTGCCTCCTGCGCGGATGGCGGACGCCGTGCGAAGGTCGCGAACAAATTCACTGCAAAAATCGTCACTGCAGCCATTTCGGTAATCGCTGAAACCGGGAGCCACGACCAGGCCCAGCTAGCAAGATCTTGATAGGCGAGAATCTCGGAGCTGACACGAAGAAGACACCCGACCGTCAGCAGCAGCAGTGAAAGAAACATCAATCTGGTGTTGAAGAGTAGTCGCATTCCGGAAAATGCCGGCAGGATTCTCTGGCCCACACTGAACACCATGGTGGCCAGGAAGCCAACGGTCAACGCATGGCGCGACGCACCCCAGATCCCATGAGCGCCCTCGACTGAACTGGCCCAGAGTCCGAGCGCCGCCGCGACAATGGCCCAGACGTACGCCAGGCGCACAAATACAGGAAAGCTCGGGTGCACTCCCTTCACCTTCGCCGGCTGCTGCGTACGCTCAAAGAAACGGAGGGCCCAAACCGCGACGATGATCCCGCCCAATAACAGGAGCACAGCCGATCTCATCCAGCCCGTCATCGCAGCAATCACGCCCACGGAGTTCACCGCGACCGCCAGGAGCAGCACGCGCCCGCGGACCGGGCGCAGACCCAGAAAAACCGGAAGCCATTTGGAACTGAATCCCCAGACGAAGGGAACGAGGAATCCCCAGGTCTCGAGCACCAGGAACCGCTGGTCGAATTCAGTGGGGAGATCCGGTGAGGTGCCACGATACGCAAGCCACATGGCGGCGCCCAAATTGACAAGCAGGGTAAGCAAAAGACCTGCGGCAGCCGCGATGACCACGAGTACCCATTCGTCCAACTTCTGTCTGCCGGAGTCCTGCGGTCTGTGACCGGAAACCGAGTGGAAGAAGATTACGAAGGCAACTACTTCCAGTGCCGCCGAAACGGGCAGCACCACGCGCCACTGCCACTGGTAAACTCCCGTCAGCCAGCGCAAGGTTACACCCGACGTCCAGAGCGCCCAGCACAGCCATGCGGCCCACAGCGCGAACGGATTCGCGCGCCGCAACTTGGGAATGGAATAGAAGCCAATGCCCAGGATGAACGTGCCGATCCAGCCGAAGATCTGCGCGTGCCCGTGGGCCTGGATCCATCCCGCAGAAACCGAATTCGCGGCGTGGCGACTGCTGATCGCGAGCAGGTTCCAGACCCCCAGAAACGTTCCCGGCAGTAACATGAACACCAGGCCGGTCGAGATGTAGAGCATCAGCATGCGCGAGAGACTCCTTTCCCGCGCCCGCGTGATCTCGAAGATCTCCTCCGCCGTTAGCCTCTTTCCAGATCGGGACTCGACTCGTGTTGCCAGCGCAGCCATCGTCTCCGTTCCTTGGTTAGTGCTTTTGTTCCATTTCGATCGCGCGCGGGAAAAGGATGTTGTTTTCCAGGTGAATGTGCTGGTGTAAGTCCGTCTCGAAAGCAGCCAGGGCGGTATAGAGCGTCTGGTAGCTGATGCAGGCATCGCCTGGAGGCGTGTATCCAGCGCTGGCCTGATGCATCGCCTGCAAGGCAGCTCCCGCCGAGTCGTGCTCGTGCATCATCATGGCCACAGGATTCTGCACAGTGCCGAATGGGGGCGGCAGGATCGGTTCCTTTTGGATGACAGCCTCTTCCATCCGCACGATATATGGGAAGAGCATCATCTCCTCCTTCATCATGTGCGGCGTGAGTTCCTGAGCGACTTCCTGAAAGCTGGCGCGGACCTGCTGTAGCTCAGGATGGTTCTTGCCGTGTACCGAGTAGACCTTGTCGAACAACGGTCGCAGCCGGGCGATCTCTTCCCGTGTGTACTTGTGGTGCGTGCTGGTGATGTGGGCAACCAGATCGGCCAAAGGCTCTGTCTGCCAGTTGCGGTCCGTTTGTTTGGCTCGAGCTGTCTGCTCTGCCAGTTCAAGGGAATCCAGTACCTGATCTACCGACAGGTTCGAGGCAGCGCAGGCCTCTTCCAACGATTGGTTTCCGCCGCAGCAGTAATCGATCCCGAATCTTTCGAATATGCGAGTGGCTTCGGGGAATTCCACCGCCACCTCGCGTACCGTCTTTGCAGTGCTCACGCTCATGACGTCTTCTCCTTGCAGCCCGCTCTCGTCCGCGAGTCTGCTACGTTGCGACACTATCGAAGGAGGCGTCAGAGAACGATGACTTTTGTCACATCGCCGAAAAAAGTATAGCCCTCTCCAACTGGCGGTAAGGTGTCCGTTGCCACCGAATGCCATCTTTCAAGGCAGCTGTGACAAAAGTCATTGCGGTCTGAAATAAACGCGCGCTAACGTGCCGCACACTAGGTCGTCTCGGCGGTCATTGCTCAATGGGCCGCGGGCGGCCATGCACGGGGAGGTCTTGGTGGACACCTCTGTGTATTTCGGCGTGTGCTGTCGCCGGTGTGACAATCGCATCGCGCTGGTCGAGGTCATCTCCGGACCAAGGATCTACCAGTGGTTTGTGCCACAGATCCCTCCCTTTGAAGTGTGTTGCGAGCATTGCGGCGTGGTCCAGACCTACCGCTACCGTCACATAGTCGTTTTCGAGGCCCCCACACTTGAGAACCTCGAGACGCACCCTGCTTTCCGATATGTCTGAGATTTGCTGGAAAGTCTTCGATGGGCTGGAGTTTACTCGGAAGCCTGGCTCGCCTCTTCCAATGCTTTCAGATCGAGGATCAGTACATGGCGGCCATCGAGTTGCAACATCCCCTCCGCCTGCAGCCGGCTGAGATTGCGGGAGACGAGTTCGCGCACCGTTCCGATCTGCGAGGCCAACTCCTGGTTGCTCGCGGGCAAGGCAACCTGGATGCCTTCGCCGGCGCGTTTGCCCTCCTTTTGCGCCAGTCTCAGGAGGAACGACGCGAGCCGGTGACGCACAGTTGTAAACGAGAGCTCTTCGATGATCCCAACCAGCCGCCGCAAGCGTGCGCCTACGACCCTCAATACTTTGAGAGTCACCTGGGGATGGGCCAGGCACAAAGCGTGGAAGTCTTGTTTGCTGACGAACAGCAGTGTGGCGTCGTCGACTGCCGCCGCCGATGCCGGGTAGCTTCCGCCGTCAAAGACCGGCAACTCCGCCACCGAGCTACCCGGCCCGTCAACGCTGAGCACATGCTCGCGCCCACCCGAAGAACTCTTAAAGATACGGATGTGCCCAGATTCGACCACGTACATGCCCAAGCAAGGTTCACCTTCGCCGAAAACAATCTCTCCCGCTGCATAGCGTCGCGGAATAGCGCGCTGCAGAAGGAAAGCGAGTTCGCCTTCGGTCAGCCCAGAAAAAATCGGGACCTTCGCCAACGTCGGACCATGGTTGACTTTTGTTTCCGGCACGATAGCCATTGTATCCGAGCAGATTCCAGCTGTGACATTAGTCACATGCGCCCGGTCACGGGTCTGGCAGTCTTGTCTCCGAGATAAGAAGCAGGCAGGGGAGCAGCGTGGAACCGCGATTTGACTTCAATGAGCGCCCATTCATCGTGATCTGGGAGACGACCCAGGCGTGTGATCTCGCCTGCGTGCACTGCCGAGCATGTGCCCAGCCCCTCCGCAGCAGTCTCGAGCTGAGCACCGACGAAGCCAAGCGCCTTATCGACGAGGTCGCCGCGCTCGAAGCTCCGGTCTTTGTCCTCACCGGCGGCGATCCCCTGAAGCGCCCCGACGTCTTCGAATTGGTCGAATACGCCTCAAGTCACGGGGTCCGGATATCCCTTACGCCAAGCGCCACCCCGCTCCTGACGCAGGAAGCCATTCAGAAACTGAAAGAGTGTGGCCTGGCGCGGCTGGCCATCAGTCTCGATGGGCCAAGCGCCGACAGTCACGACGCATTCCGTCGAGTTCATGGTTCCTACGATTGGACGCTGCGCGCAGTGCGCTGGGCGCGGGAGATCCGGCTGCCGGTTCAGATCAACACCACGATCACCCGACACAACCTGCAGTACCTGGATTCGATGATCGCGCTGCTTGAGCAACTCGACATCGTGCTGTGGAGCGTTTTCTTCCTCGTGCCAACCGGCCGGGGTTCGACGGCCGACCTGATCTCGGCCGAGGAGTTCGAGCAGGTCTTCGAAAAACTCTACGAGACCTCGCACCGGGTGAAGTTTGATATCAAGAGCACGGAAGCACAGCACTATCGCCGCTTTCTGCTGCAGCGCCGGACGGAAGAAAAACGCAAGGGCAATGCACAACCTTTGCCGGGATTGCTGGGCGCTGGCACACGCGATGGCATTGGACGCGCTCCGCTCGGCATCAATGATGGGAAAGGCTTCGTGTTTGTTTCGCATCTCGGAGAAGTATTCCCCAGCGGCTTCCTTCCCGTCTCGGCGGGCAATGTGCGCGAGCGACCATTGACCGACATCTATCGCTATTCGCCACTGTTCGTGGCGCTGCGCGAAAGTTCGAACCTGAAGGGCAAGTGTGGGGTCTGTGAATTCCGTGAGGTCTGCGGAGGATCACGGGCCAGAGCTTACGCGCTGACCGGAGACCCCTTCGCTGAGGAACCCTGCTGCATCTGGCAGCCCAAGGTTCGTGTTACCGCAGGCGATGAAGGCACGCGTCCAGAGGAGTGTACGCGCGAAGTGGATCTGGAGTGCCGTCCCACAGCCGCTTCGATGGCAGGATGGAATGGTCCGAAGGTGATCGCGGTGCTTGACAACAGCTCAAACAGAAGAATCGCCGGTACCGTTTCGACAGAACACTCGACCAACTGGTTCGACGAGCTTTGTCTCCAGCAGTTTGCGATCGCCGCGTCGTCTCCGAAGTGGAGCAAAACGATGGTTGTCGATGCGCGGCAACAATAGTGCTCTTGCGCATGGATTTCGATGTGATCTCAATCACAGACCGGTGTCCCTCTACGTAGCAAAATGCAGTAGTTGATATTTGGGTCGCCTCATGTCCAGAAAAACTCTTTCTCCCGACGTCCGCAAGCAACTAGAGTCTGTTGCAACACCAGTCCTTAAGGAGAAGGGCACTGTGCTTTTCCGCTCAGGCCAACCGTGTCGTGGCGCTTTTCTGATTCGAAGCGGACAAGTCGAGCTCTCCCTTGATGCTGCCTCCAAGTTGTATCCTACTCGGACCGTGAGTTCCGGCTTTGTCGTGGGTCTGCCCGCCACGTTCTCAGGCGAACCCTATAGCCTGACCGCAGAGGCCAAGAGCAGGTGTCGTTTGGATTTTGTCCCCCGAACAAGACTGCTGGATCTGCTCCAGCAGAATTCGCAGGCTGGATTTGAAATCCTTCGCCTGCTGAGTGAGGAAATCTTTCAAATCCGGAAGGTAGTCAAGAACCGTGTTCGAGGTAGATCCTCTGCGAAATTCGCAAGAGGCCTGTAGTCAACGGTAGCGGCACAGGGTAAACGCGAGGGTTTGTGCATGTTCGCGGGTGCTGGAACTCGGAGACGAAATGTATCCCAAGAAATGCGATGCCGCTATTGTGTCGAAGAGCAGAGTTTCTTGCCGATGACGTCGGACCCGAACGGTGGATTCCTCTGTAAGCGCTGCGGTCACATGGAAAAGCCTGACCTTCCGGATTTCCCCTGCACCTGCCGAAAATGCGTCAGAGTATTTCTGTTCAGTCACGATCATCTTCCTAGGACCAAATTCGCGAGGTAACTACAGTTTCGGCAATCCGCCAAGCGAATCTGTAAGGACATATTCAGTAGAAGAGATCCCGATGGTCTACTTCAATGCCAGGTTTCAGGTCTGCAACCTCTCAGCAAAATCAACGCTCGTCGCCAGAGTGGCGAACGTCTGCGTCTACGCGATCGACGAAGATATAGAATCCGAAGCAAATCACAAATATTACCCCTGAAAAAATCGCTGCTGGGAGTGCCGTATGACGATTGCCAGCGAGGAATGACTCCAGAGCTGCGCTGAGCAACCAGACTTGGACAATCAGCAGAACCGCAATGAGCGCCATCGCGCCGGCAATAGCTGTCAGTCCCCGCGTTTTGGGCGGCAGTTCAACCTTTGTCTGCATGCTCTGATGCCTTCACGTTTACTGCAACAATCTGGTTACCACGAGTCTCGAGAGTGATTGCGGGCAACGGCCGCGATGGAGGCCCCTGAAGAACGGAGCCGTCCCTGATTGAGAAGAATCCCTGGTGACAGGGACATTCAAGCCGGTTGTTGTCCTGCGAGTAATAAACAGCGCATGACAAGTGAGTACATTTCTGGCTGTAAGCGACGTGTTCATTGTCCGCCATGCGCACCAAAATGCAGTGATCGTCTTCGGTCGGATAGCTGAACAGCTTTACGCCTCCGACCGGAATCTCTCCGAGACGCGCCACTGGCTGTTGCGGATAGACAGGAATTCTGTAAAACAATGACCGCACCAAAATCCACAGGTTACCGACGAACATCCCGAAGCTTGTGAGCACGAGGAACTTTGTCAGTTGTCGGCGGGTGACGTAGCGCTCGTCGGCAGTTCGAACAGAAAACTCTTCCTTCCACAATGGTTCACTACTCGATGGTCGCAGCCAACTCATGCGTTCCCTCCCACATATAGTCCACGACGTCCAAAGCAATTGCGTCCCGCTCGGCCGGAGCCATCATGAAGACCTTGGTTGTGATCTTTTGTTCGCCAAAATAGAAGATGTTCGTGGGCTTCTCCCGGCGGGCGGCAATCTGTTCCGGCCTGACATAGGCGAGCGCCTGGCTCGGACAAACCGTCGCACACATCGGACGTTTGCCCACGGAAGTTCGGTCATAGCACATATCGCACTTCATCATCTGCTGCTCGGGCTCCATCATCTTGGGTATGCCGAAGGGGCAGGCGAGCACACAGTTGCTGCAGGCAATGCAGCGCGGCTTCAGCGACGAATGGACAATGCCATCCTCCCCTTTCTTGATGGCATCCGCCGGACAAACCTGAGCACAGGTTGGCTCGTCGCAATGCCAGCAAACGTACGCTGCAGACGTGATGCTCTCGCGGCGTTCAATGAAATCAAAGTTGATCATCGATTTGCCACGATGGGTCTCGCACTCTTCGCAAGCCTGAAGACACGAACGGCAGCCGATGCAGCGCGAAGGATCGATGTAAAACTCGTACCCGTACATTAGGCTCCTCCCCGTGACGCGCCGTTGCGGTGGGCCTGCCGATCATCTGGAGAAACGTCGGGTCCGTCTGCTCGCATGATCCTGCAGGCTGAGACCTTAAACTCTGGAATCTTGCTGCGGGGGTCCAGCGTCCGGTGCGTGAGACGGTTTGCGCTGCGAGTGCCTGCCCAGTGATACGGAATAAAGACCGTGTCAGGGCGAATCGTCTTGACCACCAGCGCGCGAATGGTCAGATCGTCGCGGCGCGTGGTCACAGTCACCCAATCTCCATCCTTAATATTGTGCTGTTGTGCAAGGCGCGGATGAATTTCTGCCCGCGGCTCCGGATTCTGGTCGACCAGCGCCCCGATGCGGCGTGTCTGCGTGCCTGACAGGTACTGGCTCACAACGCGTCCCGTGGTCAGATAGAGAGGATACTCACCATCGACGGGATCGCCGCTTGGCCGCCATTCGGTCTTCTGGAAGTGAGCTTTGCCGTCATGTGTATAAAACTTCTTATCGGCAAACAGGATCGGCGTGCCGGGATGGTCGAGGGACGGACAGGGCCAGAATAGGCCTTTTTCCTGATCGACTCTTTCGTAGGTGATGCCATAGTAATCCGCCACGCCGCCGCGTGAAGCAATTCGCAGTTCTTCGAGAATATCGGCCGGATTCTTGAACGGGAAGTATTGTCCGCGGCCCAAACGATGAGCGATGTCAATGACGATGTCGGAATCACGCCGCGCCTGGCCCGGCGGATCGATGCTTTTCTGCCAGTGGATCACTCGGCCCTCGGCACTGCAGCCGAGGCCATCTTCTTCTTCCTGCAAGCTGCCCGCGAGAACGACGTCCGCATGGTGTGCAGTCTCGGACATGAAGAAATCAACCACCCCAAAGAACTCCAGCTTCGATAGCGCTTCGCGCGTGAAGTTCGAATCCGGCAAGGAAACGAGCGGATTAAAGCACATCGACAGGAGCCCTTTGATCTCCCCGCCGTGAATCGCGTTCATGATTTCTTGTGCGCTGTATCCAGGTTGGGGTAGCTCCTCGGGCCGAATGCCCCAAACTCCGGCAACGTACTCGCGGGCGGCTGGATCCGAGAGTGAGCGCTGGCCGGGAAGTTGGTCACACTTCTGCCCATGCTCTCTCCCCCCTTGACCATTGCCTTGCCCGGTAATCATCGTTGGGCCCGCTCCCTCGCGCCCGATGTTGCCGGTTGCAAGCGCAATGTTGACCACCGCCGAACAGTTCTCGACACCCTTCGACTGGTGCTCGAGTCCGCGAGCGTGCATCAGGATTGCACGTTTCGTTTTCCCGATCCAACGGGCGGCCTTTTCGATGGCTTCGGGAGGAACGCCGGTTATGTCCGCTGATTTGCGAAGGTCCCAATGCTTCGCGTTCTCCGCCACTTCCTCAAAGCCGATCGTGTACCGGCTGATAAAGTCGCGGTCTTCGAGACCATCGCGCAAGATCACGTGCAGCATTCCCATTAGCAGCGCGAGATCGGTGCCGGGGCGCAATGGGAGATACAAATCCGCATTGCGCGTGATTGGCGTCATGCGCGGATCGGCAACGATTAAACGTCCACCGTTGTCGCGGCAGCGCCAGATGTAGTCGGTTGTAATTGGAGCACAATCCCCAATATTGGCCCCGATCACAAACAGCACTTCGGCCTTCGGGATCTCGCTCCAGGGGATGGTGCTCCGGTCGATGCCGAAAGCAAGTTTGTAGGCGGTTCCGGCAGAAACCATGCACAACCGGCCGTTGTAATCAATGTGCCGGGTTCCAAGGGCAACGCGGGCGAACTTACCCAATAGATATGACTTTTCTGTGGAGAGTGACGCACCACCGTAGACAGCCAAAGCGTCTTTGCCGTATCTCGTCTGAACTTCACGCATACGATTTACGGTGAAATCCAGGCACTCGTCCCAGCCTGCAGGCTCAAACCCTTGTGCGCGCCGCATGAGCGGCTTGAGCAAGCGATCTGGATGGCCGCTCTGCATGTAGCGCTTCACACCCTTGGGGCAAAGCATGCCGCGGTTGAAGGGAAAGTCTTCCCAGGGCTCGAAGCCGATGATCTGATTCTGGCGAACTTTGAGTTGGATTCCACACTGCTGTCCGCAGAAGCAGCAGTGTGTTTTCACAAGTTTCTCCGCGGGGTGGATCGATTCATCCTTCCAACCGCCAGGAGGAACATACTTGAGATGAGGCCCGAACTGTTCCTTAAGCACCTCCTCGGAGATGGGGGCCTTAGCCATTCGCTTCCTCTTTCAGTCTGAGTTGTGCCAGGGAGATTGATTTGCGTTTGCAGGCCGGACAAAGATCCTGCCAATTGCTCACCGGTCCCTGCATCGAGTAGTTGAAACCTACCTGTGGCAGAACTCTCTTGAGGTCCTCTATATGCATTTGCGAAGCGTAGCGCTCGCCACAACGCACGCAGACTGCACCGCGGCCTTCGGTTCCCGTTTGCTGATAGAGCTTCACGCCCAATTGCGCGGGCCGTTGAAAGATGTGAAAGAACTTCCCAAACGGGAGATAGAGCAGTGCGGCAATCACGGTGATGGCGTGCAGGATGGCGATGAAATCGTAAAAGCTCCCGCCCAGCCACTCCTGCGAGACCGTCAAAGCCAAACCTGTGACGGAGATTGCGAAGAGCAGAATCAGCGGCCAGAAGTCCATGGCCAGTGTCTGGACCGCGCGCGCGCCTTCGTCGCGCATGCGACGCCACAGCGAAAGGCCAATCCCGGCTAGGACCAGGAAAGCCGCTATATCGAGACCGTGGAATAGTAAGAGGGCCGTAATCGTATGCAAATGAAAGTGACCGGTCGGATAGCCGAAAAGGTAGGTAATGTAAACCATTTGATCGTTTGGCGCACTGGTGAAGTGAATCCATCCAAACACCAGCGGAAACGTAATCGCCACTGCCAACAGGCAACCCCAAAAAATCAACTGATGCATTGCCCAACGTAGTCTGGATCGTTTGGCAATGAACCTCTGCGAGAGCAGGTGGGTGCCCGCGAGCGTCACGATCTGCCCGAAGCTTCGAAATATTCCGCGTTCTCTGAACAGCTGCCACCCCCGCTGCCAATACACGTACGTGGGGGGCTTTCGAATCCAGACGGAATAGTGGTAGATCACGCCCCAGGTCGCGAAGATGATGGCGAAGGTGTAAATCACGAGCGCAGGATCGAAGTTCTGGAGATTGCGCGAGCCGAGCACGATGGCGGCGACCAGAACGCCGGTCCACAACGTTGCCCATGCTCCCGCCCGCACTTTGTCGGCAGTGCGCGCCAGGGTGGGAGAAAGCTTCGCCGAGAGTTCTTCCTCTTGAGGTAGGAATACCCTCCCATTCATCCACCAGAGAACGCCGGCGACTGCCGAGAGGAGCAGGAACCCCGGCCAGATGACTCCAAGCTTGTCACGAAACACGCCCAACAGCAGTGGCGGAAAGAATCCACCCATCCCGCCCATTGCGCCAACCAATCCCGTGACAGTCGCCCGCTGATTCGGGAAATATCGAGGTACAAGTTGAAAGACAGCTCCGTTTCCGATCCCGAGGAGTGCGGCGCATCCCAGTGCTCCGACTGTGAACGGCAGCATCGACTGCACGCCGAGCAATAATCCAAAAGCTGCCACGGCTGGCAAAATCCACGAAAGGACTCGCGAGCCGCCGATCCGATCAGAGAGCCATCCACCTAGAGGCCGGCACAAAGTAGCCAGCACAACGAATCCGGCAGTACGGAAACCCGCATCGGCGGGCCTAAGGCTGAACTGATCGCGGAGGAGAGTCGGCAGATAAATCGAAAAAGCGACGAATCCACCAAACGTCAGAAAATAAAAAGCAGCCAGGGCCCAGGCCAAACGCTCGCGTCCGAGTACGAGGAGCATTTCTCGAACGCCCTTGGGCCGAATGGTTTGCGCAGCATTTCGCGCAAATATGACGAATACGCCCGCCCAAGCCAGCAGAATGAGCGACATTCCCCAGTAGACAGCACGGAGTCCGAATGATGCTGCGACCAGGGGACCCAGGAACACCGCGGCAGATTGGCCGATATTTCCCAGTCCATATATACCAAGCGCACTCCCTTGGCTTTCCATGGAGAACCAACGGGAGACATAGCCAACGCCCACGGCAAAGGAAGATCCCGCCATTCCAAGGAGGAAGGCGACGATGAGCAGATTCCGGTAACTGTCTACCGCGGGAACCAAAGCCACCGGAACTGCGACGAAAAACATCAGGAGGGTAAAAATCGTGCGGCCCCCGAATCGGTCCGCGAGCATGCCAATCGGAATTCGTGCGAGGGCGCCGAGAAGAACCGGAACGGCGACCAAGAACGCCGTCTGCGTAGCCGAGAGATGAAACTGTTGGCGGAAGTTCGGGGCGAACGCGCTGATTAAGCCCCACGCGGCAAAGCACGTAGTGAAAGACACTGTCCCGAGAAGGAGATGTCGGTTTTGTGAGTTTTGAGATGTCACGATCTGCCTCTCAGTTAACTCCCCAGACTCTCATGCTAGCAATTCTGAAACTGTGATGGAGAACCCCGCGCGAAAAAACTCGATTCGAGCGTGGACACAAGACTCCGATTGATTACCTCAATCGTTAACTACTCGCAATTGAGCAGGGCTGCCGGATGAGTTCTCGCTTGTAGGCTGAGGAGCGCGATGGTCAAGTTCCCATTCGATCCAGTCGTCGCCAAACAATTCCACCGGATGTTGGGTGCGAATGGTTCCATTTCCGCAGCGAAGGTCGTCGGCTGCACAGTATTTGTCGCATCCCCAGCAGATGCGTTCCGGATGCTTCGGGTGGAGCGCGATTTTTTGTTTTGTCACTGGACCTCTGTCCCTCCACTGGGCGGACGGCTTGCGAAGGTGGCGAAAAGATTGATGGCGAATGCCGTGACCGCAGTCATTTCAATGATTGCCGACACGGGTATCCTCCTCTTGCAAGATCGCACCTACACTTTGGAAGATATCGAGGCCGGAGACAGGTGCCGATGACTTATGTCACAGGCGCCAAACCGATGAAAAGGCGGGGTTTGCCTGGCTATTCCAGTGGTTTTAGTTCATCCTCGAGGACCCTCCGCCCGAGGGCATTTCTGTAAACCTGCTTACATACTCGAGCTTATGCCCTGACCGGCGAGGTGTTTGCCGGGGAGCCCTGCTGCGCCTGAGAACCGAAGCAGCCCATTACCGTAGGCGGCGCAGGTACGCGTCCAGTGGAGCAAATACGCGTGTAGTATCCGGCGAACCGTCCCATTGCTGTTCAAACACGTTCAGGAATCCAGACTCGCTATACATACGATGTTGCACATCGCCTTCGAGCGCGGAGCCGGCCGGTTTCCAATCACGTCCTCTAGCGTTGCGTGCAGTGTCGAGCATTACCGACGCTCTCCCAAGGTCCCGTTGCTTCCATGCGATGTAGCTGCGTAGAAACCATACGTTTACTGCACGCGGATTCGCCTGACAGGCGCGAGCAAAGCGCTGTTCCGCGTTCGCGAGATCTCCCTGCGCCAGTGCCACCTGGCCGAGAAGAACCAGTGCTCCCGTCTCTTCCGAATTCAGGTGGAGAGCAGCATCCAATGCCTGTCGCGCAAGTTCCAGTTGGCTCCTAGAAGATGCGGAGGCGGCGAGAAGTTCTCCTTTCCGCTGAAAGGCGCGATGATTTTGCGGATTGATTCTAGCAAGCGCGTCGAGTTCCGCAATCGCCGACGGAATATCGTTTAATGCCGCCAGGCAGTTCGCAAGATAGTAATGCGAATCCTCATGGTCGGGGTTGATGGCGAGTGCCTCGCGGAATAATTGTGCAGCCTTCGCGAAGTTCCGCTCACGCTTCATGGCATCCATCGCGGCCTGCTGCTTCTCCCAGAACCGTACGAGTCCTGCTCTGTCGAGTTGGACGTTTGGGTTGGCCCGAGCAAGGTTCGCAGGATGCGACGCAAAAGGCTTCGCCTCTGACTCGCCCTGGGTAATTTCCCAAATGTTATCGGCTGCAAGATTTGTCCACGTCTCCGGCCGCCCGCGCAGCCAGCGCACCTCCAAGCGATCTATCTTGGTTACAGTGCCAAGCCCTATATGGACTCGGTGGCTGTCTTGCGAGAGGTAGGAAGAACTGCCGACCGTACGACGGAGTGGGACGCCACCCACCCACGCGATCACCGTTGCCCCGTCGCCAAATCCCAGCGGATCTCCGGTTGGGGGAACACGGCTGTGCAGCCTGAACTCAGCCCAGTTGCCTTGCGGGATGTCGTTCCGCAACAGCCGTACACCTTCGCCTTGATCCACGATAGCCACATCCATAGCACCGTCGTTGTTGAAGTCCGCGACGGCGAGCCCGCGGCTCACATGTGGCTCGGAGAAGGAGCGGTTCCACGGCGCCAGATCGTAGAAGAAACTGCCTTGGGCATTCCAGAACAAGAACGACGGCATCGGAGTCAGACGGCGTGGCGATGTTTCCTTTTGTTCGAAAGTGCTACCGTTGGCGACCACAAGATCAGGCCAGCCATCGGAGTCTAAATCGACAAAGCTCGTGCCCCATCCGATCTTCTGCAACGAGGGTTGCCCGATGCCCATGTTGGCGGCCACGTCGGTGAAGTGCAACTCCGGCGCGTTCGCCATTCCTTTCTGCTCAGAGAGCAGTGATTGATAGAGCGCGAACCCCTGCGCGATCCAGTGCGAAATGAAAAGATCGTCGTCGCCGTCGCGGTCGAAATCCGCTGCGGCCAAGCCCATGGAGCCGCGGTATTCCTCAACCCACGCACTTCTACCGGCGTCAACAAAGGTCCCGTGGCGGTTCAGGTAAAGCTTGTTCTCCGAAATATCGTTGGCCACGTAGAGATCGGGCCAGCCATCGCCATCGAAGTCGTGCCAAAGTGCGCTCAGGCTGCGGCCTTCCGGGTTCGCGACTCCAAGTTCCTGAGCAACTTCCGTGAATGTGCCATTCTCATTGTTTCGGAACAGCAGGTTCCGCTCCGGTTCGTAGGAGGCCGGATTCAGCGTGAATGGGACTTCTAGTCCGAATTGCGTCGAGGAGGCGGAAGCGCCGGGCTCGCCTGGCTTGTACTTCACGTAGCCGCAGACATAGAGATCGAGATATCCATCCCGGTTGTAATCGCCCCAGGACACACCTGTCCAAAACCCTTTTGGCGATGGGAAGGTTTTGTCCCGAACCAGGTGGCCGTGGTCATTGCGAAACAAGATGATCGTGTCATAGCCAGTGACCACCAAATCGAGCCAGCCATCGTTGTTATAGTCGCCCCATGCCGCTCCCATGCCGTGAATGCGGAGGAGTGGGAAGTCCTGCACCTTCTCGAAGCGGCCATCGCCCAAGTTGTGGTAGAGCACGGACGGCGCAAGCTGCAATGCCGGCACACCGAGCGGACCGCCGCCGCTCACGACGAACAGATCATCTAGGCCATCATTATCGAAGTCGCCCCAGGCCACCCCCGAACCCATGTCCTCGGGTAACTGCGACGTCCGTGCACCTTGAAACTGGCGGAACGAGGCAAGCCCCGCGGCTTCGGTAACATCGGTAAAGCGGGGCTCGGGCGCGCCGGGCGGAAGACTTCGCCCCGGATCGACCAACCGATCCGCCACGCGCAAACTCACCGTTTTGTTCACAGCCTGTAGCGGGACAGGTGTCGCTTGTGTGGCCGGTCTGCTCAGCGTACTGGTGATATCTTTCGAAACCTCCCCCGGTGTGTACTCCTCGGGCGCATTCTCCTTGCGAATCCGCCACGTAACCAGAGCTGCGATCAGCACCAGAACAACGAACGTCGAAGCCGTCCACGTGACACGGCGCAGTCGTTTTGATCCGGTTCGAGGGCGTTCGGCGGGAGCTGCTACCGGCATGATGACTCCGCTCCGTTGCCTGCCACGCAAACCGTGGCGGTTGCACTGGCAATATCAACGGCTGGTGCAGTCAGGCCCGCCTTCTCTCCCAAGGTGTAGTTGAGCAGGAATTGGTCGATCTTGCGGTAGTGCAGCGTGGCCTCGATGCGTAGTATTCCGCTTGCGTGGCCGAGCGGCACCGAGAAGTCGCGATCTCCGTTCGTGTTGAATGCAGGAGCGCGCGGACCACCGGACGGACACATCACGTTGTACTCGACGGTGTCGGAGTATCCCGGAAACAATGAGCGGCGATATCGTACCCCAACCATCTCCCACAAGTTGTGCCGGTCGATCAGGTTGCCGTACTGGTCGACGGGTTCGGCCTTGAATAGGAATGTACCCGGCTCAAGGAAGTGACGCGCATCTCGTTGTCCGGAAGCGAAAACAATACGCCCGCTTTCGTCCTCGACTCGCAACTCGACCCAACTCTGGATCATGTCGAGTGGGCCGGTCGGATAGTCGTGCCCAACTTTGTTCGAGGTCATGATCACACGCACGGGCACCGTCTGGCCGGATGCAACAGTTGGCGGAGTCTCAATGCGTATCTTCACCACCGGCCCCTCCGCCCACTTGTTGCGAATTTCCGGAATCTCGATATCGCCGTGCAACCAACGCTCGGTCAATTCCACTTGTTTGTCCGCGCCATTCAGGTGCAGCAGCGCAGGCACGAAGTTGTTCGCCGCGAGAAAGCGGTGACTGCGGTGCTTGTGATCGTCAGGCGTACGGTTGTAGTCCGTGGAATCTCCAGCAGCCGGATCATTTGAGTCTGTCAGGGGCATGTGACACTCGCGGCACTCGACGGTCGTGCGCGCGTCGCCTTTGTGGTTCCAATGGCTAGCGGCCCAGTTGTCATACTGGTTCTGTAGCTGCACCCAGCCCACGCGGTTCACTTCCTGATCGATGAACTGCTTATGGCAGGCCGCGCAGTACTCGGGTTTCTTGTACATACGCTTGCTCAAGCGGTTGTGCTGCGCGGGCCACGCGCGGATCAGGAAATTGCGTGCCACTGCTCCCAGCGTGTGGTCCGGGCTCCATTGCCAGAGATATTCGGTGGGCTGCAACATGGTGTAGTTCGCATTGCCCTGGATGTCCGTTTTCTGAATGGAGTGGCAAGCCATGCAGGAAATGCCCTCGTTGTAGCCCTGCGCTCCCGTGAGCTTTTCTACAAAGATGTTCTTCGTTCCTGAAAACAGCGAGATTGGATCGTGACATCCGCCACAGTACCGGGTCGATTCCGGACCGTTCTGCTTGGCCATCACGTTCTGGATACCCTGGAAGATCGGGTCCATGGCGGCATAGCGGTGGGCGCTGGTTTTCCATTCGTCGTAGATCTCCGTATGGCATCCACTTGCGCCACAAGTCTCCGAGCCCGCGAGCGAACGCGCATCGAACGCGCCGTTCGTGGCAGTGTGCGCCAGGCTGGGCGCAAAGGGCCGGTCCTTGCCAAAGGCATAGCTGTAGTCGGAAGGAAACTGGTTGCGATATTTTGTTCCGGAATATGCAACGGTGAGCGCGGCAACAAGGCAGATTCCAGCAACAGTCGCAACCCCGCCAGCGACGAACAATCCTGCGGCACCTTGGGCGGCCTCCGTTTTACGGCGTCGCCACCAGCTAGTCAAGACGTGAGGGACCGTGGCGGCCACTGCCAACAAGGTTGAGATCAGGTGTGCATAACGCAGCGCCGGAGAGGTTTTCCCACCCAGCAGCGCTTGAAGAGCTATCAGCAATCCGGAGATGAGACAGAGGGCCAGCCCGCCGGCTCCGACATATCCGAGCAGCAACACGTCAGACAGCGCCTGGCCGGCATAATTTCTCCAATGCCGCGCACAATACCATGCCAACGGTGCGAGCGCGGTTACTCCGGCGAGGGTGTGGAGCAGAAGGCTCCATTCCGTCAAAGGATGAAAGGGACCAAGCGTGATGGCCAGACCCGAAACAAGTTCGAACAGGAGAATGCCTGCCACCGCACGTGACAGCGTGGCCGACCAGCCAGCCTGAAAGTTAACAGCGGAATTCTCAACAGATGGCATGCGCCACCCTCCGTAAAAAAGGGCAAAGCTATCTCTGAGCAACGGCCGTCGCAATAGTATTTTTTCTTTACTCTGTACTGCCCGCATTCCACAAAATTCTTAAGGTTACGAAGCTGGGTAGCAGCGGGCAATGACAAAAGTCACAGGAGCCGAGAAAGGCACATCAACCCATCCCAAGGGAGTTCTCTCAGGTTGGTATCGGTCAGAATTGTCAAGGAATGAGGTGTGGCAGTTGTGTGCGGGGAAGGACGCGAATGTGAGTGCAGTTACACGAGGCCGTGACTTCTGTCACAGACGGTGAGCACAAGCCTCGGTATCATTCATCATCAGTGGGAATTCTTTCGCTTTCAAGGTCGTGAGAGTCGCGTGATTCGGCTCTACCCCGTTCCGGCTTTGTCATCTGTCAGCTTCCCACAGTAGGCAGCGAGAAATGCAATCCGTGCGCTGCCCGATGACGAAGCGCAGCCTTCCCCAATTTCGTCAGTCGGGCGAAAACGGGCAGCTTTGCTGCCCGTTTTCCCTGCGCACGGCGTGTTTGCCCATGATCAATCAGGACG
>DASYZA010000265.1:0-12555 GCA_035946775.1 Candidatus Sulfotelmatobacter sp. | reverse complement strand
GTGTCCACGAGGTGGATCGTGGACACTTCCGCAGAGACGCAGCATCGCAAGGGTGAGTCAACCGCAGAGGAGAGGGGCCGCGGATCGAAGCCACCGAAGCGCTACCGCACGGTGGAAGAGAAGCGGCGGATCGTCGAGGAGACATTGGTGCCGGGCGCTTCGGTCGCGCGCGTGGCGCGAGCGCACGGAGTGAATGCCAACCAAGTCTTTGGCTGGCGGCAACTCTATCGGCAAGGACGGCTGGAGGGAAGGGGTGACACGCCGAGCCTGCTGCCGGTTTGCGTAACGAACGCGACGGTGACCGCGCGGTCGGCCGATGCGTCCACACGCCGATCTCCTTCCGGCATAATTCACATCGAATTGCCGAAAGGGCAGATGCGCATTGCCGGGCGCGTGGATGCCGAGGCGCTGCGCGTGGTGCTGGAGAAGTTGCTGGGATGATCAGCTTGCCGGCCGGAACGCGCATCTGGATCGTAGCGGGCGTGACGGACATGCGGCGGGGTTTTATCGGCCTCGCGGCGATGGTGCAGACGGCGCTCGCGGAAAATCCGTTCTCGGGGCACGTGTTCATCTTTCGCGGGCGGCGCGGCGATTTGATCAAGGTGCTGTGGTGGGCCGGGGATGGTCTCTGTTTGTTCGCGAAGCGGCTGGAGCGCGGGCGCTTCATCTGGCCGCAAGCGACGAGTGGCACGGTTTCGCTCACGCCGGCGCAGCTGTCGATGTTGCTCGAAGGGATCGATTGGCGGCGTCCCGTGCGCACCGCCGCACCGCAGATGGCGGTGTGAACGTTTGCTATTTGCTTCACGGAAAATTCTTCGCTATTTTTTGTTTTCCGTTCACTTTTTTCTTGCACGAAAAAAATCTTTTGAGATACTGCGCGCACGATGACGCTGCGTGCGGCTCTTCCTGATCTGAACACGCTCAACGCCGACGCATTGAGAACCCTCATTCTTTCCCAGCACGCACAGCTTCTCTTGAAAGAGGAACAGCTCGCTTCGCGCGAAGCGGAAATCGAGCACCTGAAGCTGCTGATTGCCAAGCTGCGGCGGATGCAGTTCGGGCGCAAATCGGAGAAGGTAGCCTGGCAGATCGAGCAGCTCCAGTTGCGCTTGGGCGAGTTGGAAGCGAATCGCGCAGAGCAAGCCATTTCTTCTGCGGCAGAGCAAATCACGGCGAACGAAACGCCGCGTACGAACTCGGCGCGGAAACCGTTGCCCGCGCACCTGCCGCGCGAGACGCGCCGAATTCCGCCGAAGGAAACGACGTGTCCGGACTGCGGCGGCGCATTGAAGCCTCTGGGCGAAGACGTTTCCGAGATGCTGGAATACGTTCCGGCGAGCTTCAAGGTGCTTCGGCAGGTGCGCGAGAAGCTGGCCTGCGGGCGCTGCGACAAGATCGTGCAGGCGGAAGCGCCCAGCCGCCCGATCGCGCGCGGGATGGCTGGGCCGGGACTTTTGGCGCACGTGCTCGTGTCGAAGTATGCGGATCATTTGCCGCTCTATCGGCAAGAAGAGATTTACGAGCGTCAGGGCGTGGAACTGGATCGCTCCACGCTGGCGGACTGGGTGGGACAGACGAGCGCGTTGCTTCAGCCGCTGGTGGAAGCGCTGCGGCGACACGTGATGAGCGCGGAGAAACTGCACGCCGATGACACACCGGTTCCGGTGCTCGCGCCCGGACTGGGAAAAACCAAACTGGGACGGCTGTGGACCTACGTGCGCGATGACCGGCCCGCCGGAGATCAAACGCCTCCGGCGGTGTGGTTCGCCTACTCGCCGGATCGCAAGGGTGAGCATCCGCAGGCGCACTTGAACAACTTCACGGGCATGCTCGAAGCCGATGCGTATGCTGGGTTTGGCCAACTTTACGAAACGGGACGCATTCAAGAAGTTGCCTGCTGGGCGCACGTGCGGCGGAAATTTTACGATCTGCACGTGGCGCACAATTCGCCGGTGGCCCAGGAAGCGCTGCGACGCATCGGGGAACTCTACGCCGTCGAAGGAGACATTCGCGGAAAGCAGCCGGAAGAACGACGCCGTGTGCGCAACGAGCGCAGCCGTCCGTTGCTCGCGTCGCTGAAGCAGTGGTTGCAAGAGACTTTGGTCAAGTTATCGAAGAAATCCGAGACCGCCCAGGCGGTTCGTTACGCGCTGGGACGCTGGGAAGCCCTGCTGCGCTATGTGGACGATGGTCACCTGGAGATCGACAACAACGCTGCCGAACGAGCCTTGCGTGTAGTGGCTCTGGGCCGGAAGAATTACTTGTTCGCAGGATCAGACCGCGGCGGCGAACGCGCCGCTGCGATCTACAGCCTGATCGGCACGGCAAAACTCAATGGCGTTGATCCTGAAACGTACTTGCGCGAAGTGCTCTCGCGCATCGCCGACCACCCGATTAACCGCCTCGAGGAATTCTTGCCCTGGAATCTCACGGCTGATCGCCCCGTCGAATCAACTCACGCTGCATAGTCAACCTCACCGGTCAAGACGGCCCTCAGACGACGCTTACCTGATACCTGGCCATCCCATTTTTCATTCCGCAATTGGCCGAAATTCGCAACCAATCGACCCGACGCTCGAAGAAGAATCGGAACGCGCTGGGGCGGGATATTTCGTTTTCACATAGTAGAAGAATCTGTTGGATGGGATCGCTGCAAGGCGATGCAGCGATCAAATTCGACTTTCGCTTTCGCCGTCTGGCCTTCTTTGCGATAAATTTGCCCAAGAATGTAATGTAGCCGAGCGGTCTGGGGTGAGAGCTTCACAGCCGCCTCCAGTTCCGCTTGAGCCTGCGGCAGTTGGTTGACGAGCAGGTACGCCCTTCCCAACTGCTCGTGGGCCCGAGGAACTTGGGAAGAGATACGGACCGATTGCAACAGGAACGGGATCGCCCTTTCGGGCCGATTCAGGTCCAAGTAAAGGCTGCCGAGATCAATGAAGGGCTCCGGGTCCTTCGTAGGCGATTCTGATTGCCAGGCGATCGCAGTTTCGTAAGCTGCGATTGCGTCTTCGTTGCGGCCGAGACCCGCATAGGAGAGTCCGAGGTTATCTTCCGCCTTCGCATTCTTTCGATCGAGTTTCAGGCATTGCTGGAACGCAGTGACAGCTTCGGCAAAGCGGTTTTCATTGTATTTTGCGCGGCCGAGGTAATACCAGCCTTCTGGATCTTTCGGATTCCATTGAAGAGACCGCGTGAGCCACTTGTCTGCATCCACGTAATCGCCGAGCAAAACGTAATCGAGCGCCACAATTTTCAAATCAAATGCACTGGGACGCCGATATCTCGCGCCTGCGGTGAATTCGGCAAGAGAGGCTTTGGCGTTCGCGTCCCTGAACTTCACTGCAGATCCATCCGGAGTTTGGTAGACGGCGCTTGGCGAGTGCGCGTCAAGAAGGGCCCTTGCTTGTATCTCCCGAAAGAGAATATACCCGAGCAAAAAATGGGCATCGGCGGAATGTGGGCGCCGCTGGAGATCCTGCCACACGAGACGCTCAGCGTCGTCAGGCTTTCCTCGGTCTAATAGTAATCTTGCCTGCGCGAGGTCCGGGTCGGACGCTGTCGCGGCATGCTGTTCATGACCCTTTGTTGCTTGGGCGGGTTGCGCCGAAGCAGTAGCCTGCCCAAATGCGAGCGCAGCCAGCAACAATAGGAGGGCAATGACAAGGACAATATGCCGGCTACGGATTTGTCCTCTGTGTGAGCACCTCGAAAGCATAACGATGGCCTCTCCAACCGCCATATCCGCGCATTAAGACGCCATTATAAATCCGCTGCGACTAACGTCCGAAAAGAAAAAGAGCCGGGCGGCAACCCCGGCTCTGGCGAATCGGAAAAGGAAGCGAACGAACTCAGAACGTAAGCTTAAAGAAAACCTGGCCCTGGCGTGGCGTGTTGGCCTGGCACGCCTGACTGAACACTTGGCCAGCAGAGTTCGTGCCAGGATTCACCACGCCAAAGTTAGCGCCATCATTGACGCCATTATCGGGGCCGCACACTTGCATACGATTGAAAAAGTTAAAATACTCCATCCGCAATTCGGCTTGCACGTGCTCGCCGAAAAAGAATTGTTTAGCCAAAGCGACATTTTCATTTGAGTTGAATGGCAACCGAAGTGCGCTGATGAAACGAGGAGCGTTCCCTCCTCTGAAGCCTGGATCCGAAAAAGCGGCTGTATTGAATACTGGTAGGCTACGGTAATAATTGTTCCAGTTCACATGCAGGGGAACACCGGGATTGTAATTCGGGCGATTGAAGCCGTTTAGGAAAGGATCTGAATTTGCGTTAACCCCTTCGCCGCCATCCTGTCCGCCGCCACCAACCGGGGCACCAGATGCATAACTGAGAACACCGCTAAGCTGCCAGCCGCCGAGAAGATTCTTCATCGCCATGCCGCCGTGATTCATGAATCGCTTGCCCGGACCGATCGGCAATTCATATACGCCGGCAATATTCACAACGTGGGTTTGGTCAACACTGGCAACAGTCCACTCGGCCTTCTGGTTATAGCCATTCAGCGAACCGAAGTTGAAAGTGGAGAAGCCGCTATCCGTATTGGACATATAGCGAGAAAGAGTATAGTTCACGAGGAAAGTTAGGCCGTTGCTATAGCGTTTTTGGGCCTGTACCTGAAGAGCGTTATAGAATGCGGAGCCAGCCATGTTGAACTGGTTCGTCAGGCCACCAGCGGATTCGCTGGGGTTGTACATTGGATGAGGAAGCAAGGCCTGCGGCAGTCCTGCGCTGTCCCCGTAATCGCATTCAAAATTAACGTACGGTGTAAAGTACGGCGTTGTGCCGCATGAGCTAATTGTTTGAGCGAAGCCGACCGATTGAAGCGCAGCCTGCGAGGCGGCAGACGTCCACGCGTAGTTGGGGCTACTCGGCGACATCAAGCAGGTGGCGTCAGTTCTAACCCCCGTGGGGCAGAACTGCGTCAGATATGCCGGATTCGTCTGATTTATCGGATTCAACATGCTCAACAAGTGTACGGCCCGATTTCCGACATAGGCAGCTGAGACAAGTATGTTGCCCGGCACCTCGCGCTGAATACCAAGATTCCACATCTGCACGTAGGAATTCGGCCCCGGATCCCGTGAAAACTCAAAGAGGCCGGCTCCATTGAAGAGCGTGGGAGTGAACGGCGTTGCCGTGGGAACTCCCAATGGATTACCATCCCATTCTCCGTAACCCGGGACGTTCGAGCCGAGTGAGTTCACAAGAATCTGACCATTGGAGAGGCTGCCATAATCGACAGAGATCTTGTTATTACCGTATTCGTAAGGTCCTTGGTCCAGAAAATTGATCGCATAGCCACCGAGAATCACGGTCTTATTGTTTAGCTCCCAGTTAAATCCCAGTCGTGGGCTGAAATCCCTCCAGTGAATATCGGCGCGGCGGTAGCCAACCAGGCCCGGCCCGGTGCCGAGTTTGGCGGCAGCGCCTAGCAAAGGCTTACCTGTGGCAGGATCGATGGCGCCAGGATTAGGGGCAGTCGCATCGAAAAACGTTACATTGTCGTTGTTTTCCAGGAACGGCCTCATGATATCCCAGCGAATCCCGGCGTTGATTGCGAACTTCGGGGTGAGTTTGAAATTGTCCTGAATGTAAGGCGCAAAGTAGATATTTCGTAATCTGTTCTCGGCGACGAACTTGCGAAATGCATTGTCGGCATAACCGAGGAGGAAGCTGGCAAATGCAGAGCCGGTGATTCCCGTGATGTTGGCAGGGTCAGCAGTGGTTTGGCTCGAGAAAGAGAACTGCCCCCCACAGGCCTGGCATTCGTGGTCATCCTGATAGGAGCGCCGAATTTCCCATCCGATGTTATAGGTATTTCGTCCGTGTATGTAGAGCCAGTTGTTATCGAAGCTGAGGCCCAGCTTCCGGTTCAGCGAGTAAGTCTCGCCCTGACCATTTAGGCCCCAATTCGACGGATTCCACGTCTGTCCAGCGTTTCCATTAAAATGAATGGTGGGGAGGGTTATGCTGCCCACAACGCCCGGAAAACTCACGCCCTCGTGGAGATTGAGTTCGTTGTTGATCTCTCCCATCCAGCCGAATCCAGCGGTGACAACCAGATTGGTCGAGATGGAATTGGAATAGGTCAAGAAAAACCCCGTTCCCAGTCTCGGCTCGGTTTCGCCGCCTGACAGTTCGTTGGCAAAGGCTCCGCCCACGTTGCAACACGAGGTGAGGTTGTACCAGTTGCGCCACCAAGCGACGTGAAAGGCCTGTGTTTGGCCCAGGTTCTGATCGATGTTAAAGCCCCCGTTTACTTGCCGCGTCGGTAGTACTCCAATTTGCGGCGGAAGGTTATTTGACAAGGCCGTCGTGACCGGTGCCGGAATGAGGGGCAGAAGACTCTTCGAGGTTGTGCTAAAGCACGCTGTCGGGATCATGTTTCCCGGCCAAGGATTCCCGGGAGCAGGTGCCGTGCAACCGGTCGGAGCTACGAAAGTGGGTGGAACATAAATCTGATCGCCTAACGGCAGCAGTGCGCTGAAATCCCCTCCCACCATGGCGGGCGTCGGGACGGTTATACTGCTGCCTCCGACGCTGTTCAAGCGGAACCAGTCTACGCTGGCATAAAAGAAGGTTCTGTCTTTGCCATTGTAAATCTTTGGAATCCAGACCGGCCCACCAACGGAAAATCCAAAATTGTTCTGATTGATCCGAGGCACGGGACCTTTGATGTAGTTGCCGTTCGAATCATAGAAGCTGCCGGGAGGATTCGCGCCGGCGGCGTCAAAAAAGTTGTTGCGATTCACTTCGAAAGCGTCGCCATGAAGCTGATTCGTGCCCGAAGCAAAGCGGTAAGATGCAACGCCCTGTGCCAAGCCATACTGGGCGGACAAGTTCGACGTGATAATGTTGGCTTGAGTAACCATCTCAAACGGAGGGTTAATATTGGATTGAAAGCCCTGTGTTTCTGATTGGACTGCCACGACTCCGTTGAACATAACTTCGTTTTGATAGCCGATGCCGCCGTTGATGCGGTGTTCGAATTCGCCTCCGGAAACACCGGGTGCAAGAAACATGAAATCATCAATCTGACGGTCACGCGCACCCACGTTACCGGGACCGCCGCCAATTAGAGTAGGCACTTCTTGCAGGATCTTCGTCGTTATTGTGGTGTTCAGGTCCGGCGTCACGGTTTGTAGAGTGATTGCCGGAGCATTGACCTCTACGGTGGTCGAAACGGCACCTGTCTTCAGTGTGGCGTTTGCCGTGGCAGACTGGTTTGCATAAACATTCACCCCGCCCACTGCCGCCGCTTGAAAGCCGCTCGCTTCGATTCTGACGTTATACGTTCCGGGAATGAGGTCGGTGAAAACGTAGACGCCGGCTGATGATGTCTTTGTCGTCCGCACTACGCTCGTAGCGGTATTAGTGGCAGTTACAGTCGCTCCGGGGACCACCCCTCCGCTCGGATCAGTGACCGTGCCTGTGATTCCGCTGAGGCCTTGCGCGTTTGTGATGACAGGGCACACCAATCCTAGGATTAATAGCGTCAAGCCGACGGCTAGGAATGGCGTGACTGCGCGCCTGAAATCGCTGCTGGCGCAGCTAATGGTCGAAACACAGAAGTGAGTGCCGAATTTCCCGCTAGTCATCGGTTTTCGACTCCCTTCCAACGATATGTCGGCCAATATGTCGGCAGTTTAGGGAAAATGCCAAGAATCTTCGTAAGCCACTCATAAAATTAGGGAAAGGAGCAAACTTACCAGTGTCGTCTGCTGTCACACCCCCTAACCCTGCCGAGTGTTTACAAAACTCTCGAGCCGATGTCAATGCACCGGCATGTCATCCCTATGCTCCCGCGTAAATGTTTGATTTGTAAGAGTCATAGCAGAAATCATTCCCAGTGGACTCCGCTCTATTTCTCTCTGGGAGGATCAACGGCGAAGAGGCGTGTCGGGCGAAATCTTCCGACTGCCTCTCGGTCTATCGGTGCTATCCGCGTTCTACTCCCGGCTTCTCTTCCAGAACGCCTTTACTTTCTACGATGGTCAGGATGCGGTCAGCGCTGGAAACCAAAACTTCCTCTGTTGCGCCACTGGGCCAGTGAATCTCGACCTTGTCGATCTTTGCCGCCGTGCCCAGGCCAAAATGAACTCGTTGGTCGGAGCTTGAGCAAAAGCTTGCGCCGCTAAAAACATCGGCGCGTTGCCGTATTCCTCCTGCAGTAAGGAAGACTTTCGCGCCGATGGCATCACGCGGGCTCTTCGGGCCACCAACGAGCTTCAGTCCAATCCAATGATTTTGATTCTTGACGACGTTGCGCAGTAGTGTGGGTTGGGAATCGAGATTGTTGATCACCACGCAGATATGGCCATTATTGAAAAGATCTCCAAAGGCTGCGCCTCTCGACGGAATCACCACTGCCAGGCCACTGCCTGTGGCCGGAGGCACTTCTTGGAACTTATCCCCGTTGAGATTGCGAAACAGAAGTGGCCGCTGCGCCCATGTCGTGCCCCAGTCTTCCTTGTCGGCTTGTCGATAGACGTGCCCATTCACGGTCAAGATATCCAAGAGGCCGTCATTGTCGAAATCGAAGAAAGCCGTACCCCAACCGAGAAAGGGAATCGTGGGCAGAAGTACTCCTGCTTGCGCGCTGACGTCGCTGAAGTTGCCGGTGCCGTCGTTTCGAAAAAGCGTGAAGTAATCGTCGGAAAACGTCGTGATAAAGAAGTCGATCTTACCATCTCGATTGTAATCGCCGACAGCGATTCCCATAGATGCCTGCGCGCGACCGTCCGCATTCAATGCAAGCCCGGACATATAACTGTCGTCTTCAAACGTGCCATCGCGCTTATTCCGATAGAGATAGTTGGGAACCGAGTCGTTGGCGACCATAAGGTCCAACCAACCGTCGTCGTCAACATCCACAAAGACTGAAGACCAGCCATAGGCCCTAGCAGAATCGGAGACGCCCGCCTTGACACTCACCTCTGTAAACGTGCCGTCTCCGTTGTTGTGGAAGAGATGGTCCGGTTCGCCAACCAAGCCAAGAGGCCCGCAAAACACATTCACTCCGCGAAATTGACAGGAGTTGGCTGGAACATCGTTTTTACCTGCATACACTGGTTGATCTGGATCGAATTTCACGTATCCCGGAACAAATAGGTCCAGCCGGCCATCATGATCGTAATCGCCCCAGGTTGGGCCGGTAGACCATCCTCCAAGGGCGACTCCGGCTTTTTCCGCTACGTCGGTAAAGGTGCCATCGTGATTGTTATGATAGAGTCGGTTCTTACCGTAGTTCGCAACGTAGATGTCCGGCCAGCCGTCATTGTCGTAATCGCCGACTGCCACACCGAATCCCCAGCGCTCATTACTGACGCCCGCCAGGTCCGTGACATCGGTAAACGTGCCATCGCGATTGTTGTGGAACAACATAGCGCGAGGAGCCGGTTCTTTTCCTTTGAGTGCAGCGAATGTCGAACCGTTCAGCAGGTAAATATCGAGCCAGCCATCGTTGTCGTAATCGATCAGGGCTACCCCCGAGCCGTCGACTTCGACGATCGTTTGTTTCTCAGGTGTTCCGCAGCGGTGGCGAAATGCGCCCAAGCCGGACTTTTGTGTTGCGTCCTCAAACACCACGGGAGCTCCATCAACGAATCCACCCGCGGTGATTGGGCGATTGTGAGCGTCGTATATAGGCGCATAAACGCCACCTGTTGCAACGCCGGTGGATTTTTGAGGCGCTGCCTGTTGTTTCTGTTCCTGACCAAAAATGGGCGCAGCGAGCATCGATAGCAGAGATAAAATTGCGGAGCGGCGGCCAATTCGCAGTGATGGGAACCTTTCGGCGCACTCAGCAGCTTTCGTCGCTTGGGAAATGCCGCACAACCGTTTAACCAGGCGCGAGAGGAGCGAAGCATCAAGATTGGGCGACCTCGATTTCATTTCGAGAAAATCCAAAAGAAGAAATGGAGATCGCGGTCGCGCCATCCGGCACTCATCGAGCATTCCTGCTTTTCTTCGGCTTCCGAATAGGTGCGGGTTCGTCTACCTGCAAGATCTGGTCGGCTCGCACATTCTTGAGGCTCTGGATGATTCCGCTCGGCCATCGGATCTCAATCATTTCGGCGAGCTTCTCTGGCCCCAGTCCGAAATGGACACGTTTGTCGCTGGCGGAAAGATAGCTGCTCGCCGTGGTCACGGTTGCAAACTGGGAACCCTGAGCGGTCGTGAGTTTTATCACTGCTCCGATCGCGTCGCGGTTACTTATATGTCCCATAAGCTTCAAGATCAGCCAGTGGTTTTGTGTTGCCGTTTCATTATGCAAGATGTGAACAAGGCCGTCGTTAGTCGTCAGGACAGCATCCAGACGTCCGTCATTGTCGATGTCACCGATGGCCATACCCCGGCCCACCCAAGGCCGATGAAAAACACTGCCTGAGTCAGCTGAAACGTCGACGAAGCCCTGGCCTGTGTTTCGTGCGAGCAACGTCGGTTCGCGGTACCTAAGGTTTGGAAATTGGAGCTGAATCGTATCTATGTCATGACCCTGCGCGATCAGAAGATCCTTCCGTCCATCATTGTCGTAATCCATGAAGCGAACGCCCCAGCCCGAATACAGCTTGCTCAGAGCCCCTAGACCGGATGAGAAGCTAGCATATGTGAAGCTGCCATCGCCATTGTTCTGATAAAGCGCGTACATCTGATTTGAGAGATCGGTAACTATGAGGTCTGGCAGCCCATCATTGTTGTAATCGGCGAAATCGACGCCCATCCCTGCGTAAGTGTTGCCGTCTCCATCTACCGCAACACCGGAGGCGAGCCCAACCTCCTCAAATGTGCCGTCGCCTTTATTGTGATAGAGAAATTCAAACATCGAGTCATTCGCCACAAAAATATCGATATGTCCATCGCGGTCGTAGTCTGCTACGGCAATTCCGAGTCCTTTGCCCGGCTTCGAAATCCCAACCTTCTGCGAAATCTCCGTAAAATGGCCGTTGCCGTCGTTGTGATAAACAAGAGGCGTAATCGGCTGGAAGTAGTCCGGATGGCAATAGGAGCGGTAGCCTGCCTTGTGTTCTCCGCACCAGATATCGTCAAAATCCCATTGAACGTACCGAAGCACAATTAGATCGAGGCGTCCATCATTATCCAGATCGACCCACGCGGCGCTCGTGGACCAACCACTGCCTGCAACTCCAGCCTTCTCTGTCACATCAGTGAATGTGCCATCACCGTTGTTGTGATAGAGCTTGTTGCCGCCATACGCGGTGACGAACAAATCCTGATAGCCGTCATTGTCATAGTCTCCCACCGCAACGCCCATGCCGTAACCGACGCCCTGCAGCCCTGCGATTTCGGTTACGTCTTCAAAGGTTCCATCCGGTCTCTGATGATAAAGCCGATTCCAATCTTGAGGTCCGGTCTTCTGCGGTATCGTGCCCTTCGGAGTAGGATCCTGGAGCGGGGTGCCATTTACCAAAAAAATATCCAGACGGCCGTCATTGTCGTAATCGAAAAGCGCGACGCCCGCGCCCATCGTCTCAATCAGATATTTTTTCGACGTATGCGAGGAGATGTAGCGAAAATTAATTCCGCGCTCTGCCGCCACATCGGTGAACTTGCCAACGACTGACTTCGAAGGGACATCGCATTTGGTGCCAGGCGGCAGCCGAAAGAGCTCAGAGAAAGTCTCCTGACCTGCAACGGGTATTGCGCCCGCGAGCATCGATAGTAAAGAAAAGAGAACCGAGCGACGATCTGTGCGTAAGGGTAAGTTCCCATCAATGCCTGTTTTCTTGGGCGGCCGATGAGTCACTTCGCGTAAATGACCGAGGAATGCAACATGCTGCAAGAAACGCATACCGCGGCTATTCTACAACATCATTTTGGCCAGCACATTCGGATTCCCGCCCGCGTTCACATGCCCTGAAGATCAATTTGCTAGACAGCGAGAAAATGCCGCGCCATGGCAAATGGTCGTGACGCGGTTGGGCAAATAGATTAGCTACTGTAAACAGTGTCATAAGAAAGCTCAGCAGCAGCGACCCGATTTGAGCCACCGAGGCTCGCAATCACCACCACGTTATCTGACATGCGGTCCTCCTCGCTACATACTTGAGCCAATGGACTGACCCTTGAATTGGCACACTCGCGATGGGCACACTTTCCGGTTTGAACCTGTGAACCGCTCCCCTTTTCTGTCACAAACGAAACTAGAGTTTTTGGGCGGTTGAAGTTCATTTCGCCTGATTTCATGCGGATTTCCCGCACTCTAGAGCCTCTAACAACAAGCTAAAATTTCCACCTCTCCGGGTGCCAGCGGGATGGGGGTGCGGGGGAAGGGGCGGCGTGTGAGCCTCTTCCCCTGTCCCCATTTGTGGAGAAGCCTCCTTCGACTTGCACAGTTCTGCGAACACCGCAGGCGCTCGATCCGCCAACGAACTGTGCGGAGACAGCCGTGCTGAGAGAGCTTGTCTGTCAGTAAAAAGTAAGGGATAATTATACCTGTAAGGAATTAGTTCTGGGTAAGGAGGTTGGGAATGTTGCATTCCACGGTGACGAGCAAGGGGCAGACGACTATTCCCAGGAAGG
>DASYZA010000264.1:0-2509 GCA_035946775.1 Candidatus Sulfotelmatobacter sp. | reverse complement strand
GCTCTTCAGTTGAGTGACGATGTAGGCCTGCGTTTGGCGGATCGCGTCGGAGTCCGGCGGGCGGGGACCAAAACTTACTTGCTTGGCCGTGTAGTCATAGGCTTTTTGTCCGTCGAAGCCGCCAGTTTGCGAGGCGGGCGGGGCTTTGTCCTCGGGCGAAATAACCGGCGCGGCGGTTGCGGCCGCAGCAGCCGCAGCGTTATTCGGAGCTGCCTGCGCGGCAACTCCCGTTGCAGCGTCGTGCGCGCATGCGACAACAGCCAAACCGCCCAACACTGCGAGTGCAATCCAGCCGGCATGCCATGGAATTTTCAGATTCAACTCGCCGCTCCCGCTGTTCCCGCCAAGTCGCGCGCGCGCTTCCTGCGCAGCACTATGTATGACACGAGGACGCCGACAAAGTACAGCACAACCATTGGCGCCATGAAGATCAGCATGGTGGTCGCGTCGGGGGACGGCGTGACGATAGCGGCGATGATCGTGATGATGAGCATCGCGTAGCGGAAATTCTTCAGCATAAATTTCGGCGTGACGATGCCGAAAAGCGAAAGGATGAAGACGACCACGGGAAGCTCGAAAACCACTCCCAAGCCGAGCAGCACGATCAGGATGAGGCTGAAATACTCGTTGATGTCGATCCATGGCTTGATGGGCCCACTATTGCTGAATTCCACGACGAACGTCAGCACTCGCGGCAGCATGATGAAATAGCCGAAAGCCACTCCGCAAAGGAAGAGAACCATCGCCGAACCGATGAAGCTCGCCACCGCTTTGCGTTCGTGCTTGTAGAGTCCCGGCGCCACGAATAGCCAGACCTGATACAGAACCCAGGGCATCGCCAGCGCAATGCCGAGATAAAGGCCGAAGTTGATGTACAGCATCACGTATCCGGCGGGATGAGTGAAATAGAGGTAGGGATCGAGGTGATTCTGCTTCAAAGCTTCGATCATCGGCCGGGTGATGTAGTTCAGGCCCGGCTTCGAAAATCCCAAACCCACAACCATGCCGATTCCGATGCCGATCAGCGAAAGGACAATGCGTTTGCGGAGCTCGATCAGATGCTCGAAAAACGACATCCGGCCGCCGGCTTCTTCCTGTTCGGCAGGCGCTGGCGGAAGCGCAGTTTCAGGAGGAAGGGTGGCCATCATTCACAATCTCGGATTTCGATTCGGTTTCGGAGGTTTGGTCGTCGGGGGGCGCGAGAGAGGCAGCCGGGTCGAGCACAGAGTCGGTCGTAGCGCTTGGCTTGCGCGGGCGGTTCATCTCCCCGATGGATGGCGAAGCTTCGCCGGACTCGGTATCCGGAATTGAAAGGACATCCGTCTCGCCGGGAACGATTGCGGAAGCATCCGGCCGGAAGCGAGCGCTTAGGGGGGTGGTAGCCACGACGTTCGCCGGTGCGTTTGCGTTCGACCCACCGGTGACTGTGAAGGGAGCGTTCTGTTCCCTGCCACTCCCGGTGCGGTGTTCGCTTACCTCGCGCTCGAGGTCGCGCATGTGCTCTTCGAAAGTCGATCTCAGGTCACCGGTTGCGCGGCGGAACTCGGCCATCACTTTGCCGAAATTCCGAGCCAATTCGGGCAGTTTCTCGGGGCCGAATACAAGGAGAGCCACAAGGAAAATGATGATCAGGTGCGGGACGCTCAGCATCGCTCGTCGGTTTGGCGGACGTGGCCGCCGGGATTAGGACGCCTCGTGATGGCGTCCGCCTGCCAAGACAGGGACAGATACACCGGGTTTCGCGCGTTCCTCCAGCCCTGTTTTTGCATCATAGAAGAGGGCTACAGGCGTGTCAAACCTCTCTGCCGAAGAGATGGGATTGAGCCCGAAAGAAAAGCTGGTAGAGGCGAGCGGCTGCGCCAAAGCAGCCTATGCTATACTCGGTTTTTCTATGTGAGCGAGGCGTTTTGCGGTTGGCTTGCTGCGCCAGCGGAATCGAAAACTAAAGGGGTCGTATGAAATTTCGCGAAGGATCGCAACGGGGAATGATTTTGCTGGCGGTTGTGCTGGGAGCGTCAGCGCTGCTGGGAGGACTCTATGGCCCAACGGTGCACGCAACCACTGATGGCTCCGGCGACCTTCAGGACACGGTCAAGAACTTCACGAACGTGCTCGCCGTCATCCAGCAGAACTATGCGGATAAGGTCGACGTCGAAAAGGCAATCTACGACGGCGCGATCCCCGGCATGCTGCACGTGCTCGATCCGCACTCCAACTTTTTCGACCCGCAACAATGGGCGCAGTTCCGCGAAGAGCAGGAAGGCCGATACTACGGCGTCGGCATGACAATCGCGCAGAGGCAAAATCAGACGATCGTGCTTGCCCCATTCGTCGGGACACCCGCTTTCAAAGCAGGCATCCGGCCGCTGGACGTAATTCTGAAAGTTGACGGCAAAAGCTGCGCCGGACTTACCAGCACACAGATCGCGCAGATGCTGAAGGGGCCCAAGGGAACGGTCGTCCACATCACTCTGGGACGCGAGGGATATCCCAAGCCGATCGAAGTCAC
>DASYZA010000263.1:0-4761 GCA_035946775.1 Candidatus Sulfotelmatobacter sp. | reverse complement strand
CTAGCGACCCTTTCCATCGAAAGCTCCGACAACGTCGTTGCCTCCGCCGTCGTTTCGATTGCTACCGGGTGGAGCGAACCAGTTCCCGGGCGGGAGTTTCACCCGCTGAAGTCCAGCACCTTTTCACGGCGCACTGTTACGTCAATCATCGCTGTTCCAGTTAAGCAGGCGCAGCAATCTAGTTGACGCGCCTCCAACAATCGGCAAAGCGTTACTCGCGTAACCAAATTTGTTTCAGCGTGCGTGATAGCCTTAAATGTGTCCATTCTGTATTGGAGAACACCTGAACTCCAACGAAAACGTCGACCGCCCGCGAGAGCGTTCTACGTCGGCATAGGATTATTCGTCCTCAGCTTCTTCCTGCCCGCAATCCGTGTTTTGAACTCGTCTGATCGTGGTGCCCCAGGCTGGTGGTGCGCGCTGATGGCCTTCTTTGGATTAAACAATGAACAAGTAAATGGGTTGGCCGTTTTCGGCGGGCTTATTAATCCGACTGCGATCGCCTACATTGTGCTGCGAATCGTCGACCGCGCGCCAGACGGAAGATTCTTTCTGGCGGGTGCGATCTTGGCGTTCATCCCGCTCACTTGGCTTTCGCTCATCATGATGCATTTAGGAATCTTGGTCGGCCACGTCCTGTGGATCGCGGCTCTGCTTCTTATCATCGACTGGAAGGACTTCCGATCACGTCGCCAGTAACTGTTGAAGACACGCGTTAGCGCTCAAGTTTCGATATCTTTCAATTGAGTTCGAATTCGAACGTTTCTTGCTTGAGCTCAATCTAACAACACTACTGAGCTTACCTGGGTCTGAGGAGACGATGAGTTAATTCCACTCCCGCTCCAAACACGATTTCTCGGAGAGAGGTCTCTGGGACCATCACTTTCCCTTCTCCCATCTGCCGGTTTGACGGTGCTCTCCTTCTGTCTTTAAACTCACAGTAACGGCGCATAAACTTGAGCGGACTTCTATGCTCTGCTGCGTCGACATTCCCAGCCCGGTTGCTCGAAGTTTTGAGTTCGTTGAAAGGGTAAACGTGAGTCCCACAGAGACGGTCGACGCAAAACAAGACGGCGTCAAGCGCGAGATTTCGGTGGAAGTTCCCGCCGAAGAGGTCACCCGCGAAACGGAGACGCTGGTCCAGAAATATCAGAAGGTCGCCAAGCTGCCCGGCTTCCGCGCCGGACATGTGCCGGCGTCGATCATCCGCCAGCGCTTTAAAGAAGATCTGAAGAGCGATGTGGTCGAGGCGCTCGTCCCCCGGTATTTCCGCAAAGAAGCCGAGAAGCTGGGCATGGTTCCGGTATCGCAGCCGCGCGTGACCGATCTGCAGATCCACGAAGGCGAGCCGCTGCGGTTCAAGGCCAGCTTCGAGATCATGCCCGAGATCAAGGTCGAGGGCTACAAGGAGCTACGCGCCGAACATCCTGAGATCGACGTGAAAGATGAGGAAGTCGAAGAGGCGCTGAACCATATCCGCGAGCAGCACGCGACGTTCACTACGGTGGAAGGAAGCTCGCTGGGCGATGGCGATTTTGCGCAGGCTTCGATGGACGGGCGTCCGAAGGATACTGACGACAAGACGCAGCCTGTGCACATGGACGAGGTGCTGATCGAGATCGGCGGGAAGAATACGGTCCCGGAATTCAGCGAGAATCTTCGCGGTGCCAATGCCGGAGACGAGAAGTCGTTTGAAGTGATCTATCCGGAAGATGCGAACGACAAGCGGCTTGCGGGAAAGACGTTCATCTATACGGTGAAGGTTAACGCCATCAAGCAAAAGACTCTGCCGGAGTTGAATGACGCGTTCGCGAAGGAACTGGGCGAGTTCTCAGAGCTCGACCAGGTGCGAAAGCAGATTCGCGAGAACATGCTGGCTGAGCGCAAGCACACGGTTGAGCGCGAAGCTAAAGATAAACTTGTGGCGGAACTGGTGAAGCGCAATGATTTCGAAGTGCCGGAATCGCTGGTGGACCGGCAGATCGACTTGCGCATTGAACGCGGCCTGCGCGCTCTGGCGGCGCAGGGCATGAAGATGGAAGACATGAAGAAGATGGACCTGCCGCGGTTGCGGGCGGGCCAGCGGGACCAGGCGGTACAGGATGTGAAGTCGTCGCTCTTACTGGATCGGATTGCGGAGCTGGAAAATATCGACGTCGGCGAAGACGAGTTAAATCATGAAGTGGAAGCGCTGGCGACGCAGACAAAACAGGCTCCGGAAGCGGTCCGCACTCGTTTGACACAGGATGGGGGCCTCGATAGAATTCGCAACAGAATCCGCAGCGAAAAGACCCTCGAATTTTTGTATCACCAATCCGCGTAATACAGGCGGACTTATCGAATCCACTCCATGCAAGATAGGCGTTGCGTCGGGGCGGAGTGTGGCAGGTGAACGTGAAAAAGAATGATCCTCAAATGATGCTGGTACCCATGGTGATTGAGCAGACCGGACGCGGCGAACGCGCGTACGACATTTACTCCCGGCTGCTTCGCGACAACATTATCTTCATCGGCACGCCGATTGACGACAACATCGCCAACCTGGTGATCGCGCAGATGCTGTTTCTGGCTCAGGAAGATCCGGAGAAAGACATACAGCTTTACATCAACTCTCCGGGCGGCTCGATTACGGCAGGCATGGCGATTTACGACACCATGCAGTACGTCAAGAATGATGTGATGACCCTGTGCGTTGGCCAAGCGGCATCTATGGCCGCGTTACTTTTGGCATCAGGGGAACCCAAAAAGAGATTGGCACTGCCGAATTCCCGGATTCTAATACATCAGCCGTCCATGGGCGGCTTGTCGGGCCAGGCAACGGATATTGATATTCATGCTCGCGAGATTTTGCGTATGCGTGAAATCACAAATCAGTTGCTGTCGAAGCACAGTGGGCAAAAGCTCGACAAGGTAGAGAAAGATGTTGAGCGCGACTTCATTATGAACGCCCAACAGGCTAAGGAATACGGAATCATTGACGATATCATCTACAAGACGGTGAAAGCGGTATGATCGGCGTTCGTCGTCAGGGATTAGGGATCAGAGGTTAGGGATTAGTAAAGACAGGATAGGGATCGAGTGAGGAGATCTAGTCCTTGGCCCCTAAGCCCTAGCCCCTCATAGGAGTCGAGCTGAGTGAAAAACAAGTCGGGAACCGATGAGATTCTGCGTTGTTCGTTCTGCCACAAGTCTCAGGATGCAGTCGCCAAGCTGATCTCGTCGCCCAGCGATTATCCCCGAGCGTATATCTGTGACGAGTGCGTTGCGGTCTGCAATTCCATTCTGGAAGACGACCGGTCGGCGACTCCTCCGAGCAGCACCCCGAATCAACTGCCTAAGCCCCTCGAAGTGAAAGCGTTCCTCGATGAGTATGTCATCGGGCAGGAGCAGACGAAGAAGAAGTTGGCGGTCGCGGTTTACAACCACTACAAGCGCATCTTCATGAATCGCCAGAAGACCGGCGATGGCATTGAGCTTTCGAAGTCGAACATCATGCTGATTGGGCCGACCGGGACGGGCAAGACGCTGCTGGCCCAGACTTTGGCCCGCATGCTCGATGTTCCGTTTGCGATCGTCGATGCGACCACTCTGACCGAGGCGGGATACGTCGGCGAGGATGTGGAGAACATTATCCTGAAGCTGTTGCAGGCTGCGGATGGCGATGTGAGCCGCACGCAGACGGGCATCATCTATATCGATGAAGTGGATAAGATCGGGCGGAAGGATGAGAATCCGTCGATCACGCGCGATGTGTCGGGCGAAGGCGTGCAGCAGGCCCTGCTGAAGATTCTTGAGGGCACGATTGCGAATGTTCCTCCACAGGGAGGACGCAAGCATCCACATCAGGAGTTCACGCCGGTCGACACGACGAACATCCTGTTTATCTGCGGCGGCGCGTTCGTTGGGCTGGAGAAGATCATCTCGCGGCGCATTGGCAAGAAATCACTCGGATTCCGCAGCGGCGAGGAAGCGGAACGCGAGGAATCCTTCGCCAACAAGAAGCGCAGCCAGGAATTGATGCAGGAAGTGCAGCCGGAAGACCTGATCAAGTTTGGGCTGATCCCGGAATTTGTTGGCCGGTTGCCGGTGGTCGGCATGCTGGAAGATCTGGACGAATTCGCGCTGATCGAAATTCTGACGCGTCCGAAGAATGCAATCATCAAGCAGTATCAGCGGCTGTTTGAGTTTGAGAATGTCCGGCTGAAGTTCAACGATGAGGCTCTTCGGGCGATCGCGCGGCAAGCGATGGCGCGAAAGGTTGGCGCCCGCGGCCTGCGCATGATCCTTGAAGAACTCATGCTCGACTTGATGTTTAACCTCCCAAGCCAGAAGAAGTTGAAGGAGTTCGAGGTGACGCGGGAGATGGTCGAGAAACGCAGCGCGTCCTTCGCCACGGTCATGGAAAAGGCCGGGTAGCATTTCTCCCCGCTAATTTTTGGGCATCCGTAGAGATGTAGCTAGCTACGTCTCTGTGCCTGGGGCTTTTCCGGCCACAGTTGCAAATTGCTGCAGACAAGAGCCGGAGAAATCAACCCTTACAACTTAAATGCCATTTCGCCATACCCTCCGCTCAAGGTAAAATCCAAATAGTTGCGTTGTTCGTGCTCGACCGTTTCATGCTCAGCCGTTTAGTGCGGAAAACCGTTCGGCTGGAAATCGTTTCGTCTGCAACCCAGGAGATTCAGTGACTACATCCAAGGAAAAATACGAATCCAGAAAGCTGCCCATGATGCCCATACGGGACGTGGTCATCTTCCCTTT
>DASYZA010000262.1:0-165199 GCA_035946775.1 Candidatus Sulfotelmatobacter sp. | reverse complement strand
ACCTGCACGTCCCCCTGCCAACGCTTCGACGCCGCCCTCGCGGGCGGCTCCGCATGACTCGGAGCCGTTGTGGTTCGCTATTCCTTCAACGTATGAAACTTTCATTCACAACACCTTGCCGGTGTAACCGGCGCACGGAGGCTTTATGAATTTTCTTAATCAGCTTTTGCGTGGAATCTCGTTTATTCCTGCTTTGGTGAGCGGGATTGAGAGTTTGCTAGGTGGGCGTTCGGGCAATGAGAAGAAAGATGCGGCGATGTCGTTTCTGGAAAATGCACTGGCCACGGTTGACGCGGTTGCGGCGAAGGACATCGTCAATCCTCAGGCGTTTCGCGAAGGAATATCCAAGATTATCGACGGAACGGTTCAGTGCCTTAACGCGTCTACTTGGGCGAAGAGCGGAACGCAGGCTTCTTCTGCTGGTAGTGCAAACCAGGCCTAAGTCAAAATCCCCACTTCTGCCGCAAAATGCGCGGCAGAAATGGGGCACCCATCGATCTATATATGTCGGTATTCGTTTAGCCGACTTCTTCGCTCCAGGTTTCGAGGTTCTTTTTGACCTGAGCCATGAATTGGTCGGCAACCGCGCCATCGATCAAGCGGTGGTCGTAACCGAGCGTGAGGTGGACGATGGAGCGGATCGCGATCGAATCGTTTCCGTCATTGTCGGTGACGACCATCGGCTGCTTCATGATTCCACCGACGCCCATGATCGCGGAGTTGGGCTGGTTGATGATGGGCAGGCCAAACACGGCTCCGAACTGTCCGGGATTGGTGATCGTAAAGGTGGACCCTTCGACGTCTTCGGGTTTCAGCTTTTTGTTGCGGGCACGTTCGCCAAGATCGGTGATGCCGCGCTGCAGGCCAAGGAAATTGAGCTCTCCGGCATTCTTGAGAACGGGCACGATGAGGCCCCAGTCGAGAGCGACAGCGATTCCCATGTTGATGGAGCGGTGATAGCGGATGTTGTCGCCTTCGATGTTGGCATTGACGATGGGCCACTGCTGAATGGCGATGATCGCGGCGCGCACGAAAAAGGGCATGAACGTCAGGCGTGCGCCGTGGCGTTGCTCGAATCCGCCTTTGAGCTTGTTGCGCAGATTCACGATGCGGGTAAAGTCGACCTCGTACATGCAGTGCACGTGGGCGCTGGTACGGCGGGACTCGATCATGTGCTTCGCGATGAGCTTGCGCATGTTCGACATGGGCACAAGATCGCCCGGATAAGGAGCGGGAGCTGCCGGGCGCGGAGGCGCCGGAGCGGCGGCGGCAGACTGAGCGGGTGCAGGAGCGGGCGTCGAGACCGGTTGCGAAGATCCCTGGTGCTCGATGAACTGCATGATGTCTTGCTTGGTGATGCGGCCGCCGAGGCCGGTGCCGGCAACTTGCGAGAGGCTGACGCCGTGTTCGCGGGCGATTTTTCGGACCAGCGGAGAGGAGCGAGCTTCTTCAACTTCCTCTTCTTGCGCCGGAGCGGCGGGCGCGGGCATGGAGAGTGGTGGTGCTGGTGCCTGCGGACGGGGGCGAGACGCCTCGGCAGTCGGTGGGGCGGCGGCGCTACTTTCCGGCTTCCCGGTAGCCGACGCAGGTTTGGCTGGAGCAGACGGCTTCGCGGCTGCGGCTTCGCCGTCTACGGCAATCGTGCCGACCACAGTGTTCACTCCAACCGTGGTTCCTTCGGTGACTTTGATTTCCTGAAGAACGCCGGAGGCGGGGGCGGGAATCTCGGCGTCGACCTTGTCGGTTGAAATCTCGAAGAGGGGTTCGTCGCGCTGGACTTTGTCGCCGGGCTTTTTGAGCCATTTGGTGATGGTGCCTTCCACGATGGATTCGCCCATCTGGGGCATGATGATGTCAGTTGGCATGATTTCCTTCCATGAGGCCCACGGTCCCACAGAGACACTCGGGCGCAAACGAATATTATAGCGTTCTTGGCGACCGAAATCGGTCACGCCGTCTCGGTTGGGCGCCTCGGCTGAACCCCGTCCTCCGCGGCCATCAGTCGATTCTGACGTAAACGTGGTCAGAAGTGGGACTGCAACCAATCTGGCACGAGAATATCGGCACATTGATAGCAATTAATGCTCAGGCGCACATAAGTCGATATACAAAGAGTGTTGGAGGCAATTATGGGGAGACTGACGAAAGGCCATGGCCATCGGGAATCCGGCCAGGAGCATCCGAAACGCCGCCATGTTAAAATTTGTTGTGAGGATGTGGGTCCTTCAGTGTATAAAGGAGCCCGCACAGGCCATACCGCCAATCCCGGCAGTGATCGCGCGATGGAGGCCAAGCCAATGAATGCCGCAAAAATAGTGCAGAAGGGAATCAGGGAAAACCCAGAAGTGCAGGTCGTGCTGGACATCGCCGCACGTGCACGCGCGATGGAGGACGCTAGCCCGGCGATTGATCTTACCCCAAAGAGTGATGTTGTAACCGTGCCGAACAATTTGCAGTGCATTCTGTGCGGTTAAGGCATGTCTTGGTTTGCCAATGAGGCGGTCCTCGATTCAAATAACTTCGTTTTAACCAGCGGCGGTTGTAGCTGAAGGTTCATTTGGACTTCAGCCCGTATGTAGTACTCCCAAATTTTCGCCCAAAGTTCGTCGTCCTTATTCAAGACTTCCACCTCTAGACCCATTTGCTTTGCGGTTGATCCACTTATGTAATGCCCGTGCACCGGAAATAGCTGCTTCGATAGGAGTTTTTCCGCAATGTCACCGGCCTTTTTCAGTCGTGCTTTCGGCTGCTGGTGGCCGCTTTGGAGCATGAACTTGTCTAGCAGTGTGATAGCGGTTTTTTTAGCGAAGTCAATCTGATTCTCCATCTCGTCCGTGAACGGAATGTTTAGGCTGGCCAATTGCTGAAGCAGGGCAACCGTCGATTCTTTTTTCTGTACAGCCTTGTTGATGTCCTTCACTAGCTTGTCGCGTGCTTCCACGAAAGCGAATGCTGAGACCCATTGAGTTGCCCCAGAGACTATTATTGGAATTTGCGGATCAATCGGGCCAAGCTCGGAAACGTGACCCATCAAAATCTCGTCCGCGCCGAGGGCGAGAATGGTGGCAGCGCTCTTGGCGAGGTTCGGAACGATCACCCGAAGCTTCTGATTGCTACCGGTCAGGTAGGATCGACACATTTCCACGAGTTTTTCTGCTATCGTGCCGTCTCCACCGGGGCTATGCACTAGTAGGTTGATTTGATTAGCGCCTGCGACTGAACTGAGGATCGACTGCAGGCTTGGCACGTCAGAGGTGTGCATCATCGTTCTTGCGTGGCCGAATCGCAAGACATAGCTGACGAGCCGATTAGTGCCTCCATAGCGTCTCGAAAGGGCATCTTCGATTTCGCCGATTAGCTTCTGTCGTCGATTCAACTGGTCCTGATTGACGTTGCATTCATTCAGGACTGACACGAAGATAGGTGTCAGATTGACTTTTCCGGCAGCCTGCAAGCTATCGTCCGCTGGGGCATTAGGTGGACTGGAAGGCGGACCGGCTGGCGTTCCCGGTGGCGTAGCCATACGATAGGTTTCTCCTTTTCAAGGAAGCAGGAAAGGATACTGCTGAAGACCCACCATAGTCTACTCATTCCCGGTTTCTTCCAGCGCGCGTTGGCAACTAGCTTGGAGCACTTTTCTTTGCAATAAACTTAGGGCGCACAATTTCCTGTCGGCTCAGTGATGGTCGTGGGCGGCGTCTTTCATTGGCTCTTTCTTTTCAGGTTCCGGGGAGACTCCGAAATTGGACTTCCAGAACTCCTGAGCACCGGGGGGAAGCTTGTCGATGTGGGAGAGGAACATGGTGATCTTCCACATGTCCTGTTCGACGAGGACGTGATCCCACGCGGGCATTCCGGTATAGCGGACTCCGGTCCGGATGGTGTAGAAGATGTGCCATTCGGGATCGTCGGGCGGATCGGAGATGAGGTTTGGAGCCGGCGGATAGAACGAGTTGGCTAAAACTGCGGGCTTGCGGTCGAGGCTTCCGTGGCAGAGCGCGCAATTCATGGTAAAGAGCTTCATGCCATCTTCAATATTCTGATCGTTCGGCATAAGAGGATTCGTTACGCGAGGAGCATGGCGTTCCATCGAAGCGTCGAGCGCGCCGAGAGCAAGGCGGCGCTCAAGATGAGAAGGTTGCACATTCGCTTGCGTGGGGAAGAATCCGAGCATCGCGAAACCGAGACCACCGAGAATCAGGACGACGAGCGTGAAGACAATGCCAAGCAGGAATTTGCCCATGAGACCTCCCGGTGGGTATTGTGGCAGAATCGGCGCTCCGGATGCCAGCTACGTGCACAGATTCATAGAGTGGCGGCGCGGCTGAGGGTTACATCACTGCCGCAGATTATTGAGGAAAATCTCCTATTGCATGCCCTGCTTGACCCAACTCAGCAGCAAGGCGAAGATGGCCGTTGCGACGACTGTGATCAGTGTCGAGAAGATCAGACGCGCTGCATTGGTCAGCGGTCCATTACCTGATGAAGGTCGGCTGCGGATTGCGGTGAACAGGACCGCGATGCCGGCGAGTTCCAGCAGGATGACGCCCCAGCCGTTCAAAGACGCACGAGTACCAGCGGCCCTCCATTGATCGGCTAATTTGGGGATTCCATACCATGCGCTGTAGCAGGCTGTCCACCAGAGATACCTGAGGAAGCAGTTCGCGGCGATGAGCATGAGAGCTGCCGCGAGGAGGATGCGAAGGATGCGTCCGGTGACGACGCTCTCGGTGCTTTGCACGCTGCTCTCAGTGGCTGAGGCCAGAGGTTCATCCTCCATTCCCGCACGACGATCGTCGCGCGCTTGTTGATTATCTCGACTTTGAGGTCGATGTTTAGTGGCTGTCGAGCTTCACTCGAGGACAGCCGAGGCGGCTGTCCCCACATTGTTGCTGAACTTAATGGGCTTTCTCTAATACGCTTTCAACTTCCGTGCTTCACGGACTACGTCTTCCAGCTTCGGAAGATAGTGGTGCTCCTGCGGAGGCGAAAATGGAATGGCAGAGTCGAGGCCTGCGATGCGGACGATAGGGCCATCGAGATCGTCGAAAGCTTCTTCGTTGATGATCGCGGCGATTTCTCCGGCAATACCTCCGGTGCGAGAGTGCTCGTGAAGGATGATGACCTTGTTCGTCTTCTTCACGGTTTCGGCGATGGCGTCACGATCGATTGGCACCAGAGAGCGCAGGTCGAGGATCTCGATATCGATTCCTTCTTTGCCCAGGATTTCGGCAGCTTCCAAGGCCGTATGGACCATGGCAGCGTAGGTAATGATGCTCAGGTCTTTGCCTTCCCTCGCTACACGGGCCTTTCCGATCGGAACAACGTAATCGTCCGCAGGGACTTCTTCTTTGATCCGGCGATAGAGATATTTGTGCTCGAAGAAGACGCACGGATTGTTGTCGCGGATCGCCGATTTGATCAGGCCTTTGGCGTCGTAGGGCGTGGCCGGGCAGATGACTTTCAGGCCGGGATTGTGGACGAACCACATCTCGGGATTCTGGGAGTGGAACGGGCCGCCGTGCACGTATCCGCCGCTGGGACCGCGCAAGACGAGCGGAGCAGGTGCGCCCCAGAGGTAGTGCGTCTTGGCGACCATGTTGGAGATCTGGTTCATGGCGCAGGCGATGAAGTCCATGAATTGGAATTCGGCGACAGGACGCATCCCGGTGAGGCTGGCTCCAAAGGCTGCGCCGACAATGGCGGACTCGGCGATGGGCGTGTCGATGACGCGCTCGGGGCCAAAGCGGTCGATGAATCCGTCGGTGACTTTGAAGGCGCCGCCGTAAATGCCGATGTCTTCGCCGAGACAGAAAACGGTCGGGTCCCTTTCCATTTCTTCCCAGATACCCTGGCGGATGGCTTCTAAGTATGTGAGTTGCATGCTGTCGGGGCTGACTTCTCAGGTTTCAAAGTTTCAAGGTTTCAAAGTCAAAAACTTCTTTGCCGCGGATACACGCGGATCTCGCGGATCTTTCTATTTCAAATGCACTGCGGCTTCGGTTTCTTTGTAGGCTGCGGTTCCCTTCTTCACTTTTGGCATCCCGTACTTTGGCGTGATTTCGTGGCAGCCGTTTTCACAGAAGACCCCGCCTTCGGCGGATTCTGGCGTGGGCATCGGGGAGTTCACGGCAATCTCTCTTTCCGCTTCAATTACTTCTTCCACCTCTGCGATCAGAACCTCATTTTCCTTTTGGGTCAGCCATTTCTTATCTTTCACCAGATAATTCTCGAATCTTGCCAGCGGGTCGCGCTTCTTCCAGAAGTCAAACATTTCTTTCGGAACGTAATTCGCGGCGTCGTGGATGGCGTGGCCTTTCATGCGCATCATCTTGGCCTCGATCAGAGTGGGACCTTCGCCTCGGCGCGCGCGTTCGACGGCTTCGTGGGCTGCGTCGTAGACCTGGCAAGCGTCGGTGCCGTCGACGATCACGCCGGGGATCCCGTATCCGATGGCGCGTTCGGCGAGATCCTGGCAGCGGTACTGCATGTTGCTGGGGGTGGAATAGGCCCAGAGATTCGACTCCACGATCAACACCAGCCCTAGATTCTGGACGGCGGCGAAGTTGATGCCTTCGTAGGTGACGCCGGTGGATTGGCCTCCGTCGCCGATGTAGGTCATGACAGCGATATTGCGTCCTTGGAGGCGCGCGCCTAGAGCTACGCCAGAGAGAACGGGAATGAGGTCTCCGAGCATCGAGATAGGCGAAACCATGTTGCGCTTTTCGATGTCGCCGAAGTGGCTGGTGCCGTCGCGGCCCTTGGTGGGCGAGTCGGCTTTGGCCATGTATTGCATCATGGTGTCGGACGCGCCAAAGCCGCGGACGAGGAGCGATCCCTGGTTGCGGATCATGGGAGCGAACCAGTCGTCGTTATCGAGCGCGTAGGCAGAGGCGCAGGAGCACGCTTCCTGGCCAAGTCCGAAGTAGACGCCCCCGACGACCTTGCCCTGCTTGTAGAGGTTCTCGAGGGCGATCTCCATTTTGCGGTTGAGCAGCATGTAGCGGTAGATCTCGATGGCCTGCTCTTTGGTCAGATACTTGGAGTCGCGGATGGGCGGGACGGCAGCGTCGAGGTCTCCGGTGACTTCGTAGCGGACGTGCTCCTGGCCTTGCTTGTCTTTTTCCGTTCGCTGGGTGACGGTGAAGGTTGGGTGCTCCAGGCGGTAGTCGGGAATCTCATAGGTACGGAGATGTTGGTTAGGAGAGCTTGTCGAGCTTTGCTCGACCTGACGGCCGGAGGCGGCCGTCACCACGTGGCTGTTGCCGGTGGGGACCTTTCCCCCATGGCCGTTGCCGTGTGCGGCCTTTTTCAGATCTGAAGGGCTCGGCCGCGATCCGTTGCGCGGACGATGGCCGTTGGAGCTGGCTTTGGACTTCGCTTTTTTATTCCCCATGTAAGGCGGCGCGGAAGGCGCGATGTATTGATGGTATCGCGAAGGAGGGGGAATGGGCTAGCAAACACGACCACGGGGGCTAAAGGCACTCGCTCGGATTGGCTCTGGCGCGGCCATTGAAGGGCCGCTCTTCCACGACGCTCCTGAAAACGGTGCTCCTGAAACAAACCATGGGACGCTAGCTTTTGGAGTTACGCCCAGGTAGTATCTTCGTCGCCGTGGATCTGGCGGAGTTCCTGCAGGACTTTCATTGGTGTGCCTACGGTGCGGCCCAGAAGCGCGTCGATTGTGTCGACCCAGAGCATTTGAGATTGAAAGACTACTCCGAAGTTTCGGGAGATCGATTCCGCTACTGTGTTGAGGTCTAGCTCGCGCTCGAGTTCTTGCTGCATGGAGGTGACTGGCTTGCTGGTGATGCCGCAAGGGATGATCAATTTGAAGTAGCTTAAGTCCGTGTTGACGTTCAGGGCGAACCCGTGGGAGGTCACGAAGCGGGAGATGTGGACGCCTATGGCGGCGAGTTTGGCTTCGCCCTCAGGGGCTAAAGCCCGGCCTTCATTGGGTCGCTTTCCGGCACGACTGAAGTCGTGCCCTTCCCGGTCGTGCTCGTCGACAATATTCGAGGGTCCGTCTGCAGCGGCTGTCGAGCTTCGGTCGACTGGACGGCTGGAGTCGGACGTCGCGGCATGGTCCGTGGTGGCATCGGCAGAAAGCAGATTCCTCGCTTGCGCTCGGAATGACAAGGAGTCTGGAAGGGATTGGCTGACTTGATCAACTTCGGAAGCTGGATCGGTCCAGACTCCGGTTAAGCCAGCGACTCGCTTTGTCGCGATCGCAAAATCTGCACACGTACGCATCAAGACATCTTCGAGGCGGCGGACGAATTCGATTACGCCTAAAGTTTTTCTTTTGCCATCGGGGGTGGCGAAGCCGCGGAGGTCGAAGATTGGGTAGCCGACGATTTGGCCGGGACCGTGGAAGGTGACGTCTCCGCCGCGGTCGCATTCGAAGAGTTCGACTCGGCGCTGTTTCAGAAACTCCGGAGAGGCGATGACATTCTGCGCTTTGGCGTTGCGGCCCAGGGTGATAACCGGACTGTGCTCGAGCAACAGAAGAACGTCACCGATCTTTCCTTCTTTGCGGAGGTCGACCAGTTGCTGCTGCAGGCGGAGGCCTGTAGCGTAGTCGATGGTGCCGAGTTGGACGATGGAGATCAACTTCTTTGCCGCGGATCACGCGGATTAAGATTAAAATCTTTCACCACAGAGGACACAGAGAACTGCGTTGTCCTTCGCTTTGCTCAGGATGACAACGAAAGTAATCTGTCTTCATCCGCGTTTATCAGTGGCTGAAAAGTTCAAGCATTTATTGCCATTCCGTAGACGCTGTTTGATGCGTCTAGCATCGCTTCGGCCAGTGTTGGATGGGCGTGGATTGTCCACGTCAGATCTTCTACGGTTATTTCTGCTTCCATCGCTGCAACCGCTTCGGCGATCAGCTCTGTTGCTTGCGGGCCGATGATGTGGACACCCAGAATCTCGCCGTAATCGGCATCGCTGACGATTTTGATGAAGCCTTCGTGCTGGCCGACGATGCTGGCGCGCGAGTTCGCAGTAAAGGGGAACTTGCCAATCTTCAGGTTGTAGCCGGCTTCGCGGGCTTGCGTTTCGGTCAGGCCGACGCTACCAATTTCCGGGTGGCAGTACGTGGCGCCGGGAATGCGCTCGCGGTTCACCGGCTTGCCGGGCTTTCCGGCGATTTTCGCGATGGCAACCAATCCCTCCATAGCTCCGACGTGTGCCAACTGGGGCGTACCGAGGACGATGTCGCCGATGGCGTAGACTCCGGGTTCGTCGGTGCGCTGCCAGGAATCCACCTTGATGAATTCGCGTTCGGGCTTGATCTTCGTTTTCTCCAAGCCGACGTTTTGGGTGCGGGGCTTGCGGCCGATGGCGATCAGGATCTTCTCGGCCTCCATCTTCTGCTGTTTGCCGTCGACAGTGATCGTGACTGCAACACCTGTCTTGGTCTTTTCGACTTTGTCAACCTTTGCACTTGTGTGGAAGTTGATGCCGCGCTTGCGATAGACGCGAGCGAGTTCTTTGCTGACCTCTTCGTCCTCGACGGGGACGAGGCGTGGGAGCATTTCGACGATGGTGACCTCACTGTCGAAGGAACGGTAGATCGAGGCGAATTCGACTCCGACGGCACCGGCTCCAACGACTACAAGTGATTTGGGAATTTCTTTCAGACTCAGGATCTCGATATTCGTCAAAACGCGATCGCTGACTTCCATGCCAGGGATCATGCGAGCTTCGGAGCCTGTGGCGAGGATCACGTTCTTCGCTTTGAGATTCGTGGATTTGCCGTTATTCCCTACTTCCACGGTGAGGATTCCGTTTTGCGCGGGACCGGTGAGCTTGCCGTAGCCCTTCACGGTCTCGACTTTATTTTTCTTCATCAGGAATTCGAGACCCTTGGTGTGCTTCGTCACGATCTTGTTCTTGCGATCCTGAATGGCTGCCCAGTTCAGTTTGCGGGCGTCGACGCCTTCGATGCCGTATTCCTTGGCTTCCTTGAGGTGGTCCCAAAGCTCGGCGTTGAAGAGCAAGGCTTTGGTCGGAATGCAGCCGACGTGCAGGCAGGTGCCGCCGAGGAATCCGTCTTTTTCAATGAGCGCGGTCTTCAGGCCGTATTGACCGGCGCGGATGGCGGAAGTGTATCCGGCAGGGCCGCTGCCGATGATAGCTACGTCGTAAATTGTTTCGGGCAAGGTCGTCCTCTAAAGAAGAGATGAGTGAAGGCAAACTTTAGATTCTAGAACAGGCTGGGTGGGAGCGTCCAAAGTCAGCCTGCGGGGTGCTGTCCTAGTTTGAATTTCTAATTGGGACAGTGACTGCGGACAGCAAGAACAACCTAAACCGCCAAGGCCACGAAGAAAGGCTTTGACCACGAAGGGCACTAAGGTTCACGAAGGAAAACAAAAAGTCCGCCTCGCCGCCGACCTTGGTAACGTTCGAACTCCTAGTTGCCTTCGTTGCTGGCGCGCTTCCAGGAGATCAGCTCGCCGATGGTGGAACTGGTGCTTGAGACGGGCTGCTTGTAAGCTTCGACTTCCGAGCGGGATGCCTCTTCGCCAACAGCGCGAATGCTGAGTCCGACTTTCTTCTCATCTGGATTCATCTTGATGATTTTGAAGTCGTGCTCGATGCCGGGCTCCAGGTGCAACGGGTTGCCGCCCTCGTCGGTCGCTTCGGACTTGTGGCAAAGGCCTTCGACGCCTTCCGCAATCTCCACAAAGGCGCCGAATGCCGCAACGCGCAGGACCTTGCCGTGGACAACATCGCCAATGTGGTGATTCTGGAAGAACGATTCCCAGACGTCGGGCTGAAGCTGCTTGACGCCTAACGACAAGCGGCGCTTGTCGGGCTCGATCGCGAGGACGATGGCCTTCACGCGGTCGCCTTTCTTCAGGACTTCCGAAGGGTGCTTCACGCGCTTGGTCCAGCTCAAGTTGCTGACATGGACGAGTCCGTCGATTCCGTCTTCGATTTCGATGAAGGCGCCGAAGTCGGTGAGGTTGCGGACGCGCCCTTCGACGGTCATGCCCACCGGGAACTTCTCATGCAAAGAATCCCAGGGATTCGCAGCCAGTTGACGCATGCCGAGAGAAATGCGGCGCTCTGTGGGATTCACATTCAGCACAACACATTCGACCTGATCACCAACATTGACCAGCTTCGAAGGATGCTTCATGCGTTTTGACCAAGTCATCTCGCTGACGTGGACGAGGCCTTCAATTCCCTGTTCGAGTTCGACGAATGCTCCGTAGTCGGTCACGCTGATCACACGACCTTGCACGTGAGCGCCCTCGGGATAACGATGAGCGGCATCGAGCCACGGGTCAGGGGTGAGCTGCTTGAATCCAAGCGAAACGCGCTGCTTGTCCTTGTCGTACTTCAGAACTTTGACCTGGATCTGATCGCCGACGTTGACGAGATCCTTGGGATGAGTGAGGCGTCCCCAAGACATGTCGGTGATGTGAAGCAGGCCGTCGAGGCCGCCGAGATCGACAAACGCGCCATACTCGGTCAAGTTCTTAACCACTCCGGTCAGAACTGAGCCTTCGTCCAGATGCTCCAGAGTCTTGCTGCGCTTTTCCTGCTGTTCGCCTTCGAGCAGGTCCTTGCGCGAAACCACGATGTTGCCACGCTTTTTATTCAGCTTGATCACGGCGACTTCGAAGGTTTGACCCTTCATGCCATCCAGATTGCGAACCGGCCGGAGGTCAACCTGAGATCCTGGGAGGAACGCATGCGCGCCGTGGATATCAACGGTGAGGCCGCCTTTGATGCGGTCGACCACAAGCGCCTTGATCGGCTTCTTCTCGTTGTAGGCCTTTTCGATTTCTTCCCAGGCGTGAATACGCTGCGCCTTTTGGTGCGAGAGGTGGATGTAGCCTTCTTCGGCCTCTCCTTTGTCGCGCATTACATCGATTTCGTCGCCCGGCTTGAACTTGGGATTGCCCTCGTGGTCCAGAACTTCCGACAGAGCCAACATGCCTTCCGATTTGGCACCGATGTCAACGACTACGTGCGTAGGGGTAAGCTTCAGCACCGTACCCTTGATCACACGATCTTCGCTGACGGCTTCTTCAGCTTCAGTGGTGAACGTCTCAAGAGCCGAGGCGAAGTCCTCGGTAGCAGCCGTTTTGTCTTCGGCTTGTGCGGCCGCTGGAGTGGCAGCGGACTGGTTATTGTCGGCAGAAGAATTTTCTTCGGTCTGGTGATGCTCCATCATCGGCTCGGCTTCGGTGGCAACAGCGGAGTTGGAGTCTGAATTGTGGGGGGCGGTAGTATCGTCGAACAAGATTATGCCTCTCTGGTAACGGATGCGGGACCTGCGCAGCGGACTGCTGGATGAGTCGTTTGGTTGTGGTGGGCCCACCCTGGCGAGTGAGCTTCAACAATCCCAGCTGTCGGACGTTTTACAAAGAACCCGCGTCCAATGGGAACTCTTCGACTATAACAACCGTGCGCGAACAGTGTCAAACGCAAATCTGGCGCATGTTACAGCCATGTTTCAGTGTTCCAGTTTCGTAACAAAGGATTCATCTGCTAACCTGCCCTGCTATGGATTATCTATGGACGCCGTGGCGCTACGCGTACGTTTCAGGGACGGAAAAAGCCGCGGGATGCGTATTCTGCGAGGCTCCCAAGGAGAAGGATGATGCCAAATCACTGATTGTGGATCGCGGACAGCATTGCTATGTGATTTTGAATACCTATCCGTATACGCCGGGGCACGTGATGATCGTGCCATACGCGCATATCGATGAATTGCAGAAGCTCCCGACTGACGCGGCGCAGGAGATGATGGCGCTTTCACAAAAGATGGAATCGGTACTGCGGAAGCTGTATCGGCCTGATGGGATCAACCTGGGGATGAACATTGGGAAGGCGGCGGGAGCGGGGATCGCAGGGCATATCCATATGCATGTGCTGCCGCGGTGGGTGGCCGACGCTAATTTTGTGTCGGTCGTGGGAGAGACACGGGTGTTGCCGGAGACATTGGAAGTAACTTGGGGGAAGATGCGGGAGGCTCTAGGGCGGCCGTGATTGCCCACGGGGTGGTGGCGCGGACGCCCACACGGCAGCCTTCGAGACGCCGGCGCTACTTCAGAAGGTTTTCCAGTTCTTTCTCATCGATTGTCGACACCCCCAGTTCTTTGGCTTTGTCCAGCTTTGAGCCGGCATCAGCGCCTGCAACGACGTAGTCAGTTTTTTTGCTGACGGAGCCTGACACTTTTCCTCCGGCATCTTCGATCATCTTCTTGGCTTCGTCGCGCGTGTACTTCGCCAAGGTGCCCGTCAGAACAAATGTCTTGCCTGCCAGTTTTGTGCCGCGCTCTTTCTTTTCACCTTTGAATGCCAGCCCTGCTCTGCCTAGCCGCTCGACGAGCTTGCGATTTGCCGGATTGTGGAAGAACTCGACAATACTTTCCGCGATCTTGGGGCCAACTTCGCCAACATTCTGTAATTCTTCAAGGCTGGCGTTCTCCAGCGCCTCCATCGATCCGAAGTGTTCGGCGAGGAATTGAGCCGTGCGCTCGCCGACCATGCGGATGCCAAGTCCGTAAATCACTCGCTCCAAGGGAAGCTGCTTGGAATTTTCGATTTCATCGAGAATGTTCTGGGCTGATTTGTCGGCGAACCGCTCGAGGCTGAGCAGGTCTTTCTTGGTGAGGTCGTAAATATCAGCAACGTTCTTGACCAAGCCACGCTCGATAAGTTGAGCGACAAGCGACTCTCCCATGCCGTCGATGTTCATGACGCCGCGCGAGGCGAAATGGAGGATGGTGCCCACGAGCTTCGCGGGACAATTGGCATTCACGCAGCGGTAATCGACTTCGCCTTCCGTCCGCACAACATCGGTATGGCAAACCGGGCATTTCTGTGGCGCTTCGATCGCCTGCGTTCCACGAGCGTGGTCCTTATCCTCGATCACCTTGGCGACTTTGGGGATGACGTCGCCGCCACGCTCGACTTGCACATAGTCGCCGATCTTGACGCCCAGGCGCTCGACCTCGTCCATGTTGTGGAGAGTTGCGTTGCGAACGGTTGTGCCACCAATGGAAACAGGAGCCAATTCAGCCACGGGGGTTAGCTTTCCCGTGCGACCTACCTGCCAGCGCACATTTTCGAGTTTTGTGATGCCAGCACGTGCGGCGTACTTGTAGGCGATTGCCCAGCGCGGAGCCTTGCCCGTAAAGCCCAGTTCGTCCTGCAGCGACGTGCGATCGACCTTGATGACGATTCCGTCGATCTCGTACGGAAGCGAGTCGCGCTTCTCCTCCCACGATTGGATGAACTTCCAGACCTCCTCCATCGAGTGGACAAGCTTGCGGTGCGGGTTGACTTTGAAACCGGCCGCCTCGAGCGCGTCGAGCGTTTTCGAATGGCGGTCAAAGTAGGTACGGCCGTTCTGCAGCAGCATGTAGGCGAAATAGTCGAGCCGGCGCTGCGCAGTAATGCTGGCGTCAAGCTGCCGGACCGTTCCTGCCGTGAAATTGCGAGGATTGGCGAACGTTTGCAAGCCGAGACGCTCGCGTTCGGCGTTCAGTTTCTTGAATGCGGCGGTCGGCATCAGGAGTTCGCCTCGCGCTTCGAAATCGGCCGGAATGCCCGCCTTCTTCAGCTTGTCTTTATCAACTGAGAGCGGGATGGAATGCACCGTGCGAACGTTAAGCGTGACATCTTCGCCAGTCGTGCCATCGCCGCGAGTGACCCCACGCTCAAGATGGCCGTCATGATATCCGACGGAGAGGGACATGCCATCGAGCTTTAATTCGCAAACATAGTCGACATCTTTTCGGCCGCTCAGTTCGTGCACGCGGTGTTCCCAGGCGCGCAGTTCTTCTTCGTTATAGGTGTTGTCGAGCGACAGCATCGGCGAGGAGTGGCGGACTTTCACGAAGCCTTCGCGTGGCTTGCCGCCGACCCGCTGCGTCGGAGAGTCGGGTGTGATCAGCGATGGGTGCGCGGCCTCGAGATCCTTCAACTCTTGCATCAGGCGATCGAAATCCTGATCGCTGATCTCAGGCTGGTCGAGGACGTAATAGAGATGCTCGTGATGACGGATCTTGTTGCGCAGAGTCTCTATGTTTTTTTCGATGTTTTTGGCCGCAGGCATCGCAAAAGATTATATGCGGGGCAATCGGACAGCCGCTTGCCTTGGCTTGCGCGGGACGGTCAAGGCAGACTGTCCCCATTGGCTATTTAGGCTGGCTATCCGTCACGCCGGCGATCGGAACGCGCACGAAGCGGGGCATGTAGTCGTTGGCGCAGACCAGGTCCGATGAGTCGTTCGCATTCACGTTGTAAGAAACAAGAACGCCGTCAGAGTCTGTGAACTCTGAGTGAGCCTTGGCGTTATATGCGACGAGCGTGCCGACCTTGCACCCACTCGCTCCGCCTTCCGGAGTCGTATAGACCGTGGTCTTGTTGGACCAGGGACCTTGTGGCGAGCAGGAGTACCAGGTAGTAACCGCGTCCCATAGCGGATATGGAGGATTCTGCGGGTCCATGCCGACCATCAGGTAGAACTTCCCACCGTTGTACGACATCTGGTCGACAGAGTACTCGGGAGTCACAGCGGATACACCGCTCATGGACGTGGCGCTGGATTCCCCAGCCAGCCACTTGTGTTGACCAGCATTCCAAAACTGCCACGAACTTGCTTTGGTGAGGTTGTTAAGTGACGACATACGGGCAATATAGGGAGTCTTGGTATCGGTGCCCGGGTCCTTGAGCCCATAGACGTAGTAGGTATTTCCAACCTGAAGGATCTTTGTTCCCCAAGTCAAGGTGGTGTCTAACCCAGTGATCGGAACAATTGAGACCATAGACAGGCTGGGCCAAGACAAGGTGGCGAGAGAGTGGCCGACCAACTTGTAGGCTCCGGTCCACTCGACCAGCATGACCTTGATTTGATATTTGCCGGGACTTGGCTGCACCACGACTGCGTCGCCTACCCAGAACCAGTCTTTTTTATTCGTAGGCACAAAATAGGAACTGGTTTTTGGCGGATAACCCACTGTGGTCCACGAGCCCGTTGCTCGGTTCAGAACTGTGAGTGAGTTGTGAGCCGTGAAGAGGGTACTCTTGCGCAGTCTGGTCGTGGGATCAACGGTACCGATGTATGAATCGGACCAGATCCAGAGATTGGTTCCGTCGGGTAGAGCGACAGAGTAGGTGCCGTCCGCACCGGTCCAGCCAGGGCCATTCTGAGTGACGTACGCGTCGAATGTGGAGTCCTCAGTGCCTGAGGATGGAACGCCTGGCAAGCTACACTGGCCGTATCCCACGACCGGGAGCATCAAAAAGAAGGCGTATGACAGGGCCGTAAACAGCTTCATAGGAATCTCCCCCACAAAGAGCAGCTATCGTAGCGCAATCGCAGTGGCTCGATATAGAGACGGAATGCTCCACACGCATTGTGTCTGCCCAAGCGCCAAGAACTGCTGAGGCCTCGTTTCCCTCAGGTACAATCCAGCTTCAACCAGGTATGCGGAAGGCGGTTCTTCTCTACAATCCGGACTCCGGCGGCAGCAAGCAACGACAACGCGAATTGCAGGCGGCGCTTTCGATACTCAGGGATGCTGGCGTCGAAGCTGACCTGTTGCCGACCGAATCGCGCGACCATGCCGGGGATGAGGCTCGTCTTGCGGTGGCAGGCGGGTGCGATACGGTCTTCGCGTGCGGTGGCGACGGTACCATCAACAATATCGCGCAGGTTCTCGCCAAGACGTCCATCGCGTTGGGAATTCTGCCGATCGGGACCGCTAACGCGCTAGCCCGCGATTTGAGAATCCCCCGCAATATCCCCGCTGCCGCGAAATGCGCGTTGCACGCCAACCCGAAGCGAATCGCGCTCGGACAGATCACTTGCTTAAATCTGGATGGCAAAACTGAGACCAGATTCTTCGTAATCGCAGCGGGTGTTGGAGTCGACGCCCATCTCTTTTACAAGCTGCATACGGACACAAAACAGCGGCTCGGGATGGCTGCCTATTACGCAAAGGCCTGGCACATGTGGTTCACATACCCCATGAGCCGATTCCGAGCGGTTTACAACGAACCCGGTGACAGTACCGTTAAGAATGCCGATGTGACAGAACTTATGGCGGTCCGAATCCGGAACTTCGGCGGGGTGGTAAGGGAACTTGCTCCGGGGGCGTCCCTTGATCGCAACGACTTGCGAGTGATTCTTTGCCACACGGGTCACCGGGTCGCGTATCTCGCCTACGTGACCAGGAGCGTGTTGCGGAGGACGTGGCAGGTTCCGGGAATCGAATTAGCGTACATGGCGAAAGTGTCGTGTGAATATGTGCGGAAGCCTGGTGCTGAAGTGCTTCAGCCGAAGATTTACGTGGAGGCCGATGGCGAATTGATCGGTAGCCTGCCCGCAGAAATCACGATTGTGCCCGACGCGTTAACATTGCTGGCGCCTTCCGCGGGTGCTTGATGCAATAGAATACTTTTCTGCTTGGAACCGGTCACACACTTTTTGACCGGCGCGTGCATGGGGCGCGCCGGACTCAACCGCAAGACAGCGCTCGCTACGCTGACGCTCACGCTCGCCGCCGAAGCTCCTGATCTGGATGTTCTCGGAAGATTTTGGGGGCGCACGTTCGGATTCGCGCATCATCGCGGCTTCACACATTCCTTTCTCGGCGTTCCTATCGATGCAATCGTTGTGCTCGGGTTTGTGTACCTGATCTGGCGAATTCGTGGTCGTCGGACAAATAATCCGAAGCTTTCTCCTCGGTGGGGACTGCTCTTCTTTTATGCCTGCCTTGCTGGACTCAGCCATATCCTGTTGGATTTCACCAATAACTATGGCGTGCGCCCGTTCTGGCCCTTTTCAGAGAAGTGGTATTCGTGGGATATCGTTTTTATTGTCGAACCCGTGATGCTGGTTCTGCTGATCTTGGGCCTGGCGGTTCCGGCGATCTTTTTCTTAGTTGACCGAGACATCGGAGCGCATAGCCGGGTACCGCGCGGGCGCGTTGCCGCGACGCTTGCTCTCACCGGGATCGTGCTGATGTGGGGAGTGCGGGATTATGAGCACCGTCGGGCCGTCAACGCGCTCGAGGCTCGAACATACAAAGGTGCGGATCCGTTGCGGGTTTCGGCCTACCCGAAGTGGGTCGATCCTTTTCACTGGTATGGAGTCGTTGAAACTCCGACTTTCTTCGCTTTAACACCGGTCGACTCGCTGGCTCCCGAAGTTGATCCCGAAGACCGAATGGAGATTCACTACAAGCCGGAAGAAACTCCGATCACGCTGGCTGCGAAGAGATCTTACTTGGGGCGTGTTTACCTGGACTGGGCGCAATATCCGATTACCGAAACCGAGACTCTCGATGGCACAGAGGGCGGCTATGTTGTGACTTTTCAGGACCTTCGCTATCTGGGACTGCCCGACGCTATGCGGCGCGACCGCCGCCCGCGAAAGACTCTGAGTGCAGCTGTGAAACTAGATAGGAATTTGCGCGTTGTGGGCGACGTGTATGAGAAGGACGGAAGAGAAATTATTGAGCCCGATCGCGACGGGCATTAGGGCGGCGCATATCTTAAAGGTATTCTCATTGCGTGCCAAGCGAGGATCTGCTTTCCTCTACCGCGCCGACTCTGCCCGCACACAGCAGATGCCTCAACGGCTAAAGCCGTTTCGGAAGACAAGGTTTGGAAAGAAGTGAAAGAGATGAAAGAAACGTCTGTGGCGAATGTCATATCCTGGGCTCGCTAGAAACGTCCAACAACTTCTAGGTATGCTCCTCTTGACGCCAGAGTCAGCAGCGCACAGAATAGAAATTCGTCTGGAGAGGTGATCATGCTGGCCTACATTTTTCTGCTCTTCGCGGTTGCAGTGCGGTTCATGCCGCATCCTCTTGCTTTCACCCCGGTGGGAGCTGCGTTGCTGTACTTCGGTGCGCGGGCATCCCGCAAACAAATGTGGGTTCCCTTGGCGGTTTTGGCCGCCTCTGATGTTGCCCTCACTACGCTTGTGTACCGCTATCCGTTCAGTTGGGATCACTTTGTGACGTGGGCATGGTACGGAGCGATGCTGTGGCTTGGTTCGACCATTAAAGAAAATTCAGGTGCGGTCCGGATTTTAGGGACAGCGTTGACTGGTTCTATCTCATTTTTCTTGGTCAGCAATTTAGCGGTGTGGGCCGCATGGAACATGTATCCGCGGACGTTCTCTGGACTTCTTGCCTGCTATGACGCCGGGTTGCCGTTCTTCCGGCGAAGCGTCGTCGGAGATCTGCTGTTCACCGGAGTGATGTTCGGGGTTCCTGTACTGGCTCAGGCGATTGCGGGAGCGATCCGGAAATCCAGTCACGGCACGCCTGCTGTTTAATTCATCGCAGGCCTAGCGGTCTGTCTATTCGGAATCGGCGGCGTTCTTCGGTTGAGACGCCGCCGATTTTCTTTTAGACCTTCGCAATAACATCAGCCAGAGGATGAGCGCCAGTTCCAGGATTGCTCCCGAAAGTAGCATCCAGTGTTGCTTGAAGACGCCTCCGAAGTGGCTGATGATTTCCGGGCCGAACCAAAGCACGAGAAGGGAAAGCACTAAAAAGCGGACGAACCGCCCGGCGAAGATCGCGAAAAGGAAATCGCGGAACTTCATCTCGAAGACCGCGGCCCCAAGCACAAAGATCTTGAATGGCATGGGCGGGGGCAGCATTCCGGGGAACATCAGGGCCCAGAATTCATTTCGCTCGAAAGAGCGATGAATCTTGAGGAATCGCTCCTCGCTGATCCGCTTTCGAAGGACTTTCTCTCCGCCGGCATAGCCGATCAGATACAGGGGTATGCTGCCGAGGGCTGATCCCAGCGAAGCCATAGCAACGTAGAGCAGCATCCGCTTTCGATCCTGGTACACATACGTCGCGACAATGAAGTCGACGGGCATGCCGAGCAGCGCACTGTCGGCAAATGCGATAACAAAAACGCCCCAAATGCCGAGCACCTTCATGAGTCCCAGAACCCATGCGGTGTAGCGCGCCAGGATGTGCCCGATCCGTTTCAAGCCGAATAAATTAGTTTACGTGATGAAAAACAGATATGTCAGCCGGGGCGCTGGCCATCTATGATTTCTGAATGCCAGACGGTACGACTTCCTCTTTGGTTTTGAGCTTCGAAGATGCGCGGCACACGGTGGAAATACACGCGGCAAGCGTTAGGGCACCAGCGGTGGAGAGTGCCATGCTGCTCTCGGCAGCCGGTCGCGTGCTGGCCGAGGTGGTAACCGCTGACCGCGATATTCCGCCTTTCCCACGCTCCACGCGGGATGGCTACGCTGTTCGCTCCGCCGATTTGGTGAACCTGCCGGCCACGTTCGAATCTGTGGGAGAAATCAGGGCCGGAGAAGCATCCACCAATCTTCCCGAACGAATTGGAGCAGGGCAAACCGTATCCATTATGACGGGCGCCCCCGTTCCGGACGGGGCGGATGCTGTGGTGATGGTCGAATACGCTTCTCAGCAAGGTAGTCGAGTCGAAATCTCGAGGGGCGCTTCATCGGGTGACAACATTGTTCCGCGCGGAGCTGAAGCTAAGAAAGGGAGCGTGCTGATCGATCGCGGAACTCGTTTGAACGATGCTGCGATTGCTCTTGTCGCGTCGGTCGGCAAACCGGAATTGCAGGTCTATAAACGTCCGCGAGTTGCGATGCTGACCACAGGCGATGAAATTGTCGACGTCGGAACTACTCCGGGCCCCACACAAATCCGGAATTCGAACAGTTATTCACTTTCAGTCCAGATCGCCCAGTCGGGCGGAGAGCCCGTGCTGTTGCCGATTGCACCGGACGAGCCAACTCAGCTACGCAGGCTCATCGCAGAGGGACTCACGGCAGATTTGTTGCTTATGACCGGAGGGGTGTCGATGGGGCGCTACGATCTTGTCGAGCAAGTCCTGGCGGAACTGAACGCCGATTTCTTTTTTACGGGAGCGAAGATCCAGCCCGGCCGTCCCGTTGTATTTGGCAGGTGCGCGCCCTCGAATGAAAAAAATCGTACTTATTTCTTCGGGCTCCCGGGCAATCCCGTTTCGACGATGGTGACGTTTGAACTGTTTGCCCGGCCGATGCTGGAAGCCCTAGCCGGCATGTCTGCTCGGAAACTGCGGTTCGTTTTCGCCAAGCTGAAATCCGAAATCAAAGTAAGACCGGGCTTAAAGCGCTTTCTCCCGGCGATCCTGTCGGGCGAATTTGAGAACTCGCAGGTCGAACTTGTGCGTTGGCAGGGCTCCGGAGACGTGGCGGCCACGGCGCGGGCGGACTGTTACATCGTAGTTCCTACGGATCGGGAAACGATTTCGGCTGGGGAACATGTCTCCGTCCTCCTGAGATAAGGTTGAGAGAGAGTTCGACTCAGGTGCATGTAAGATAATTGGAAGTACCCAAGTCTGGCATGCCGAAGAGACTCTCGCACTACGACAGCGCAGGGCAGGCCCGCATGGTGGATGTTTCCGGCAAGCCCGCCACGAAACGCGAGGCGGAAGCCAGCGGATTTGTCGCTGTCAGTGCTGCAGTGCTGAAAGCGCTGCCGCAGAATCCGAAGGGCGATCCGCTGGAAGTGGCTCGAATTGCCGGCATCATGGCGGCCAAACGTACATCGGAATTGATTCCGATGTGTCACCCGTTGCCACTGTCGCTCGTTGAAGTGACCGTGCGCGTATGCGAGAATGGCCTCGCAATCCGCTCGAAAGTTGCCACAACGGCTGAAACCGGCGTTGAAATGGAAGCTTTGGTGGCGGTCAGCGTTTCGGCATTGACGATCTACGACATGTTAAAAGCTGCTGATAAGAGCATTGAGATTCGCGAAATCGTTCTGGAGCGCAAGACCGGAGGCAAGAGCGGCGAGTACCGGCGCGCCAGATAGCGGCGTGCGATAACTTCATGGCTGACAACGTCAAACTTCTGCTGGTGGATGACAATCCGATGGTATTGGGAATGCTTCAACATGCATTGTCGTCCCTCGCCAAAGTGACAACTGCCACCGATGCAGCCGATGCCTTGCTCAAAGCGGTCGATGACGCGCCCGATCTCTTAGTCTGCGATTACCGCATGCCGGGCATGGATGGCCGCCAGCTTGTCGAGAAGTTGAAAAGCCGCCCGGCAACTGCGAACTTTTCGACCGTTCTGATGGCGAGCAAAGCCGATATCACGGAGCGACTTTCGCCTCAGGATGTGGCCGATGACTATCTGGAAAAGCCTTTTTTCCTGAAAGAAGCGATTCGCCGCGTAAAGCGCACCATCGACCGTATCGCACTGGAGAAGATGGCAAAGACTGCCCCGTCGGATGGTGTTGTTCGCGGAAACCTGTCCCAGATGAACGTGATCGATCTGATGCAGTCTCTGGAGATGGGCCGCAAGAGCTGCCAGCTGTCGCTTAGTAATGACGGTGACAAATGCGAAGTGTTTTTCGTTGAAGGTCAGGTCAAGCACGCGACGTATGGATCACTGGTCGGTGATGCCGCGGTCTTCAAGGTGCTGCGTTGGACAGGCGGTAACTTCCAGCTCGATTTCGAAGGTAAGACGGACAAAGAAACGACCCAGCTCAACACCCAAGGCCTGTTAATGGAAGGCTTGCGTCTGCTGGACGAATCTACTCGGGACGGTGCGGAGGGCGAGCCCCCCGCTGTTGAATCCGCACCTGTTCCAAGCGCACCATCTACTCCCGCGCGTTCGCCCGTACGAGCAAGAGAGGAAGAGGAAGACGTCCTGCTCGATGGCTGAAGCTGCCACCTACACCGCCGCTGTTGTGACCGTCAGCGACTCGTGCGCTCAGGGCAAGCGCGAAGATCGGTCCGGGCCTGCAGTTGCCGAAGTTCTTGAAGCCCTCCACGTCTCGGTTCAAGTGCGTGAAGTCATTCCCGACGATCTGGTCCAGATTCAAAATCTCCTGATACGCCTGGCCCGAGAGGTACAGCTCATCGTGACTACCGGGGGTACAGGAATCGCTGCCCGGGATGTTACGCCTGAGGCCACGATGGCTGTATGTGAACGTCTCGTGGAGGGTGTTGCGGAGAAAATGCGCGCTGAGGGGACAAAGAAAACTCAGTTCGCTGCGCTCAGCCGAGCCGTCTGTGGAGTAAGGGGTGGTTCCCTCATCCTGAACCTTCCCGGCAGCCCTGCTGGAGCCGTTGAATCTCTTCAAGCAGTAGCCGGCTTGCTGCCTCATGCGCTTGATCTTCTAAGCGGCAAGACGGACCACAGCTGATCACTGCGCCTTGCCTGGGCCGAGGATCGCTTTCCCTGGGTACACATCAGTCTGCATCTTTCCGTCATCGATCAACAGAGTCCCGCCTACGATCAACTCATGAACTCCAACGCTTGGCTCCATTGGTTTTTGGAAAGTCGCTCGATCGCTGATCGTCTGCGGATCGAACACCACGATATCCGCATCGGCTCCTTCTTGCAGCCGTCCCTTCTTCTGTGCGGTCGGAGTGGAACGCTCCAGCATTTCCGCGGGCATGAGCGTCATCTTACGAAGCGCTTCCATCAACGTCAGCGTTCGTTTCTCCCGGACATACTGGGCGAGAACTCGTGAAAACGTTCCTGCGTTCCGAGGATGACCTTCGGCTCCATCACTGGCAAACATGATCAGTGGGTTAGGGATGGTTGCGTCGATCATTTCCTGCGTATTGGCAAAGATCAAAACCCATTGCTGCGTGGCTGAGTTGCGTAATTGTTCAAAGCGCCCTTTTGTAAGGTGCTCGCCAGTATTAGGAAGCACAATGTTGCCATAATCGATACCCATCTTCTCGCGCCATCCAGGGTTGAATACGGCGGAGTTGATGGCCGTCATGCCGGCGATGTAGGGATAAGCTTCTGTAGTGACATCAAGCCCGCGTGCGCGAGCGCCGGCGATCATCGACAGACATTCGAGGGTCTCTTGCAGGCAGGTGCTGTTGACATGAACGATGTGAAGCGGTGCACCCGAAATGGCAGCCGCCCCAATGACTTCTTCCACCGCTTCGATGTCGGAGCCGGGATCAAGCTTCCCGAAACTGCGCATGTGAGTGTAGACGGGAAGCTTGTTCTCGGTCGCCAACCGGAACATGTCGATGACTTCTAAGCGACTTGCACCCGGAACGTACTGAATCCCCATGCCGACTCCAAGAGCACCGGCTTTGAATTCTTCCCGAAGCCGCTGTTCGATTTTGGAGATTTGCTCGGGAGTCGCAGCCTGTTCCGTCGCAGGACCGGTTTTCGGAAGGATCGTGCCCTCGGGCAAAGGGGCACCGAAAACCAGAGAGCGTGCGGCCACGTGGCTCGCGGTCGAGCCATAGTTGATGAGCGACTTGCCCTGCTTGGATTTCAGGAATTGCGCAACATCCGGAGCGCCGATTTCCATTTCGAGTGCGGTTGTGACTCCATCGAAGGCTTTGACGCGCTCGCTGGCAAGATCCTGCCCATGCTGATGCAGGTCAATAAATCCGGGCGCAATGACCAGGCCTTTGGCCTGAATCACGCGTTTTCCCGTCAAGGATTCGGTTGAAATTCGCGCAATCTTCCCATCTCGCACGCCCACGTTGCGGACAGCGTCCAGCCCAGTCTCTGGGTCCATAACGCGTCCGCCTTCGAGAACAAGGTCGTACTCCTGGGCTGCGGCGACGGTTGCGAACGCGAGCAGGCAGAAAAGTGCGAGTTTGGGCATCAAGACCTCCGAATTTACGGATGATAACAGCCTTGGGAGCAAGAACTGATAATGGCTCGCGGTGGCCAGATCGAAATTGAGGTAAGAGGAAGTCCTATCGTGCCAGTTCTTGCCCTAACGCAGCGGGGTTGGTGGCGAAAGAGAGTCCGGTCTCAAGATCAACAACGCGATCGCTCACCAGTTTGGCAATCTCGGAGTCGAAGTGTTGCATGCCTTCCGAGCTTGCCGCCTTCATGGCATCGAGTAAAGCGCTATTTTCGCGCTCGCCCTTCTCGATGCATTCGCGGGTACGCGGATTTGCCTTCAGTATCTCGAAGGCGGCGACCCGCCCACTACGATCCCTCTTGGACATGAGACGCTGACAGATGATGTATCGGAACGATTTGGCAAAGCGCTCGCGCACGGACTGCTGCTCGGATGGCGAGAATGAACTCACAATGCGTTCAATCGTCTTCGAGGCGTCCATGGTGTTCAGGCTGGAAAAGACGAGGTGCCCGGTTTCGGCGGCTTCGAGGACGATCTCGATCGTCTCGCGGTCCCGCATCTCGCCGACCAGAATGACTTTTGGCGCCTGGCGCATAGCCGAGCGCAAGGCATGAGCAAAGCTTGGAGTGTCGCTGTGCAGTTCGCGCTGGTGAATCGTCGAACACTTGTGGTTGTGCAGGAACTCGATGGGATCTTCAATGGTGATGATGTGATAGTACTTCTCGCGATTGATGGCATCGAGAAGGACTGCCAATGTCGAGGACTTACCGGAACCGGCCGATCCAGTGACAAGAATAATGCCATCCCGCAGCTTGGTGATATCTGACAATTGCTGTGGCAGACGCAGCGCGGCAAAGTCGGGGATAACGGTTGGAATCACGCGCATGACCACTGCACAACTGCCCCGTTGAATAAACACGTTTACGCGAAACCGTGCGAGTCCCGGCAACCCGTAGGAAACGTCGCAGGCTCCGTGCTCTCTGAGCGTTGTGATGGCCTGTTTGTTGTCCCCAATCAAATCAGCCGCGATATGCCGCGTGTCGTCGGCGGAAAGGACGGTCAAACCGGGGACCTGCACCGGAATCATTTGACCGTAGACTTGGACCTGCGGAGGGCGGCCCGGCGAAAAGATCAGGTCGCTGATCTTGTCGGCAGCACGCAACATCGCGCCCAGCAACGCAGGCGTAGCTACGCTGTCATTCCCAGAAAAGCCTTCAAGAGAAACGGAAATTGGGGCTATTGTCGGTGCTGCCATTCTTCCTCACATACCGGAATCGCACGCACCACAGAATGGAAGATTGCTGATGATTCAATTTAGCGCGAGGGATGCTTCCTGGCTAAGCCCATGTAGTGCATAGTCCTTGGTAACGTCGCCCGGCCCCAAGCAGCAAGGGCGGCCTCAGAAGGCCGCCCTGACTCCTGCAACTCATTGATAGACAATGGCTTACTTCTTTGGCTTCTTCTTTGTGCCGTAGCTCGTTTCCACACTGGACCCGATGCTCGCCAATAAATCCTTTGCACTTTGGGCATTAGGGCCATTGGGAGCGAGTTCGAGATACTTCTGGAAGGCTTCGGCCGTACCTGGGGGCGCGATTGTCTTATCGCCCTTGAGAGTGGCTTTACCCAACAAATTCACGCCTTTCTGGTAATAAGCGTCAGCCCGATTCGGATCTGCCGCAATGCATTTGTCGAACGCTGCGTTAGCGTCGTCCACTCGACCCGCATTGGTATAGACAGCTCCGATGTTGAAGTAAGCGCTGGCCGCAGAGGCAGGCTCGGCCTTAGCGGCGGCTTCATAGCTCTTTACCGCGTCATCGATCTTCTTGTCTCTGGCGTAGGCATCGGCGAGATTGGTGTAAAACCCAGAGAGTTTTTGGTTGGCCTTTGCCGCGTCCTTCTCCTTGCCCGCCTGAATGTTGTCCTGCAGAAGCTGAATGGCTTTGTTGTACGAATCGATGGCCGAGCCAAACTCTTTCTGTTTTTCTGACGGGTCCGTCTGCGTCGCAGCCGATAAGCGGTATGCATCTCCTAAGCGGTACCACAATACGTCGCGACTCGGATCGATCTGATTCGCTTCGGTGAGATTCGTGATGGCCGTCTGGTAATCCTTTGCCTGAATCGCAGCGTTGGCAGCATCGAGCTTGGCTTGGAGGCTCTTTACGGTGTTGACTTCCTTCTGCTGCTTGGCCGCTTGTTCCTGACGGGCCTTCTGCTCCTCAGGAGTTAAACCTTCTCCCCTGGCCTGTTTCTCCGCTTCTTTCTGCAGATCGAGGTCGAGAGTGTTTTCATCGAGCGTTACCGGGAAGCTGCCGATGTGGTACAGCTCTTTATTGGCCTTTTGGTCCTCTGGAGTTTGATAGAGAGTGACCTTGTACTTGCCGGGCGTTAGGCCCAGAGAAAAGTACTCGCCTTTATTGTTCGTCTTCAGGTTGTACTTCTGGCCGTTGTCCAGATTGTCATATTGGACCACGCCTCCGGCGATCGGTTTACCCTGGGCGTCTTTGCAGACGCCTTTCACAGTTCCTGAAGCTTGCGCGAGAACCTGCGATGAGCACAGTCCCAGCGCCAAAACCATGGTGCTAATGATTGCTAAATGCTTCTTCATTGTTTGCCTCCCGGCAACGAAATTCTTCCTCGTGGCCGTCATCTTCTGATGCGTAACCAGATCTGGCCACGGTATATGCGCAAAGCCGCTAGCTTGCTGCGTACGGAATCGGATCTTGCACCCCTGCGGCTTCGAAAGCACGCAAGCGCAAGGCACAACTGTCACAGACTCCGCAGGCGCGGTCTTCGCGGCTGTAACACGACCACGTTAAATCGAAGGGCGCACCCAATTCAAGACCAAGGTGCACGATCTCGGACTTTCGCATGGCGATCAAAGGGGTTACGACTTCAATTCGGCCCTCTTTGGTCCCCGCCTTCACGACTTCATTGAACGCCTTATAGTATGCGGGCCTGCAATCCGGATAGCCGGAGCTATCCGGTTCAACTGCTCCGATGTAAACCTTCTCCGCGCCGATCACCTCAGCCCAGCTGACCGCAACCGCCAGAAAATGAGCGTTGCGGAAGGGCACATAGGTGACGGGAATGCTCCGCCCCACCGATTCGGACTCGGGCACATCGATCGACTCATCCGTAAGTGCCGAGCCGCCAATCTGACGCAGGGCCTCGTTACGAACCATCAATCGGTCGTGGATTTTAAGGCGCTGACAGATTGCCAGGAAGGACTGCCTTTCCCGTTCTTCAGTGCGCTGCCCATAACTCACGTGAACGGCAGCTGCATCATAATCGCGCGCGGCCAGCGCGGCGCACACGCAGGAGTCCATACCCCCACTGAGCAGCACGACCGCACGCGATTTGTTCGGAGTAGTCAATGAAGATTCAGCGGCGGTTTAGACGCCCTTTACTGCTGGATCCCAGATGAATTTGTGCAACTGCAATCCCAACCGTGCGGGAACGTTGTCAGCAATCATCCACTCGGCAAGCTCCCGCGGATCAAGCAAACAGTGGGAGCTGTCGCGAGCGCCGGTCGCATCCTTGCGGAATGCTGGGGAGAAAAGAATTGCATTCACCCGGCGCGCAAGGTCATGGCGATTTACGAAATCCCGCGCAAAATCGTAGTCTACGCGACTGCTGAGCACAAATTTGACCTCGTCCCGCGGCGTGAGGGCTTCCAGGTTCTCGCGGCTGAAGGTATCGCCTTCGCCCGAATCCGGGCACTTTACGTCGACAATTTTGATCACCTCGGCAGGAACTCGCTCCAGAGGACGTTCTCCGCTGGTCTCAAGCAAAACGGTGTAACTTTCCTCGACCAGAGTTTGCATGAGCGGAACAAGTTCACGTTCCTGCAGCATCGGCTCACCGCCGGTGATCTCGACCAGACCACCCCCAGGGCTCAACCGAGAAACCTCGTCGAGGATCTCTCCAATGCTCATCCTTCGGCCGCCCTGGAATGTGTATTCGCTATCACACCACGTACAGCGGAGATTGCATCCAGTAAGGCGGACAAATACGCAGGCCAAGCCCGCGTGGGTCGACTCTCCTTGAAGTGATTTGTAAATTTCGGTGATCTGCATAGCAGCTTCACAGCGCTCTGGAGTTAGCGGCTACTCCGAATACTTTGCTGTGGTCGTATCCGTCTCAAAAACTGTCACATCCTTGACTCGCACCCGGCCGTTCGTCACGGTCTGCAACCGCGAGTTGGATTGATCATAGAAATACTTCGCGAGGTTCTCGGCGGATGGATTGATGACCGTAAAGGGATCGAGGTCATTGATCATCTGATGATCGAGCCTCTCAATGACGTGCTTCATGACTTCGCGCAGATCCTTGAAATCCAGCAAAAGGCCGGCTTTGTCTAACTCGGCACCCGCCAGAGTGACACGTATCTTGTAATTGTGGCCGTGCGGGTTCTCGCACTTGCCTTTATAGTTGCGCAGGTAGTGCCCTGCGGCAAACGAATCTTCTACCGTGACCTCGAACATGATCCTCCAGCAGCCGCGCCAGACAGTCCGTCCGGGGCAATCTCCGCAAAGCTCTATTGTACCGCGTCGAGGCGCAGCTACTTGACCTCGCGACCGCCGCGAATGTAGCTTTGCCGATTGGCTGAAGTCCTCAACCGGAGAGCCTATGCGCAGGCATTTTTCTATCCTGATCGTCGCGTTCTGTGTTTCGATAACCAGCCTCTTGGCCCAAAACCGGCCAGAAGGCCAGGATTTTGAGGTAAAGGCCCATTACACGAAATTCGAATACCGCATTCCCATGCGCGACGGAGTTCACCTGTTCACGTCCGTATACGTGCCCAAGGACGCGTCCCGCTCTTATCCGTTCTTGATTGATCGGACACCGTACAGCGTCGGGCCGTATGGAGTCGATCAATACCGTACGCAGCTCGGCCCTTCTCCCGATTTTGATAAGGCCGGGTACATCTTCGTCTTTCAGGACGTGCGCGGCCGGTTCATGTCGGAGGGCACTTTCGTCGAGATGCGTCCGCACATCGACAATAAGAAGTCAAACAAGGATACGGATGACGCGAGCGATCTCTACGACACGATCGAATGGCTCCTGAAAAATGTTCCCAACAATAACGGGAAGGCAGGAATCTGGGGCATTTCCTATCCCGGCTTTTTTACTTCCGCCAGCATGATTGATTCGCACCCTGCTCTGAAAGCAGCTTCACCCCAGGCTCCCATGACGAATCTCTTCATGGGAGATGACGCCTATCACGGTGGGGCTTTCATGCTGGCGGCGAATTTCGGGTTCTATGCTTTCTTCAAGCCGCAGAACAACCCTCAGCTGCCTCCTAAGAACTTCGGTTCTTTCGATTACGGCACGAATGACGCTTATGATTTTTATCTGAATGCCGGATCGATCAGCAATCTCTCGAAGCTCCTTCAGGGCAAGAGCGAGCTATTTGATGACCAGATGCGTCACGATACCTTCGATGACTACTGGAAGGCTCGCGACCTCGCACCTCACTTGAAGAACATCCACTGTGCCGTGCTGACCGTTGGAGGTTGGTTCGACGCCGAGGATCTCCAAGGCCCGTTCACAACGTTCCATTCGGTGGACAAGAGCAATTCCGGAATTTTCAACGCTTTGGTCGTCGGTCCCTGGGTGCATGGTGGTTGGGCGCGATACGATGGCGAACATCTCGGACGGGCCAACTTCGCCTCGAACACCGGAGATTTTTATCGCAAAAACATCCTTTTCCCATTCTTTGAGCAGTATTTGAAAGGGAACGGAGACGCCAAACTGCCGAAAGCTTACGTTTTCGAAACGGGGACAAACGTGTGGCGGCGTTATTCCGCGTGGCCTCCGAAAGAAGCGCAAAGCCGGATGCTTTTCCTTCGTGCCAATGGCACTCTCTCGTTTGACGCGCCCACAAAGGAGGCATCGGAATTCGACGAATATGTCAGCGATCCAGCCAAACCTGTGCCGTTCGTGAATTACGCCGCGCAGAACGTGCCTCAGGAGTACATGGTTTCTGATCAGCGATTTGCCGACAGCCGGACTGATGTTCTGGTCTATTCGACGCCGGTACTGCAGGAAGACGTGACCATTGTCGGGCCGCTTTCGCCAAAGCTGTTCGTCTCGACGACGGGGACCGACTCCGATTGGGATGTGAAATTGATTGATGTGTATCCCACGGATTACCCGGAAAGCAAATTGGATGCGGAAAAGTTGGAGGACCGCAACAAGAGAACGGATGTCGGTCCGCCGACCTTCGACATAGGCGGTTACCAACAACTCGTGCGTGGCGAACCATTTCGTGGGAAGTTCCGTCACAGCTTCGAGAAACCCGAACCCTTCACCCCCGGAAAAGTGGAAGAAGTCAACTTCACCATGCAGGATGTTAATCATACGTTTCGACGTGGACACCGCATTATGGTGCAGGTCCAGAGTTCGTGGTTCCCGTTGACGGATCGCAATCCTCAGACGTTTGTGGATATTCCCTATGCGAAACCGTCGGATTTCGTGAAGGCAACGGAACGCGTTTATCACACCAGCGCACAACTCTCGGGAATTGCAGTGCAGGTGCTTGAGAATCCGGGTGCGGCGGAAGAGCACAAATAGCCGAAGCGTCTACTCGCCTACGCCGAAGAATTGTTCGACCACTCGCACATCCGTGGTCTTTTTGTAATTCGGCAGACTCTCAATAAAAACGCGGCCGTACTGTTTCTTCAAAATCCGGTTATCAAGCAGAACGAGAAGTCCGCGATCGTGGAGCGAGCGAATGAGTCTTCCAAAACCTTGCTTCAAGGTGATGACCGCCGCCGGCACCTGATACTGGAAAAATGCGTTCCCCCCATCGGCGTCGATCGCTTTGACTCGGGCTGCGACTACAGGATCGCTTGGCACTGCAAAGGGCAGCCGGTCGATAATCACGCAGCTTAGTTGCTCGCCTTGCACATCGACTCCCTGCCAGAACGAAGAGGTCGCAAACAACACAGCATTTGGCGTGAGACGAAACTCCTCGAGCAGCGCGCTTTTCGGCGCATCGCCCTGTCTCAACATCGGAAATTCCACTTCTCCCAGTAGCCGCTGGTAAATGTCGTTCATCTGCGCGTAGCTGGTGAAGAGAACGAACGCGCGCCCGCGAGTGATCTCCAAGAGCTTTCGAATCTGATCAGCAGCTTTGACCGTGAATTGCGGAGTGCGCGGATCCGGCAGGTCCGGCGGCACGTACATGACGGCCTGGGATTGATAGTCGAAATGAGACTCCAGCACTAATTCGCGCGCGTGCTCCACACCGAGGCGTCGACGGATGTAGTCGAAACCTCCGCCGACCGCTAGTGTGGCGGACGTGAGCACGGCAGACTCCAGCCTCGACCAGAGGCATTCCCTCAGAATCGGGCCGACGTCAATGGGCGTAGCCTGCAAAAACACGTGTTGCTTGCCTGAAAATGCATCGTGGTTCTTGTCCTTGTTCCCTCCGCGTCCGGAACCGAATCTACCTCTGCGCTCGATCCAGAAGACTGTATTGCGATCCTCCGACTCGAGCGCAAATCCCAACTGGACCTGAATCTCCAGTGCCCGGCGGACGAAATTGAAAACTTCTTCCGGCTTCTGTTGCAGTCCCTCCAGTTCACCCGACAACCGGGTCAACGCCTGATTCAAAGCTCCGTATTCGTCTCCGTTCTCTTCGAGGAACTCCTTCCTGGTCTCGAAGGCAAAGCGGCCATCCCCCGACGGCAATAAAGAGAAGAACAAATGTGAGCGTTCCCGCAGGCTGCCCAATGCCCCGGAAAGAGAGGCGGAAAACATCTGATGTTGCTGCAGGGATCGCTCGACGTCCCGGGCAAGTTCCTCGACGCGCAAGTTGCTGACCGAGATTCCGAAGTAGTTCCCCGCCACATCCTCCAGTTCGTGCGCCTCGTCAAAAATCACGGCAGCGGCATCGGGCAAGATCCCGGCATCGGGGGCGCCTTCAGCCTGCAGTTTGATTGCAAGATCCGCAAAGAATAGATGATGGTTGACGATGACGATGTCGCTCTCCATCGCGCGGCGGCGCATCTCGGTGATGAAGCACCGCTCCCACTCGCTGCATTTCTGGCCGATGCAGGCATCCGCGCGACCATCGAGTTTGTGCCAAAGCAAACTGGCTTCCGGCAATTCGGCTAACTCAGCGCGATCGCCGGTGGAGGTATTCTTCTCCCAGGCAGCGATAGCCTGGTATTGCTCGATTTCTTCCAGGCCACTCAGAACTGGCTGATTCGTCAGGTCGTAGAGCTTTTTCCGGCAGAGATAGTTGTTTCGGCCTTTCATGTAGCAAACTGAAAGCCGCCCCCCGGGCTCACCAGTCTTGAATAGCGCCTGCTCCAGAAAAGGAACATCTTTGTAGAAAAGCTGCTCCTGCAGGTTTTTCGTTCCGGTAGAGATGATCACGCGTTTGCCAGAGCGGATCACTGGAACGAGGTAGGCGAGCGTCTTGCCGGTGCCTGTACCTGCCTCTACGATCAGGTGTCTCTTCTCTTCGAGCGCTTGCTCCACAGATTGGGCCATCTGCAACTGTCCGCGGCGAAATTCGTAGGCGGGATGGGTCCGTGAGAGCAGTCCACCGGGCGAAAAGAACTGATGTAAAGACGCGTCTCTGCCCGACACCGGTCGGGACGGAGAATCAGAAGAAGCGGGCTGAGCAGAGCGGTACACGGGAGTCTCTATAATAGCGATTCGGGCTTCCGCAGTGCGAAGTGACGTTCTGAGACGAGACCAATTCACGAGCGAAACGAATTGAGCCAGACTCCCCAAAATCCCGCATCCGAGCGGACTTCCGGTACACCTGTCATCGCTATTGTCGGCCGGCCCAACGTGGGCAAGTCCACGCTGTTCAACCGAATCGTAGGCTCACGACGAGCGATCGTTGGAGATGAGCCCGGCATCACCCGCGATCGACTCTACGGTGACGCCGAATGGAATGGTCGGAAGCTGCGGATCGTGGACACGGGCGGCATCCTGCCTGAGGAAAAAGATCTGATCCCCGCGGAAATATTCCGCCAGGCGCGTGTCGCTCTCAACGAAGCAGCCGCGATCGTCATGGTGGTCGACGGACGCTCCGAACTGGCGGGTCCCGACCTGGAGCTTGTTCGATTGTTGCGCAAGTCGAACCGGCCGCTATTCCTGGCGGTGAACAAGATCGACTCCGATAAGCAAGCCATTCTCATCGACGATTTTCATCGTCTGGGCGTGCGGGAGATGTTTCCAATCTCAGCCGAACACGCGCGTGGCGTGGATGATCTGCTGGATGCAGTTGTCGCAGCAATCCCCAAACCCGCGACCGAAGAAACGGATATCGCGGCTCCTGTGGAAGGATCAGCGATTCCGGAAGATGCATTGCCGAACGAAGCGGCCAGCGAAATAAAGGTCGCCATCATCGGGCATCCCAACGTCGGGAAATCGACCCTCCTGAATTCTCTGACGGCTTCAGAGCGCGCGATCGTTTCGCCAATACCCGGCACCACGCGCGATGCCGTCGACGAAATCGTGGAACGGCAAGGCAGGACATTTCGGTTTATCGACACCGCCGGCATCCGCCGCAAGGGCAAGACTCACCTCATGGCCGAAAAGCTCTCGGTGGTAATGGCGCGCAAACATCTCGAGGCTGCCGATATTGCTCTTCTTGTGATCGATGCCACCGAAGGTATCAGCCAACTGGATGCCTCGATCGCGGGCTACGCGCATGAGAGTGGAAGGTCGATCATTATCGTCGTCAACAAATGGGACTTGATGATCAGCGGACACCAGAAGAAAGGCCGCCCCACCAAATCGGAGCGCATGCGTGAAACCAAACGTCCCGGCGATCGGGATGCTTACGAGCAGCGCCTGCGCTACGAACTCAAGTTCCTGAACTATGCGCCCCTTGTGTTCATTTCAGCTCAGACCGGTAAAGGGACAGAAAAGATATTTTCATTGCTCGAGGAGGTCGCTGCCGAGCGTTACAAACGCGTTTCGACCTCTGAGATGAACCGTTTCCTCGAACATGTAGACTTTGAGCGCGCATCGGTTCCAATGCGCCAGCGGGTGAAGATTCTGTACATGACCCAGGCATCCGTCGCGCCTCCCACATTCGTGCTCTTCACAAACCGCGGTGTCAAACTTCATTTCGCGTATCAGCGATTCCTCGAAAACCAGATACGCGCCGCTTTCGGCTTTATGGGCACGCCAATCTGGATCAAGAACCGGGCCCGGGAGTAGCGCCATCTACTCTCCCGTGAGTTTTTGCTTCTCCGTCATCAGTCCGATGCGCTGTACGCCGGCATGGTGCGCGAGATCGATTGCGGTCGCGACATACTGAAAATCAACGTCCGAGTCTCCGCGAACGAATGCTACTTTTTCAACCCGGGTCAGATAGATCCGCGCCAGCCTCTCTTCGAGATCATCCCATCGGACATCTTCCTGGTTGATTTTGACCGATGGCGCCTGTTCTTTCGCGGTCCATACGAGTTGGATCACAACTGTTCTTGGCTGGGTTGTTGTTGGAGCATCCTTTGGATTGGGCTGCGGGATCTGCGCTTTTTCCCCATACTCCGGATCCATAGACACAACCAACATAAACATGATGATCAGAGTCAGCAGCACGTCAATCAGCGGTGTGACATTGATCTGTGGCCTGGTCGGACCTCCGCCTGCCATTGAGAACGCCATTGGAATCGCTCCTCTCGGGCACGCGTGTCTGCTGCATAAGACACCTTACGAGAGAGCCGAGTTCCACGTTTTCGCGTCTTCCAACGTTCTTGGCGCACATATATCAGTCGCAAAGCACGACAACCTTTGCTTCTTTTGGTCGCCACAGGCATGATGAGAAACGCACGCCTTTGGGAATCGTGCTTTTCTCCGCTCATGAACAAATCAACACTGTGTGCAGTTCTCTTTTGGATTGCTTGCGTAATTCCCCTCCAAGCGCAGGACAATTACGAAATCCAGGTGTACGGCTACGACATGGTGCCTGCGCGATCTACGATGGTCGAGATTCACTCCAACTTCACCGTGGACGGAAGCAAAACTGTTCAGGATGGCGTTCTCCCAACCAATCACGCCGAGCACGAGACCCTCGAAATCACCCAAGGAATCAAAGATTGGGCAGAGGTCGGCTTTTACGTCTTTTCAAGTATCCAGCCGAACGGTGGGTGGCAATGGGTCGGCGATCATATCCGTCCACGCGTGCGAATCCCTGAGGGTTGGCATTGGCCGGTGGGCGTCAGTTTGTCGAATGAGATTGGGTACCAGCGCGCTGCATTTTCGCCCGATACCTGGACTTGGGAAATTCGGCCAATCGTAGATCGAAAGCTTGGCCCCTGGTATCTGGCGTTCAACCCTGCGCTGGACCGCTCTTTCCATGGTCCGAGCGTCAACAAGGGAGTGGAATTCTCTCCCAATGCCAAATTCAGCTATGACTTTACCAAGAAGATCGCTGGAGGTTTGGAGTACTACGCTTCGTATGGGTCTCTCGCCGGCTTCGACCCGCTCCGCGAGCAGCAGCAGCAATTCTTTCCAGCGATCGATCTAAACCTGGCTCCGGAGTGGGAGTTCAACTTCGGAGTGGGAGTTGGCGTGACTCACTCGACCGATCACTTGATCGTCAAATGCATCATAGGCCGCCGGTTCTCGTGGAGACACTGAAGGCAGACGACACCTCTCAGCATCTAACATTTCACGCCGGAGCGGGAGAAGGCGGCAAATCGGGCGGAAGTGGATTCGCGACTGCATTCGGCAGAGGCGGATACAACACCAGACTCAAAGGCCGGTATCTTGGGGCAAAAAAATAAATCGAGTACGCGGGGAAAAACACAATTACTGGTACCGAAATCATCGCGACCAGGTACATGAAAATTGCCAGTAGAATGCACCCGGCCATGACAGCGGCAGTAATCGTGAAAACATTCCACGTCATTCCGGCCGCCTTTCCCGCCAACACTAAAGCGGCGGCCACCCCGATCACAGGAATAGCCACCAGCAGTGCCAGGATGATTGTGGCGATGGTAACCACGATTCCTGCCCCGATGGCTAACACGATTTTCATACCGATATAACCGGCATAACCACTTTTCTCCGTCTCGAGCATCTGCAACAAACGGCGCCACGCTTCGATTGGACCAATCCCCTCGAGCGCCATCTGCGGAACTACGAAATCCTTGGTCATGACGTGTACCACGGCTACGGCAATGATGAATATCAGGAATACGCAGAGAATGATAAGTCCGCCGACGACTAGCCCAAGGATGTGATCCTTGGCATGAGTGAACCATCCCGACGTGTACGCGTAAAGGAGTGGAACTCCAAACAGTAAGACAGCCACTACGAAGCTGACAACCGCCACCCCTAGCTGCCAAAGAAAATATGGCCAGGCAATACCCTGCCGTCGAGTCCAACCCTCTCGAATGTGGCACCCCTTGTTCAGGATGCTGTCAAACAGGATAAACCGCATGATGCTGCTGATGTACAAGAAGATCAAAAACAGCACGATCCCTGTCACTACAATTGTGCCGATCAGCGCAACGAGCAACGCCGGATCGATCTTTGGAAACCCGCCACCCCACGGACTGGAAGATCCGCGGTGAAGACCGGAATTGAAGTTCCCGCCAGAGCCTAATTCACCGGCAAGCAGACCGACGAATGCCAGGCGCGTCCATTGTCCGAAACGAAACGGCTGCAGCAGTTGTCGTTTAGTGTGCTGAAAGGCAAGAGAAACGGTATCTACCGCGGAGATCGGCACGGTTCACCTCGAGACAAGCGCTCAGGAGCAAGGTACTGCGAACTCGTAAATGGAGCAACACAATTACGGTCCCAGCGTACAGGCTCGCTCAAGTAACCGTGACCACCGCAAGCGAAGCAACTATTCGTAACGCAGAGCCTCGACAGGGTCCAATTTTGAAGCCCGCAATGCAGGCACCAAGCCGCTGGCTAACCCCACCAGAAGCAGAGCCCCGGTTGAAAGGAGAACTGTCATCATCGATATTCGCAGGTGAATATCGGCCTGCCCTGAGTCATCTTCGAACAGAGGTCCCATCAATGGTAGGGTTCCAACTCCCCAAGCGATCAGGTACGACAGAATCACTCCGATCGCGCCTCCCAGCAGCATGATTAGCAGAGTCTCTGCCAGAAATTGAAGCTTGATATGCCGCTTGCGCGCGCCAAGGGCCCGGCGCAGTCCGATCTCGCGGATGCGTTCATCGACGGAAACCAGCATGATGTTCATTACTCCCACTCCACCAATACCGAGAGTCAGAGTGCCGATGAATGTCAGCAGAACCTGCAGGCCGATCGTTAGTGCATCGATCACCGGCCGGAATTCATCGCGCCCAAACATCTGGAATGCCTTTGGATCAGTGGGCGAGAAATTCTGCCGTGTCGCCACAGCGGCCAAAACCTGCGCCATGGCCTTTTTCTCAAACTGTGGGGCGATCGGCTCAAATACCATCACTGCAGCGTAACGCGTATTCCACAGGTCGCCAGCGGCAGAGTAAGGAATCCAGGATGACTCATCGTCGCTTGAAAAATAGTTACTCAACTGAATCTTCCGTGCCATCACTCCAATGACCGTGAACCGGACGCCCGACACGAGCACGGTTTCGCCAACGGCGGGCCGGCCGCTGAACAACTGCTCCTTAAGCCTGCCTCCCAGGAAAATCACGCGCCGGCGTTCCAGTTCATCCTCGGCATCAATCCAGCGCCCCTCGGATGGAACCTCGTTCCTCATTTCACCGTACTCGGGGCAGACACCCCGAACGGGAGCAGTTCCCACCATGCGGTCGCCATATGCGATTCCCGGCCGCCGCACCGTTTCGAGACACACATGCTTCACCAGAGGAGCCGTAGCCTTGACCATCTCCAGGTCAGCCTGCTCGAGGACAACTTTCTTCCCGGCTCGCTGACCTCCCGGCTGCTCACTCGTCTGCTGCGGCCAGCAGATCACAACACTTTTGCCGAACGCGTCGAACCCGTGCACGAGAATGCTGCGGAAGCTGCTGCCGTACGCGATTAACAGTGTTACCGTCGCGATACCCCACACAATGCCAAGCATGGTGAGCAAGCTGCGTGTAACGTTACGCTTCAGCGCCACCCAGGCTTCGACGATGATTTCAATTAGCATGCAACAGAGTCCCCATGGCAGCAGTTATCCGCCAGCCTCGTACCGCAGAGCTTCGATCGGATCAATCGATGCCGCTCTGCGTGCCGGATAAAGCGCCGCACCCACAGCGATTGCCCCCAACAGTCCCGCCGCGATCAGGCCTGAACTCCAGCTCGGAACCAGGCCAGCGAAAAAGTCCGGCATCGGCAGCATATTCACCAGCGCACAGAATCCAAACGCTACTCCAAGCCCGATTCCGCCGCTGAGCAGAGCGATGATCAATGCTTCGATGAAAAATTGCCGCAAGATTGTGCCCGCCGGAGCACCAATCGCCTTCCGTACACCGATCTCGCGCGTGCGCTCCCGTACCGCAACCAGCATGACGTTCATCACGCCAATCCCACCCAACAATAGGGTGACAATCCCGACCGCGCCCAAAAAGAATTTCATCCCATCGGTCATCGTCTTGAACGCTTGTGCTTCCTGCACCGTATCCCAGATCGGACATGCCTCTTTGTCGTTCGGATCGTACCGATGCATGCGGGCCAGTGCGACACGCACCTCATGCTTGCAAGCTTCATGCTGGTCCACCGATCTTGGCGTTACGAGAAGCTGATCGAACGTGGTATTCGTTCCCGGCGGTTTGTCCGGAAAATCGCGCCGCATGGCTGAAAATGGCAGAAAGACCTTGTTCACATCCCAGCCGTCGTAGCTCGAATCCTGTTTCTTTTTCTCCATCACGCCGATGACGGAGTAAGGAAAATCATTGAGATACACGGTCTCGCCGACGGAATTTCTTCCGGGAAACAATTGTTTCGCCGCGTCCGAACCGAGAAACGCCACCCGCCTTCGTTCCTTCATGTCGTCCCAGTTGTAAAAGCGGCCTTGGCCCACATCGAGGCTGCGAATGTAGCCGAACGGTGGATACGACCCCGTAACGGTAAAGGCGGCGTTGTTGTAGTTGGAATGTGTTCGAACAGTATCTTGCTCGAGCTCCGGTATGGCGTACTCGCAGTCGGGTGATTCCGCCTGTACTACAGCGACATCCTCATCCTCCCAGCGAACCAGCCGGCCAGCGTGCATTCCTCCTGCCTGCAGGCTTGTACGCCCGTGAAAGACGATCATTACGTCCTTGCCCAAATTCTTGGCTTGTTCCGCCTGGCCTTTCCGGAGTCCCTCTCCCGCTGCCACCATGAGCACGATGGAAACAATGCCCCAGGCAATGCCGAACATCGTCAGGAATGCACGCAGTTTGTGAGACCACAAAGTGCGGAGCACGTCGAAGAGAAGGTCAGTCAGAGTCATCCCAATGCTTTGGACGACGGCCCGCGGAGAACGTAAGCCCGTCCTTGGCTTGAGGTACGCAGCAGGCGGCACTTTTGTTGCAGAAAAGTTAGGGTATTCGAAAAAGACTATTTAAGGGTTGGGAGTGCACCGGCGCGGTCCAGTGCGCCAGCCACTGGTCGAACTCTCTCAAGGCCAACTCACATTGGAGCCGATGCCGCTCTTTCCGGTCCCGCACCTTGCGATCAAGTGGAGGAAGTAAATCGAAAGTGATATTCGCGGGCTGAAAATTCCGCGGGTTGGCATTTGCGACGTAATTCGTGAGCGAACCAAATGCAGAACCCCGGGGCACAGGCCGCAACTCAGCTTCAGACTTGAGCGCCGCTGCATACATTCCTGCTAGAAGCCCGGTCGCGATCGATTCCACATAGCCCTCGACTCCGCAGATTTGTCCAGCAAAGAACACCCGAGGATGCGCTTTCATCTGCAGTGTCTCGCGGAGCAGACGCGGTCCATTGATGTATGTGTTGCGATGTATTTGACCGTAGCGTGAGAAGCGGGCGTTCTCCAATCCTGGGATGAGACGCAAGACGCGTGCCTGTTCGCCAAACCTCAGATGGTTTTGGAATCCCACAAGATTGTACGAATCCGCGCGCAAGTTCTCCTGCCGAAGTTGCACGACCGCATACGGCATCTTGCCGGTCCGCGGGTCTTTGAGTCCCACGGGTTTCATAGGTCCGAAACGCAGAGTGTCGCGCCCGCGGCGGGCGATTTCCTCAATCGGAAGACAGGCTTCGAAATAATTGAGCTTCTCCCAGTCTTTCTCCTCGACCGATTGCGCCGAGAGCAGAGCCTCATGGAATCGTTCATACTCATCCTGGGTCATCGGACAATTGATGTAATCGGCCGACCCCTTTTCATAACGTGCCGCCATGTACACGCGGGACATATCGATCGAATCGGTTTCCACGATCGGGCTGATGGAGTCATAGAAATACAGATGACCTTCAGCCCCGTCAGAGTCTTCCGAGATTGATGAGCCCCTGCTCAGTCGTAAGATCTCGGCCGCGAGCGCATCCGATGTCAGCGGCCCGGTCGCGATGATGGTGATGTCTGCCTCGTCCACAGCTGTGACTTCTTCTCTTTGAACTGAAATCCGCCGCTCGTGCAGAATGGCTTCCGTCACGCGTTCAGCGAATGTCACACGATCGACGGCGAGCGCATGCCCTGCCGGTACTGCACACTGGCGCGCGATCTCAATCAGCAAAGATCCTGCTCGCCGCATCTCTTCCTTCAACAGCCACGGAGCGGTATTCTCGCTGTCCGATTTCAACGAGTTTGAGCAGACCAATTCCGCGAAGCTATTCGTTTGGTGGGCCGGAGTTGACCGAGTCGGCCGCATCTCGAACAACTCGACATCAAGTCCGCGGCGGGCACACTGCCACGCCGCCTCTGATCCCGCCAGTCCCGCGCCGATGATTTTGATTGCCTTCATGCGAATCGCTTTGAACGTTGGATGCGCCGGGGTGCTCTCGAGCATTGTGGCATGGGCGGGTCATGCTCCAAATCTCGAGCAATTAAGGTGTCGTTCCCCGCATAATCAGAGGATCTCTCTCGTATCCGCAAGACGGCGAGTGACTCTTTCTCGATCCAAGTACTCGAGGAGCGGAATCGCGTATTTTCGGCTCACTCCGGTTATTTCCTTAAAAAGCGCCACATCCATTTTGGACGATTTTGCTTTTTGTACGGCAAGCTGCTTTTTCAGCCCCTCAAGGGCAGAACGGTGAAAGACCATGTCTTCTGAGACCTTCACCAGCACCCGCTCCCGCAGTAAGAGCGTCACAATCTTCTGAGCGCGGGCCTTGTCGACCTTCAGCCCAGCGAGCACTTCATGCAGGGCCGGTACCTTCAGCCCGGCATTTGCGAATGCGTCCTCGATCTTCTTCTTCGATTCCGCTTCTTCATCTTTCATCACCACGCCATGCCCAGGGAGTCGAACGATATCTCCGGCCACTTCTAACCGTCGTTCCCCCGTTAACAATTCCAGGACCGCCGAAAACACTTCTGGACTAAGGTTCAGCTGTTCCCTGAGAGTCTCCTTCGCTACGCCGGGTACCAGAGGGTTCTCTTTGTGAAACAATGACAGCGCCTCCGGAACAAATTGACGGAGGCTGGCTACCACTCCGGATGACAGAAGAAGATCGCCGAATTTTAATATGGTCTCCTTGGCGATCAGGTCCTTGAGGTGAACAGCGATCATCTCGCGTCGCCAACCGGTTTCGGAAACAGTCTGGGTAATCGTTAATGCTTCGCCGGCGCGTCTTACGATCCGGGCCATCAGGATGTCTTTGGGGTTGCCATTTATAGAGACCTTGAGCAAACCATCGCCTAAGACTTGCCTCGAACGTGATAGGGGCGTCGCATCCAGCACAATTCCCCCACCAATAGTGACCACTGGTGAGAATTGACGGATGATGAATCGGTCTCCCGGCAGCAGGAGCGCGGCCTCACGAAGACGAATCCGCGCGAAGCCTTGCGACGCCGGAGTCAACTGCCATCCGCCGTCTTTTTGAGCCAGATTTGCGTTCAATTCCATGGAATGCTGATAACTGACCTCGGCGACGCATTCCATGGAATGGGCATGGAAATGAACTTTGGAACGATCCTTCAACGCGCGCCCTGCTGAGGGCAGCAACCTAAGGTGCACGTCGACCGTCCGCGTAGGGGCGAACATGCCTGGAGTCGCCAAGATCATGCCTCGACAGAGGTCTTCCAAGCTCGCACCAGCCAAATTGACAGCAGTGCGCTGCCCAGCAACTGCTTGTTCCGCCCTCCGTCCGTGAACCTGTATGCCGCGCACGCGTACACGCCGGCCGGTTGGAAACACTTCCAACTCACCTTCACTGTGAATCGTTCCTGAAATCAGTGTTCCGGTGACAACTGTGCCGAAACCTTTCATCGTGAATACACGGTCGATTGGCAATCGGGCCAGTGCCTCCGAATCGCGGGCCTCAACGTCAGCCGCCGCAACCATCAAAGCGCGCTTCAGATCTTCCAGACCGGCACCCGTCAGAGAACTAACGGGCACAATCGGAGATTTCGGCACCTCAAGGAATGTCCCGCGAAGAAACTCCTCTACCTCAAGGCGAACGACCTCAAGGGTGTCTGCGTCTACAGCATCTGATTTCGTTAGGACGGTTATGCCGTGTCGGACACCCAAGAGTTGAAGAATGTCGAAGTGCTCACGGGTCTGCGGTTTAATCGATTCATCCGCCGCAATCACGAGCAGCACAAGGTCGATGCCACCCACCCCAGCCAGCATGTTGCGGACGAATTTTTCATGGCCTGGAACATCCACGAAACCGACCTGCAAACGTTCGCCGTCAGGGCTTGCAAGCTCCATATGAGCAAAGCCCAGGTCGATCGTAATCCCCCGGCGCTTCTCTTCCTGCAACCGGTCAGCGTCGATCCCTGTCAGAGCCTTGACCAACGCCGTCTTGCCATGATCGATGTGCCCGGCTGTGCCCACAATAATCGATTTCATGCTTCGAGAATCGTAGCAGGGCCGCTTCCAATTGCGCCAAATCGCCTCTGCAGAGACCCTATCGCTGCGGCCATCCAAAATGCGACAATAGAAGCTTCTCCATGCCTACCTCCTTGACTCCTGCTTTTTCCCCGGAGATGATCCGGCAGCACGGCCTCACCCTCGACGAATACGAGAAGATCAAGCAACTTCTCGGAAATCGTGAGCCCACAGTGACTGAGCTTGGCATTTTCAGCGTGATGTGGAGCGAACATTGCTCCTACAAGTCTTCCCGTGTGCACCTGAAGCGACTGCCGACGCGCAGCAAGCTTGTGGTGCAGGGGCCGGGAGAAAATGCCGGCATTATCGACATCGGCGAGGGTTGGGCTTGCGCTTTTAAGATTGAGTCCCACAACCATCCATCGTTCATCGAGCCGTTTCAGGGGGCGACGACCGGAGTCGGCGGCATTCTACGAGACATCTTTACCATGGGCGCTCGACCGGTCGCAGTGATGGATTCGCTCCGATTTGGACCGATCACTGGTTCGGCGGAAACCTCAAAGAAAGATCTGGACAAAAACCACTCAATCATGGAAGGCGTGATCAGTGGAGTGGCCTCCTATGGTAACTGCTTTGGAGTCCCCAATCTCGGCGGCGAAACCAAATTTGAGGCGTGCTACTCGGGCAATCCATTGGTCAATGCATTTGCTCTGGGATTGGTGAAGAAAGACGAGATTTTCTACGCGCGCGCCGCTGGAGAAGGAAATCCGGTCATCTACGTGGGCGCGAAGACCGGCAAAGACGGGATTCACGGCGCGACCATGGCGAGCGAGGAATTCAGCGAGGCCTCAGAAGCCAAACGCCCCAATGTTCAAGTGGGAGATCCGTTCCTGGAGAAATTGCTCCTCGAAGCCTGCCTGGAGGCAATGCAAACCGGCGCCATTGTCGGGATTCAGGATATGGGCGCTGCCGGACTGACCTGCTCCACCTGCGAAATGGGAGGCCGCGGCGGCGTAGGGATTGAGATTGAACTCGATCACGTCCCGCAGCGAGAAACTGGCATGACGCCGTATGAGATCATGCTCAGCGAGTCGCAGGAGCGCATGCTCCTCGTGGCTCAAAAAGGACGCGAACACGAAGTCTATCGAGTGTTCGAGAAGTGGGGCCTCGACGCGGTGGAGATCGGTAAGGTCACCACAGGCAGCAAGCTCCGCGTCCTTGAGCACGGCAAAGTCGTTGCCGAGATTCCCAATGAGGCGCTCACCGATGATGCCCCGGTCTACAAGCGCCCACTTGCGCGCTGGGAAACTCCAGTCCCTCGCGAAAAACCTGAAAACATTCAGTTCGGTCAGAAGAGCGACTTCACCTCGACTCTCAAACAGCTTCTGGCAAGTCCAAATATTTGCAGCAAACGATGGGTTTGGCAGCAGTACGACCACATGGTGCAGACAAACACAGTCGAGGCCCCAGGAGCCGGCGACGCTGGAGTGATTCGTATCAAGGGCACAAACCGCGGTTTGGCCATGTCCCTCGACGGTAACGGACGTTGGTGTTATCTCGACCCCCGCCTAGGCGCAATGCACGCCGTTGCCGAAGCTGCGCGCAAAGTGGCATGCTCTGGCGCAACTCCAGTGGGCGCGACGAATTGCTTGAATTTTGGCAATCCAGAAAAGCCCCACATCATGTGGCAGTTCTCGCAAACCGTCGATGGTATGACCAAGGCTTGCGAGGAACTTGAGATCCCGATCACTGGCGGGAATGTCAGCTTCTACAACGAGACCCTAGGGGAAGGAATCTACCCAACGCCTGTACTCGGAGTTGTAGGCATTCTGGAAGACGTTCACACAGCCGCAGCCATGCCTTTTGCATCGGCCGGGCGCACAATCGTGCTATTGCATGCCGGTGAAACTGGCGATATTACCGATGCGGAAACCACGTTCGGCTCTTCGGAGTACGCCAAGGAGATCCTCGGGAAGCTGTGGGGATATCCGCCCGAGCTTGAACTCGAAAAAGAGGCCGCCCTGCAAAGCACATTAATTGAACTTATCAGGGAAAAGTTGCTCAGTTCTGCCCACGACTGCGCGGATGGGGGCGTCGCCGTTGCGCTTGCCGAAAAATCTTTCCCGTGTGGAATCGGCGCCCGGGTAAACCTAGGGTCCGTCGGCCTTTTCCCCGAATGTGTCCTCTTCGGGGAAGACGCTACCCGCGTTGTAGTCTCTTGCGACCCGGATGTGGTGGGGCGAATCAAACAAGTGTCCGAAAAGCACGGGGTGGCGGCAGACATCATCGGGGAGACGATCCCCGAAAAGCTGGAAATCTCGCTGAATGGAAATATTGTAATATCGGGATCCGTCTCAGAATTCCGGCAAGGGTATGAAAGCGCATTGGAAGCCGCGCTCAAAACTGATAGAGAACTTGTAGCCGCGGACTAGGTTCAAATTCAGAGGGCCAAGGACTGAATGCAAACTCCTGACAAGTTTCACGACGAGTGTGGCGTGGTCGCCATCTTCTCCCACCCGGAAGCCGAGAAATTGGCCTACCTTGGGCTGCACGCTCTGCAACACCGCGGTCAGGAGTCTGCAGGCATTGTCACATCCGACGGCCTAACTTCGCGTGCACACAAGGCAATGGGCACGGTCGCTGACATCTTCACTGAAGACGTGCTTGCCAAGCTGCGCGGGTCTATTGCCATAGGACACACCCGATACTCGACTGCCGGAGACTCAGCCCTGCTGAATGCGCAACCGATCCTGGTGCAATCCAACAAGGGCGCAATTGCGGTGGCCCACAACGGCAATCTCGTAAACGCCGGCCCAATTCGCGCAAGGCTTGAGAGTCAAGGTTCCATCTTCCAGACCAATAGCGACACCGAGGTGATCGTTCATCTGATTGCCTTATCCAAGGAGCATACGCTGCCGGAAGCGATGGCCGATGCCCTGCGCCGCGTTGACGGAGCCTTCTCGCTGGTGATGATGAGTCACGATCGTGTTTTTGCAGTTCGCGATCCGCGCGGCTTCCGCCCGCTGGCCATGGGCCGAATACCGGCTGTTGAAGGCCAAAAGCGTGACACGATCGTCTTCGCCTCCGAAACCTGCGCCTTCGATCTGATCGGCGCCGAGTACGTGCGCGATGTAAAGCCCGGAGAACTGATCATCGTCAGTACGGAAGGCGTTACTTCCCGCTTTTATTCAACGGCTGCTCCACAATCGAGCTGCATCTTTGAGCACGTGTACTTCTCCAGGCCGGACAGCTTGGTTTTTGGCCGTTCAGTCCAAACCAGCCGCGAGGAATTGGGCAGGCAACTTGCGCGCGAAACTGGCGTCGAAGCAGATGTGGTCGTTCCCGTTCCAGATTCCGGCGTGACTGCGGCGGTCGGCTATGCCGCAGAAAGCGGAATCCCGTTTCGCTTCGGATTGATCCGCAATCACTATGTCGGCCGTACCTTCATTGAACCGAGCCAGAGTGTCCGGGACTTCGGCGTCAAGTTGAAACTGAATCCCGTCCGCTCATTACTCGCGGGTAAACGCGTTGTTCTGATCGATGATTCCATCGTTCGCGGCACCACCAGTCGCAAGATTGTTCGCATGGTTCGCAATGCAGGTGCGAAGGAAGTCCACATGCGAATCTCCTGCCCGCCAACAATTTCACCCTGCTATTACGGTGTCGACACTCCATCGAAAAAGCAACTCATCGCGGCCAACAAAACGATTGACGAAATCCGCGACTACATCGGGGCCGACTCATTAGCTTACCTGTCGTTAGAAGGCTTGAAGAAGGCGTGCGGCGAAGGCGAGAAGATTTCTTATTGTTCGGCCTGCTATACCGGCAAGTATCCCACCGATATTGTCGATGTGGAAGAGATTCAGCCCGCCACGGTGCGGCGCTAAGTTAAGTGTAGTGAACTACTCCAGCGGTTTTCTGGCTTGTACCACACGGGGAATGGATTGGAGATCCGAAATGATCTCTACCGCTTCCCAATCCTTCAGCAAATTGCGCACCTTGTCTGCGATGGTTCCGCTGATCTCGAAGATCAGCCATCCTCTCGAACGCAATGCGGGTTCAGCCTGCTGAATCAGCCGTTCGATCACTTCAGTGCCAACTGGGCCGGCAAATACCGCGTCCCGCGGTTCGAACTTTCTAACCTCTAGTTGAACCTGATCTTCCTCTGATTGTCCGACATAAGGTGGATTCGAAACCACAAAGTCGAATCCACCGCCCAAACCTTCGAGCAGATCGGTTCGATGAAATTCGATTCGATCATTCAGCTGAAGCCGCGCAGCATTCGCGCGGGCGATCTCAAGTGCCGTAGAAGAAATATCGGTCGCATGAATTTCAGTGTTCGGCAGTTCCCTGGCTAGCGCCAGGGCAATACATCCCGAGCCAGTGCCCACGTCCGCAATCCGCAATGACGCTTGAGAGGTCGACTGTGCGAGGCCCTGTTCCCCGGTTGCCAGATGAAGGACTTTCTCCACAAGGTGTTCGGTCTCTGGACGTGGAATCAGAACCGCAGGACTGACAACCAAATCCATGCCCCAGAATTCCTGATGGCCCGTGATGTATTGTGCGGGTACACCTCGCTCCCTCTCGCACAACGCGGACCGATATCGGAATGCCTCTTCTTCAACTAGGTCCCGCTCCGGATGCGCATACAAGTACGCCCGATCGCAGCTCAAGGTGAACATCAACAGCAGTTCTGCATTCATCCGCGGTGACGGTACGTGATTGGATGTGAGCTCGGCGACAGCTCGGGCTAGAGCTTGCTTGAGTTGCACGCTTCTATTTCACCACGAAACGCGGGGACGGAACGTACTCCGATCACAGCTCCTGCGGGTTCAGCCGAACAATCTCTGCGTTCAAGACGGCAGCAAACGCCACCCACGCCGCATAAGGAATAAAGGCGTTCGCAGCGGCGCGATCCACCCTGCGTGCGTTGCGGATGTAAGAAAATATAGAACGTTCCAGCGTCAAAACATCCGCCAGCGCGAGCACCGGCCGACGTCGTCCAAAGAACAGCTTCGACCATTCCGCATTGGCCGCAAGTTGTGAGATCCAGAGCCGAAGAGCCGCGTCGCGCTCACGTGAGGGGGCAGCACTCCAAATCCGCCATCCAGACCACGCAATCAGAGCATACAGAGTCGTCCAAACGACAGGGAAAACCTGGTCGGGAGGAGTAAAGCTGGGCTTGTTCAGCTGCCGGTACCAGGAGTCGCGATTACCTCGACTGTAGCGGGCACCATACCAAGCTGCGCCGGCGGTGACTAAACCGAAGCCCGCCAGTGCCAGAAGAGATCGAGAACTTGCTTTCGACATGGGCTTTAGGTGTTCGTTTGCGTTAGGGGGGTTGCCACGCGCCTTTTCTGGGCAGGCTTCCTCTACACCGCGCTGGCAACTTCCTGCTTCAGTTTTTCCGCCTGATAGTGAGTGATCAGTGCTTCAATCAACGGCTGAATCTTGCCATCCATGACCGAGTCGAGCTGGTGGATCGTAAATCCAATCCGGTGATCCGTCAGCCGGTTCTGCGGAAAGTTGTAAGTGCGTATCTTTTCGCTGCGGTCTCCCGACTTGACCATTGCTCTACGCTCTTTCGCGAGCGCTTCCTGCTGCTTCTCCATCTCGATCTCATACAGCCGTGCGCGCAGGACACGCATGCCCTTCTCGCGATTCTTGATCTGCGACTTCTCGTCCTGGCAGCTGACAACCGTGTTAGTAGGAATGTGAGTAATGCGCACAGCGGAGTACGTTGTATTCACCGACTGTCCGCCCGGGCCTGAAGAGCAAAACGTGTCGATGCGCAGATCCTTCGCCTCGATCTTGATATCGACGTCTTCCGCTTCTGGCAATACAGCGACCGTCACTGCGGAGGTATGAACCCGCCCCTGCTGTTCTGTCGCAGGAACTCGCTGCACACGGTGCACTCCACTTTCGTATTTGAGCTGCGAATACACCCGGTTGCCTTCAATAATCGCGATGACTTCCTTCAATCCGCCCACCGATGATTCAGAGGTAGAAAGTACTTCGACTTTCCAGCGCTGTGCTTCCGCATAACGGATGTACATGCGGAATATTTCGGCAGCGAACAGGGTGGCTTCGTCTCCGCCCGTCCCGGCCCGAATCTCAAGGATGACGTTTTTCTCATCATTGGGATCCTTCGGAAGCAACAGAACCTTCAATTCCTCTTCCACCCCGGAAACTCTGCCCTGCAACCGGTCCAGCTCTTCCTGCGCGTACGCGCGCATCTCAGGATCTTTTTCTTCGGCAAGAAGAGTTTTACTCTCCGCAATCCCTTTCTTCAGATCCTTGTACTCCCGATACTTCTCAACAATCGATGTGATCTCACTATGTGCCTTGGCACTTTTCTGGTATCTCGCAGAGTCGTTCACAATCTCAGGTGACGCCAGAGCTTGGTTCAGTTCTTCATAACGTTGTTCGATTTGATCGAGTCTTTCAAACATGTAAATCGGCTCCGTACAACATAGCTTCTACGTGCGCCTCTGCCGCAGAGACTACGCAGGACGGGAACGCCACGTTTCGTGTGTCTACGGCATTGTATTGTGATCGGGAGGTACCGAGGAAGTATTCGCGGCGGGGCCGCTACGCAATCACCAGCTCGCCGCCGCGCTCTTTCTCGAGCGACATCGCATGGTCAAGCGCAACAATGGCGCACTGTGCCTGATCATCGGCCGGAGGCTTCGTTGTGATCCGCTGCAACCACAGGCCCGGAGCCGTCATTAATGCGAACAACGATCCCCGATGCTTGGCTGCGTACCGGATGATCTCATACGAAACTCCGGCAATAATCGGCAGCAACGCAATGCGGGACGCGAAGCGGGCCCAAAATGTCGTGAACGGAATCAGCATGTAGAAGCCGATCGAAATCAACATCACCGTCATTAGAAAGCTTGTTCCGCAGCGTGGATGGAACGTCGGATACTTCTGCACCGACTGTGTGGTCAGCGGATCTCCGTTCTCGAAGGCGAAGACCGTCTTGTGTTCAGCGCCGTGATACTCATAAACCCGCCGAATGTCCTTCCACAACGACACTCCCCATATGAACAACAGGAACAATCCAAGGCGAATCGCGCCATCGATGAGGTTGAAGATGATGCGGCCGCCCAAAGCAGGATCGATCTTCTTAAGTTCCGTCGCCGCCAGCAACGGAATGTACTTGTACATGAAGATAAAGAATGCCAGCGAAATGACAATGTTTACTGCAGCCAGCCAACCGCTCAATGATGCTGCCCTTTCGCGATCTTTTGGTTCCGAGGAAGCCTTCGGAATAGACGCACTAGAGACCTGCTTCTTTTCGGCAGAGTCTTCTTGCATGATGTCTTCGATCGCCACGTTCGCCGAAAATCGCAATGCTCGGTACCCGAGATTCATGGCGTATCCAAGTGTCATAACGCCTCGAACAATCGGCCAACCCATCCATTTGTGCTTTTCTGACGGACGATCGAGGGGCTCGCTCATGGTCACGACTTCGCCGGAAGGCTTCCGGCAGGCGATTGCCCACGCGTGCGGAGAACGCATCATCACGCCCTCAAGCACGGCTTGGCCGCCAACCAGAGTCTCTTCCCCACCCTCAAGCGCAGGAAGAAGCTGCACTGCGGCAAGGAATCGCAGATAGTTTCCCAGGGAACGCACAGGTATTAGATGCTCCTAACTACTCGAAGACACACGCCTTAGGTTACCACACAAGGAGACAGTCGAGCCCGTGCTTCTATGCGCCTAAGTACCGCCTTCCTAATATTTTACGCTCATGTAGGGCGGTATGATCCCAGATTTACCGTTAGCGCATCAAAGCACGTTTATGAACAGATTCGCGATGACTTGCGAGGCAGTCGCAGCCACGACCAAAAAACTACAAAAGACGTCCATTATCGGGGACTACCTCAAATCACTGCCTCCGGACCACGCCTCTGTTGCGGCGATATTTCTTTCGGGACGCCCCTTTCCAGTCTGGGAGGAGACCACACTTCAGATCGGCGGACGCTGGCTTTGGCGGATCGTCGCGGAGTTGTCAGGCAAAGAAGAATCCGATCTCTCCGCGGCTTACCGTCGGCTGGGCGATCTGGGAGCAGTTGCCGCGGATGTTCTGCCGCAGAGACCAGATCAGGGGTTGCAGATTCTTGAGGTAGAGCAGGCTTTTCGCCAGATCGCATCCGCTCAAGGTCCGACGGCCAAAGCTGAACTCGTACGAGAACTCCTTTCTCGTGCTACTCCTCTCGAAGCCAAATACATCGTGAAGATCATGACGGGTGACCTTCGTATCGGACTCAAAGAGAGCCTGGTCGAAGCAGGCATCGCCAAAGCTTATGGCGGCTCTCTTTCCGAGGTGCAACGCGCCAACATGCTGCTTGGGGACATCGGAGAGACGCTTCGGCTCGCCGCAGAGAATAGCTTATCCGAAGCCAAGATGCGCCTCTTTCACCCCCTTGGGTTCATGTTGGCGAGCCCGATCGAATCGCCCGAGGAGGGTCTGAGTTACTTCCCGGAAGCGGCCGTTGAAGACAAGTACGACGGCATTCGTGCCCAGGCCCATATTTCAAATGGAGCAGTGAAAATCTATTCCCGTACTCGCGACGAAATTACAGAGTCATTCCCTGAGTTGCCTCCCGCACTGGCCGGACTTCCGCAAGACGCAATCCTTGATGGCGAGATTGTGGCTTGGGAATATCCCAACCTAAGGGAGAGTTCCACGGCCGTGATCGACGAGCCCATTTCTGAGGAAGGCGAAGCAAAGGCGCGGAATCTCGGCCGGGCCCGGCCCTTCAGCGTACTGCAGCAGCGGCTCGGGCGAAAAAAAGTGAGCGACAAGATGCTCCGCGAGAACCCTGTCGCTTTCCTTGTCTTCGACATCTTGTACAGCAATGGCACCCTTGTCATAGGTCTCCCATTGCATGAACGAGCGCAGATTCTTGATCGGCTTTTCGCGGAAGAGAGGATCGCTCGCGCCAACGGACATCCATCGAACAATGCAGATCAGGGGAAGTTCGCGTTTGGGGATCAGATTGATCTCGCGTCCGCTGCCGTGATCCGAGCACCCGCCTTCCGGGCAGGCACTCCCGAGGAATTGGAGACCCTCTTTGTCGCCGCTCGCACCCGCGGGAACGAAGGTCTGATGATCAAAGATCTCAATTCACCTTATTCCCCCGGCAAGCGCGGAAAATCCTGGCTGAAGATGAAGCGTGAACTCGCCACACTTGACGTCGTCGTCACTGCCGTCGAATACGGACATGGTAAGCGCATCAGCGTACTGAGCGACTACACGTTCGCCGTCTGGGATGAAGATAAGCTGGTGAACATTGGCAAAGCCTACTCCGGTCTGACGGACGCGGGAATCGCAGAATTGACTACCTGGTTCCTCGAACACACGATCGAAGATCAGGGCTTTCGCCGAGTGGTCGAGCCGAAAGTAGTCCTCGAAGTTGCCTTTAACAACATGATGCGATCCGACCGGCATGAGAGCGGATATGCCCTGCGCTTTCCCAGAATCGTGCGGCTTCGCCCCGATAAATTGCCGGAAGACGCTGACACCGTCGAACAGGCACGCAAGATCTTCGAGCAGCAAGAACAGTGAGATTGTAATGGAAGCCAATGCACACGAGGCTAATGGCTGTGATGGTGATGCCCTGATTCTTCACCTTCAACCACAGGAATTACGCATCCGTGAGCGGTCTCGCAAAGTGCGTGCTCGAACTGGATGGTGGTGTGATCGATGCGAAAGTCGTGGAGCAGCCGCTCCTTCACGTCGCGCAAAATCCGTTCGCTGATCGACGGTGGAATGTCAGCAATCGAAATGTGACAGGAGAGCGCATGGGTTTCCGATCCGATGCTCCAGACGTGAAGATCATGAACGTCGTTCACCCCTACGACCGAGCGAATAGCGCCTTCGATCTTCTCGAGTTTCATCCCGCGAGGAGTGCCCTCCAGCAGAATATTCAGCGTCTCCCGAACAATGCCGAATCCCGACCACAGGATTAGAACTCCGATCGCCACCGACAGCACCGAATCAATCCAATAATTCCCCGTCACTAGGATCGCCCAGCCTCCGGCGATCACGGCCGCCGTCGAGAGCGTGTCGCCAACCTCGTGGAGCAACGCGCTGCGAATATTTACGTCTCCGCCCGAACGATAAAGAAGCAGCGCGATGGCCCCATTCATCAGAACACCCGCGCCTGCAACCCACATCATCAGGCTGGCTTGCACGTGCTCCGGTCGTTGGAGCCTTTGAAACGCTTCATAAAAGATAAAAAATGAGACACCAACCAATGAGGTTGCGTTGACCAGTGCGGCCAGTACTCCAGCACGGTGATATCCATAGGTCTTTGTGGAACTGGCCGGACGCGACTGGAAATACACAGCCACCAGCGAGAGCAGAAGCGCGAGGAAGTCCGACAGATTGTGTCCCGCCTCGGAAAGCAGCGCCAGAGAATGAGCGCGCACCCCCGCAACCACAAGCAGAACAATGTAGGCGAGCGTCACACTGAGCGAAATCTTAAGAACCCGCGTCGGACTCGCGCCGCCATGAACATGGACATGCATTTCTATAAGTCTACGAGGGCAACGACAGGCCATCAAGCGAACCCAGAGCACCGAGGTCACCGCAAGCCGCTCAAGGTTGGAAAATTCGTACCCGTTTGACTAACACGGCCTAACGTGCGCCTCATTGAAGAAATTCGGCCCATCACCTGCATCAAGAAGCGCGCATATCAGCGTTGGGCATGCACATGGACGAAATTGTTAAGGATTTTCTAATTGAGAGCACTGAGAATCTGGATCGACTCGATCAGGAACTCGTGAAATTGGAGTCATCTCCCTCCTCAAAAGAATTGCTAGCCAGCATTTTCCGCACCATCCATACCATCAAGGGAAGCTGCGGATTCTTAGGCTTTGCACGTCTCGAAAAGCTGGCACATGCAGGAGAAAACCTGCTTTCTAAGCTGCGGGATGGTCAACTCACTCTGACATCAGAGGTTACCAGCGGCTTACTGTCCATGGTGGATGCTGTGCGCCAGATGCTTTCCGCGATCAACGCGACCGCGCGAGATGGGGATGATGATTATGAAAACCTCATTAGCCATTTAACAAAACTTCAGGGCCAAGCACCTTCACACGCCTTCCCATCGGCTGCCGACACCTCGACTGCAGGAGAAAACGAGGAAAGCACTCCAGCCCTTTCCGGTGAGTCGACTGGCAAGTCTCTGGCCGATCCAACCAAAATCGGAGGAGTGCTCCTCGAGCGCGGGAACATCACTCACGAGGATCTCTCACTCGCGCTTAAACAGCAGGAAGTCGGGCGCAAACGTCTAGGCGACATTCTGATCGATCACGGCGTCGCCCGTCCTGAGGACGTGGTCGCCGCTCAGAAGATTGTCGAATCTCGCAATCCGGAGTCGGTAATTGAAACCATCCGGGTAGGCGTAAACCTGCTCGACCGTCTCATGAACCTTGTGGGCGAATTGGTGCTGGCTCGCAATCAATTGCTGCAATTCTCCAGCACGCGCCAGGATGCCGGCTTCCAGGCGGTTTCGCAGCGCATGAACTTGATCGCAACGGAACTGCAGGAAGAGGTCATGAAGACTCGCATGCAACCTATCGGAAATGTGTGGGATAAATTTCCGCGCACCGTGCGCGATCTGGCCCTTAGCTGCGCAAAAGATATTCGCCTCGAGATGGAGGGGCAGGACACCGAACTGGACCGCACCATTATCGAAGCCATCAAGGATCCTCTGACGCATCTGGTGCGCAACTCCATCGATCACGGGATCGAACTGCCAGAGGCTCGCAAGCAAGCGGGGAAGAATACGACCGGGATTCTGAAACTTCGGGCGTTTCATGAGGGCGGCCAGGTCAACATCGAAGTCAGCGATGACGGTGCCGGCCTGAATACCGAGCGCATTCGGCAGAAAGCACTCGATCGCGGACTGGTCACGACACAGCAGGCTTCCCGCATGTCTGACCGCGACATCTTCAACCTGATCTTTCTACCTGGCTTCTCGACGGCGGAGAAAGTCACCAAAGTTTCCGGGCGTGGCGTCGGAATGGACGTCGTCAAGACCAACGTCGAAAAAATCGGGGGCACGGTCGACGTCCAATCGACCACGGGCCAGGGAACAACTGTCAAAATCAAAATCCCTCTTACGCTGGCGATTATTCCCGCGCTCATGGTCACCTCGGGGGGAGAACGCTTCGCCATCCCCCAAGTGAGTCTGTTGGAACTGGTCCGCGTCGATAACGTCGATACCGGCAAAGGAATTGAGATGGTGCATGGCGTCCCGGTGTACCGCCTCCGAGGACGCTTGCTGCCTCTGGTTTATCTCAACAACGAGTTGCAGCTCAGAGGACGGGATAAAGAAAACACCCGGCAGGAGTCAGTGGCCAACATCGTCGTCGTACAGGCCGATGGGCGCGAATTCGGACTGGTTGTCGACGAGATCACCGACACCGAGGAGATTGTGGTGAAGCCGTTGGGACAGCAACTTAAGGGAATCACCGCCTACTCCGGGGCAACGATCATGGGGGATGGCCGCGTCGCGCTCATTCTCGACATCTTGGGATTAGCGCAACGCGCCCAAATCATTTCTCAACGGGATTCGGTTCTTGCGGAAAAAGAGAACCTCGACGCTCCCCCTCGGAGTGAAGCGGCAAGCGATCATCAAACGCTTTTGGTTGTGCAGTGTGGGGAGCAAGGCCGGATGGCCATTCCCCTCTCTCTGGTCGCACGGCTCGAGGAGTTCTCCGCGTCGGCCATCGAGATTTCAGGTTCGCAAGAAGTCATGCAGTACCGCGGGCAGATTATGCCCTTGTTGCGGCTTTCGCAGACTGTTCCCTCAAACTCCCAGACCCCAGCTCCCTCGAACTGCGACGCTCGCCTGCAGGTCGTTGTTTACTCCGAAGCGGGACGAAGTGTGGGACTCGTGGTGGACAGGATTGTCGATATCGTCAATGAAAAACTGGTGGTGCAAACACCCGCCGCACGTAAAGGCGTTCTCGGTTCATCAGTGGTGCAGAAACGCGTCACGGACCTGCTGGACGTTCCGAGCCTGGTACGCCAAGTGATACCCGGATTTGCGGAATCCCCCGCCGGTTCCTAGGAGAACTCATGTCTTCCTCGCAACAATTCTGTACGTTCTTCCTTGACCGCCATGTCTTCGGCACTCCGGTGCCCAAGGTACAGGAGGTTATCCAGCACCAGGAAATGACACGGGTGCCACTCGCCCCGAATGTCGTTAGCGGACTGATTAATCTTCGCGGGCAGATCGTGGCTGCCATTGACCTGCGCCGCCGGTTGGGCTTGGCAGATCGCTCCGCGGGCCAGCCTCCGATGAACGTCGTTGTTCGCACCACCGAGGGTGCCGTCAGTCTGCTGGTGGACGAAATCGGCGACGTAATCGAAGTCGAGGAAGAAACACTGGAAAGTCCTCCTGAGACACTGCAGGGATTTGCCCGCGAGGTTGTACGCGGAGTTTACAAGCTTTCCGGACGATTGCTTCTGGCGCTCGACATTGATCGCATTGTCGACCTAAGCGACCTGACCAAACCCAACGCCGGTCCGGAATATTAAGTCATGATCATGCCCCGCCCGGGCGGGATGAAGCACAAGGAGAACGGAATGAACACGTCGCACGGTAAAAAGAAAACCAAACTCAACCATGTTCAGTCACAGGATGAACGGGCCCAGTTCAACGCTATTCGCAGAGGGCAACCGCTGGCCGTTTACGACATGAACGGCAACATCCTGGACGTCAACCCCAACTTTGAAGCTCTCGCCGGCTCGACCCGAGCTGAATTGCTTGGCAAGCACATCAGCATCTTTGTCGATGAGGCTACCCGCCAGTCTCCAGAGTACAAGGTGGCCACCTCTGCTCTGTGGGAGAAGCTTCGACGAGGCGAGGACCACAGCGGTGAAGGAAAGCGATTTTTGAGGGGACGAGAGTTGTGGGTGGAATACTCCTACAGCCCGGTCCTAGATGACGATGGTGAACCTTATCAAGTAGTCAGCATTTTCAGAGACATCTCCGAGCGAACCAGGATCAATGCTGACCATAGCGGCCAGATCGCTGCAATGGCCAAATCCCAGGCAGTGATTGAGTTCAACATGGACGGCACCGTCATCACTGCCAACGAGAACTTCCTCAACGCTCTCGGCTATTCGCTCGACGAGATCAAGGGCAAGCACCACAGCCTGTTCGTCGATGAAGCATACAAGCAGAGCCCTGCCTATAAAGAATTCTGGGCCAAACTGAATCGCGGAGAATACGATGCCGCGGAGTACAAGCGAATCGGGAAGGGGGGCCGGGAAGTATGGATCCAGGCTTCGTACAATCCGATTCTCGATCTGAGTGGGAAACCTTTCAAGGTCGTCAAGTACGCCACCGACGTAACAAAACAAAAACTCTTGAACGCCGATTATCAGGGACAAATTGCGGCCATCAGCAAAGCTCAGGCGGTAATCGAGTTCGGGATGGATGGTGCCGTCATATCCGCCAATGAGAACTTCCTAAACGCGCTCGGCTATTCTCTCCACGAGATCAAGGGGAAGCATCACAGCATGTTCGTCGAGGATTCATATCGCGAGAGCTCCGCATACAAAGATTTCTGGGACAAACTGAATCGTGGCGAGTATCAGGCGGCGGAATATAAGCGCATTGGAAAAGGCGGCCGGGAAGTCTGGATCCAGGCTTCGTACAACCCTATCTTCGACCTGAATGGCAAGCCATTTAAGGTAGTCAAATACGCAACCGACATCACCCCTCAAAAGAAGGCGGTCATGGCAATGATGGCCGATGCGATGATGCTCGCGCAGGCTGCCATCGACGGCAAACTCGCAACCCGTGCCGACGCGACCAAGCACCAGGGCGATTATCGAAAGGTGGTCGAGGGAGTAAACAGTACGCTCGACGCTGTCATCGGTCCACTCAACATCTCTGCGAAATATGTGGATGACATTTCGCGTGGCTTGGTCGAGGCCAGCGAAGTTCTGCAGGCTATGGCAGAAAATGACTACACTCGTCGCGTTCCCGTAAACACCACGCGTGTCAAAATTACCGAGTCTTATAACGGCGACTTCAATACCATCAAAAACAATCTGAATGCCTGCATCGACGCTCTGACCGGAGTCGCCACAGCCACCAACAAGACTGCGGATACTCTGCAGGCCAGCATGAAGTCCATCGCGCAAAACGCCCAGGCACTCGCCAGTTCGTCCCAGCAGTTGTCATCCATCAGTCAGGAAATGAGCAGCAACGCAGAAGAGACATCGGCTCAGGCGAACACCGTTGCGACGGCCACCCAACAGGTCACGACCAACTTGAACAGCGTCGCAACGGGGGCTGAAGAAATGACCTCCACGGTCCAGAGCATCTCCAGCAACGCGGGTGAGGCGGCCAAAGTTGCAGGAGAAGCAGTTAAAACGGCCAACAGCGCCAACGCAACGATCGCGAAACTGGGAGATTCGAGTGCTGAAATCGGTCAGGTCATCAAGGTCATCACTTCGATCGCTCAGCAGACAAACTTGCTCGCTCTGAACGCAACCATAGAAGCGGCTCGAGCAGGAGAAGCCGGCAAGGGATTCGCAGTGGTAGCGAACGAAGTGAAAGAACTCGCCAAACAGACCGCAAAGGCAACCGAAGACATCAGCCAGAAAATCAACGCGATTCAGGAGGACACCAAGCGCGCAGTCGATTCCATTGGCAGCATCACCTCGATCATCAACCAGATCAATGATATCTCGGGAACCATTGCTACCGCGGTCGAGGAACAGAGCGCCACCACCAACGAGATGTCCCGCAACGTACAAGAGGCCGCCAAGGGATCCGGGGAAATTTCTCAGAACATTCAGGGCGTTGCGGCCGCAGCGGAGAGCACCACTCGCGGCGCGCAGGAAACTTTGAAAGCGGCGCAACAACTGACCGATATGGCAGCGCAACTCCGGGCTTTGGTAGAGAAGTTCAAGCTCAGTGACACTGCCGAGCATGGCGGATTTCCCGCCGGAAAGGCCCGTGCCGCACAGGCTTCGTCTTAGAAAACAGCCCAATTCGGCCGCAGGGAATGGTCTCTGCGGCTGTTCTTGTTTCGTGAGGCAATCGTGCAAAGGCGAAAGAAAAAGGTTCTGGTCGTAGATGACGCGGTGGTGGTACGCCGGGTGTTGAGCCAAGCGATCGACCATGACCCGGACCTTGAAGTGGCAGCAACGGCGGCAAACGGCAAATTCGCTCTTCTGAAATTTCAAGCTTTGAGGCCAGACATTGTCCTGCTCGATATCGAAATGCCGGAAATGGACGGGTTGGAAACGGTTCGCGAGCTTCGTAAGCTTGACCGCCGAGTTCCCATCATCATGTTCAGCACTCTGACCGAGAGAGGTGCGTCCGTCACGCTCGAAGCTCTTGCCTTGGGAGCGACCGACTACGTAACCAAGCCAAGCAACTTCGATGGAACCACTACCCTCGACGCCGTCCTCAATGAACTGATACCTAAGATCCGGACTCTGTGTCACCTAAACTGCACCCAGAGCGTCCCGCCAACTATCACTCTCCGCAGTCCAACGACTGCTCGTCCCTTGCTTCCCAGGATCCTCAGTCCGGTCAAACTTGTGGTGATCGGAGTCTCCACCGGAGGACCGGATGCCCTGGCTCACATTCTGCCACTGCTCCCCCGAGACCTCGCTGTGCCATTACTCATCGCGCAACACATGCCCCCGATCTTCACCACAATGCTCGCGGCGCGATTGACCGCAAAGTCGCAGCTGCCGATAAAAGAGTGCGTCTCCGGTGAACCGCTTGTCCCTGGCTGCGCTTTCCTTGCACCCGGCGACTTCCACATGATCGTGGAACAGGAAAACGGCTCGGTCGTGCTGAAAACTCATCAGGGCGAGAGAGAGAATTTCTGCCGTCCTTCCGTTGATGTGCTCTTTCGCTCTGTAGCGCCAATTTATGGCGAACGCACGCTAGCTGTTGTATTGACCGGAATGGGCCAGGATGGACTGAAAGGATGCGAGATGCTGCACCATCTCGGAGCCCGCGTTTATGTGCAGGATGAACCTAGCAGCGTTGTTTGGGGCATGCCCGGATTCGTCGCGCGCGCTGGACTAGCCGACAAAATCCTGCCACTCGATCAGATCGCGTCAGAAATTGTGCAGGCCACGACCATGCAACTGGCTGCAAAGGGTCAATCTGTCACCTGAATGACGGGAGATCACTTCTTCGTGAGGCTGTCGAGATAGCGATTATTGAAGAATGTTGTGGTCTTCTGTACAAACTCAATAATCTTGAACATCCGTTCCCGGGCTTCCCGATTCATTTCCCGGAATTGCACCGCGACGCCAGTTCCCGGGTCGAGTCGCGCGACCACGCCTTCCGTCACCAAGCTAGGATCATCCATCGAGAACTTCAGCTTGATTTTGCTGGCCACGGTCAGGATCGTACTGGTCTCGATGTAGCAGCCTCCCATACTGATGTCCGTAAGATTTGCGAAAAGCGGAACACCTCCGGAACTTTCGGCGTGCAATTCGATGGTGACGCGGCACTTCATCCGCGGGTGCACCCGCCGGTCCTTATAGGACAACTGCTTCTGCTTCTCGAGATACATTCGGCGGTCGGCTTCCGCCAGAAGTTGTTCCGCATCATTTCCATCCGCGGGATACACAGCGCGCCCCACGCTGAGTGAAAGAATCTCTTCTCCACACACTTCATTCCCCGCATGCCTGGCAAGTGCCCGCAGTTGCTCTGCCTTTTTTCCCGCGGCATCAGCGGCCAAGCCTGGGGCGATCACAACAAATTCATCCCCTCCCATGCGAGCAACATAGTCGTATTCGCGGCAACTATCCTTCAACGCCTGTGCAAATAAACGCAGAACACGATTTCCCTCGAGATGGCCGAATCGATCGTTGATCTGCTTGAAGCCATCCATGTCAGAGACCATCACCGTAAGAGAAGAATTGTCTCGTTTGCATCGCGCCAACTCGCGATCCAATTGCAAGAACAGGGAACGTGCGTTAGGTAACCCAGTGAGATAGTCGGTCGTGGCGGAGTTTTCGGCTTGCTGATACTTCAGCGCATTTTCGATCGCCAAGGCCATTTTGCCGCTCACCGCCAGCAGAATCCGCAGGTGATCAGACGTAAAACCGTCGCGTTCTCCCCGATACAGCGCGAGTACTCCTATCACCCCTCCTACCCCCTCCAGGGGTACAGCCAATGCGGATCGCAGGGTACTGAACTTCGTGGGATCGTTCAGATATCCCGGTTCCACGGAAGGATTCCCGTTGATGATGGGCTTGCGATTCTGGGCGACCCATCCTGACAAACCTTGCCCCAGCGGTATTCGCAGAGAAGAGAAAAGCCGGTAGTTATCGCCATTTACATACTCCGGAATGAGCTCATCCTCGCGGAGCACATAGATCGCGATCGCATCGTATGGGACCATTGGCTTGAGCTTCACGGAGAACACAGAAAGGGTTTCTCCCAGGCTCAGCGATGCGCCAAGGTCTTGGCTGAGTTCAAAGAGCGCCTGTGCTTCCTGCCGCGCAGCGGCAATCGACGACAAGAATGTTGTTTCACGCCCTGCATAATCCTGTGCTGCCGCATTCTCAAATCCCGCTGCTGGCTCCAAGCCCCGTTCGATCTTGATCGATGTCGAAAGCGGCGCATTCGGGTCCTGCATCGATTTCGAGATCGCAATTTCCTCGAGATGCTCGTAGCGCCTCTGCAGCACTTCCACTACTTTCGGGTCGAATGACTTGCCCGATTCAGCCGCAAGCTTCTGCATCACATCCTTCAGAGGCAGAGCTCGCCGGTACTGTCGGTCTGAAGCCAATGCATCAAGGTAGTCCACCGCTGAAAGGATCCTCGCTCCGATCGGGATCTCCGCGCCCTTCAACCCGAGCGGGTACCCGGATCCATCCCATTTCTCATGGTGAGCCCGCACGATTGGGACAACGGGATACGGGAAGCGCACGCGCTCAAGAATCTCCGCGCCCACGAGCGTGTGAATCTTCATCTTTTCGAATTCTTCAGGGCTAAGGCGCCCGGGCTTCGAAATAATGTGTTCTGGAACGGCGAGTTTTCCTATGTCGTGCAGCAAAGCAGCCGCGTGCAGAGCCTCAAGCTCAGCTCCGCTGACTCCAAGCTCTTTCGCAACTTCAATCGCATATACACGCACGCGCTGCAGATGCTCGTGCGTCGTGTGGTCTTTGGCTTCGATCGCAAGCGCCAGTGCTTCGATGGTACGCAGATGCAGATTAGCGATTTCTTCGACGTGCCGCTTCTCATCTTCCAGCTTACCCAGGTAAAGCCGGTACGACCGATAGATCAGATACACAGCCGGCAAAACCAGCAGCGACATCTCCCAGTTGAACGTTCTGTTCAGCCAGGCGATGATTCCCGCAATTCCGGCTCCCACCAGGTAATAAGGAAAAGACCAGAAATAGCAATCGACCAGAATCCGGCTGAGCGGACGACCTTCGGTTAACGAGATAACCGTCGCAATCGATCCTGCGTTCGCAATGAAGTAAACGGTCGCGGCCAGGCCTAGCAGAATCGGGTGATTGTCAATGACAACATTCGCCAGGGGATGGTGATAAACCACGTATGCCAAGGTGGTCGAAATGCAACCTGCACAAACATTGAATGTGAGTTGAATCGCTCTCGGTCGATCGGGAAACAGACACTGGGCGACCATGGAGATCGCACCGAGAATCAGGGTCTCGGTGTAACTGAGTTCCAAAACGCCAATCAGGATGAAAAGAAAATTGACCGAGAGCGTACCTGTGATGCCCGGCAGGTTCACCTTCAGCCGGGAAGCCAGGATCGCGATGCCCAGGTAGCAGATGAACTCTGCGATGTTCTTGCTACTTTGATGTATCGCACCATAGATCAGTGTCCCCAACCCGCCGATGACCACCAAGCTGATGAACAATTTCGCGAGCGCAGACATCCCTTTCCACGAGCGTGGACGCCCGGGCACACCGACAGGCAAGCTGGTTGCGCCAGTCATTCGATAAGCACACGTCGGAACCCAAATGGCTCCAAAGACATACGATAATCAGCTAACCTGCTTAGGTACAACGATTTAGGAGATAATTGGCAAACTTCCGTAACTTGTGGGTAATGGGCTTTTCACCAGGGTTCCAACGTGCCGAATCCACTAGATCGCAACTGCTTGTGATTCAGCATCTTTCGTGGCTTGTGCAACGTTTTCGGGCCTTCCCAAGTCGCGCCAATAGTATTCATCCGCCCGAAACGCAGTCATCTTCTGCCCCTCCCCCGCTAGCCGCAGATAGGTTGTGATAATCGAGAATGCACCCTCCTCAACCATCATCATCAGTAAGCGAGGGGAGATCACGTGGATCCCAGAAAAGGCGTACGGTTGGCTTTCGTCGCAAGGTCGTGTCACCTCGGCTCGCTGCTGGCCAGTTTGTCTACCGCAAAGGTCGTTATTTTCATCGAATAGCAGATAACGTGAGGTGACCCGCTGCTGAACCGCCAATGTCGCCAAGGCTCCATGTTCTTGGTGGAACCGTAACATTTGCTGAAGATCGATGTTGCTGATCACATCGACATTATGGACAAGGAAGGGCTGGGTGGAATCGCTGCCATCCAGGAAGAACCAACTAGCTTTTTTCAATCCGCCGCCCGTGTCAAGCAGGACCTCTTCACGGGAGATTTCAATATGCATCCCGAAGTTGCGGTTTTTCTGGAGGAAATCCGTGATCATCTCTGCAAAATGATGCACATTAACGATGACGTCGCGGATACCGAATGCTGCCAATCTTCGCAGGGTGATTTCCAGCAGCGTCTTCCCGGCAACTTTCACCAACGCTTTTGGCCGATCGTTGGTCAGCGGACGCAGTCGGGTTCCCAGCCCGGCTGCCAGAATCATCGCCTTCATCTGGCGGCTGACTCCGCCAGCGAGTGCTCGGCTTTCATCCTCTCTAACTCTCGGTGAGTGATTCGGACCTCTACGCCACCTCTGCCGCGCAAGCGCTTGGCGAGTTGCTCGGCGAGATATACCGATCGATGTTGTCCGCCGGTGCACCCAAACGAGACCATCAGATTTTTGAAGCCTCGCTCCTGATAATTGCTAACGCTTGCGTCCACCAGAGCCATGACACTGGCCAGAAACTGGTGAACGCTGTCTTGCTGATTGAGATACTCAATGACCGGCGTATCCTTCCCTGTCAGCGCCTTGAACCGCTCGTCCCTCCCGGGATTCGGAAGGCTTCGTCCATCGAAAACAAAACCGCCACCATTGCCACTTTCATCCCTGGGTAGGCCGCGGTGAAAAGAGAAGCTGAAGATTCGCACCACAAGATTATCCGCATCCGAGGCAAGTCTCTGCAGCTTCTCCGAAGCAAGCATGCTGTGGAAGGCATCCAGCAGCGTCGGAAGAGCAATCGGCAGCGTGACGTTGTGCAGCAACCACCGTAGATTTTTCAGAGCGTACGGAACACTTTTCAGGAAATGCACTTTGCGTTCGTAGAACCCGCGGAATCCATAGGCTCCCAATGCTTGCATGATGCGGATGTAGACAAATGCATAGTAGTGCCGCATAAACGCTTCGCGCGTGACATCGACATATCCACGCAACGTGTCCAGATAGTGATCAAGCAATTGTTGCCGCAGTTCCGGAGGAAGGTCTGCCTTTGCATCGAACAGCAGCGATGCCACATCGTATTGCAGGGCTCCCTTTCGCCCGCCCTGGTAATCAAGGAAGTACGGCTGACCGTCCCGGATCATCACATTCCGCGACTGAAAATCCCGGTAAAGAAAGTAATCGCGACCCGCGCTCAGCAGGAACTTGGTCATCCGGCTGAAATCATCCTCAAGGGCCTGCTCGCTGAACGGAATTCCTGCAAGTCTCAAAAAGTAGTACTTGAAATAGTTCAGGTCCCAGGAGATCGACTGGCGATCGAAGCTGCCGCGCGGATAACACACCTTGTAATTGAGATCGCGGCCTGCCTCGATCTGAAATCGGGGCAGTGTGGCAATTACCTTCCGGTAAGCCTCGACAACGACCGGCGCAACTGTCTCACCTCTGCGATTGCTCGACAGGAGCTCAAATAGCGATGTGTCCCCAAGGTCCTCCTCGAGATACGCACCTTGCGCGAGATCTTCTGCATAGATCTCAGGTACTGGCAATCCATGCCGGCGGAAGTGTCGCGAGAACTCCAAAAAAGCCTCATTCTCTTCTCGCACTCCGTACAGGATTCCAATGGCGCTCTTTCCCTCTCCCCTAAGACGAATGATCTTCCGGCCGGATCCTCCCAGTTCCCCCTGGACCGGTTGTATACTCTCCACCGCAGTGCGGAAGTGTTGCTCGAAAAGACTTTTTAGAACGTCCATAGGATCTGTGGTCGTCGCCCTGCCTGGCCCGATTCATCACAAAGATAACACCGTCATTCGCCGCGCGGTGAAATCGGTATCTTTTTGCAAAACAAGGCCAAATGGCCATTTGACCTGATGCTACCGGGTCTTTCTTCTCCTTTGATTTTTCTCTACCCTCCTCTACAATTGCCGACACTTTAAGGTGTCGAGGTTCCCCCGGGCCTTCTACCTCGTGCCCTGAAAGTTGAGCCATCCAAAGTCAGGCGCTGAGAACTTCGCATTTGTCTCCCTCCCTCTTACGCTGACCGGCTCGGATATTCCCGATCACTGGGTTCTGGGGTTATTGAATGAGAACTAAGGCAAGTGTCTCCATATCTGTCCTGGCTTCCTTCCTCTTTTTGAGCAGCTCAATTGTCTTGGCTCAGAATTCGCATACGGGCTCCCCGAGTTCACCGGTGACGGTCGTCCCGACCAGTCTCGCGTTTGGTAATCAGGCGCTCAACTCAAAGAGCAAGGGCAAGAATGTCACGCTCACGAATAATCAAACCAAGCCCCTAACCATCACACAGCTGTCATTCAACCTTTCCGATTACACGGATACAACTACCTGTCCGATTACCCCGCAGACCCTTGCCGCAGGTGCCAGTTGCACGATCTCAGTTTTTTTCACTCCCTCGGTAGTTGGTGCCCGTAATGGCACTCTTGCGATTCCCACAAATGCGAATGCTGCCCCGATGGTCACCCTCACCGGAACCGGCGTCCTTGCAGCTGCAGTTTCGCCTTCCGCTCTGACCTTTGGCACTCAGAAAATCGGCGTTTCCAGCTCCGCGCAAACAGTCACTCTGACCAACAATCAAACCACTCCACTCACGATCAGCAGCGTAAGCAGCAATCTCACCGATTTCCACGTCTCGACAACTTGTCCACTCAAGCCCAAAACGCTTGCTGCCGGTGCAAGCTGTAACACATCGGTCACGTTCAGGCCTGCGGTGGCCGGCACCCGCTCGGGAACCCTCAGTTTTACCGACAATGCCGACAACAGCCCTCAACAAGTTTCGCTCATCGGCACAGGAGCGACCGGCACTCTCGTTTCAATTGCTGTGAGCCCGTTCAGCACTTCCACTCCTTTGGGTCTGACCCAGCAGTTCACGGCGACAGGAACGTTCTCCGATCGCAGCACCCAAGACATCACCGCATCTTCTACGTGGGCCTCTTCACTTTCTTCCGTAGCAACGGTGAACGCGGCCGGATTGGCCTCGACTTTAAGCCAGGGCTCGACCACAATCTCGGCCTCTTCCGGCACGATCAGTGGCTCTGCAACGCTGACGGTGACGGCGCCCGCATTGCTGTCGATCGCGGTGACTCCCGCAAATCCCACCATTTCGGTGGGTATGACGCAGCAGATGACTGCCACCGGAGCTTACTCGAACAACACAAACCAGGACTTGACCGGATCAGCGAGCTGGAGTTCGAGCGCCAAGTCAGTCGCAAGCATCAGCAGCACCGGACTCGCAACAGCTGTGAATGCCGGACAAGCTACGATCAGTGCCACGGCGAATTCGATCACCGGCTCGACTCAAGTCAATGTCGTTCAGAACACGGTGGCTTACTATGTCTCGACAACCGGCAGCGATTCGAATCCTGGCACCCTCGACCTTCCTCTCGCCACGGCGCAAAAGGCAGAGTCGCTCGTTTTGACGAATTACCTGGGCAGTCACTGCGCATCGCAAACTGCGCCCATTGCCGTGCAATTCCGCGGTGGTACTTGGAGCAATTTCTCCATGAACCTGACTGCCGCCGACAGCGGCTGTAGTACATCGGCACCGGTCATCTTTGAAAACTACCCGGGCGAGACTCCGATTTTCTCTGGCGGGATTCGAGTTCAGAATTGGGTCAACACATCCGGATCCACCTGGCAAGCGACGCTCCCTGCGAATACGCAGAACTTTGAAGCTCTCTACTACAACGGCATAAGGCGGCAACGCCCACGCCTCGGCTCGTCGACCGCCAATCCTCTCGGCACTTACTACCGCGTCGCCGGAAATGTATCCGGCGACTACGACCGGTTCTATTACAACGCCAACGATCCGATCTCCATCAACTGGAAGAACTATGCTCCAACCACCGGCAATCCCTGCGGGCAGGCCCCCGGACCAAGCAATCTTCAGGGAGACATTCAGGTTGCCGTCTTCGAGCAGTGGGACACCGCCTGGGAGCGCATCAGTTGCATCGATACCACGAACCATTTGATCTATCTGACGGGAAGCACCGCCGTCGGAACCGCGCATGGCTACATCCTCAACCATCGCTACATGATCGAGAATGTTGAGGATGCGCTCACCGTTCCCGGTCAATGGTTCCTCGACCGTTCCGTCACGGGTGCGTGGGTTCTAACGTACATAGCGAATCCCGGCGAGAATCCGAACGTCGACAATGTAGTGATCCCGCAACAGCCTCAGATTCTCACGGCAACCGGTGTGCAGTACCGCACCTTCTACGGTCTGACGTTCTCAAATGACAACTTCGTAGTTGCCAGGACTGGCTATCAAGGTTCGCAGTCCGAACTGCAGGTTACGCCCGCGGTTCAGTGTCTCGATTGCAGCCATGTCACCTTCGACAGCAACAGCTTCACAAATATCGAGGGTTATGGTCTGTCGTTTCCAACGGACAACAAGGGGACGTCAACCGGGAACGTGATTCAGAACAACGCCTTCTGGGACCTGGGAGCTGGCGGCCTGATCACCGGCCGCGTTCCCACCGGTCCGGAAACTGATGCCAACGTATTTCAGTCTGGGACCATTCAGAACAACCTCGTGCAGGGTTTTGGCCGCAAATTCGCGGGTGCGGCGGGCATCGCAAATCTTCTCGGCCACGATGTATGGACGACACACAACGATGTCACCGATGGATATAACGAAGGCATCATGATTTGCTTCCCCAGCTTCTCCAACAGTTGTCAGGGAAGCAACAACTCCAGCGGCGGTTTCAACCAGAGTGTTACTTACAACCACATCTGGGATCTCGGCCAGGGTCTTCTGAACGACTTCGGTGCCGTGTACATGGCCACCTACAACGCCGCCGGTGACGTTGTGACTAACAACAAGTTTCACGATCTCACCGATGCTTCGTCGCAAGACTCCGACGGTTACGGCGGGAACGGTCTTTACATCGATCGTGGCGGCCCAATCCAGGTGAGCAACAATCTCATCTATCGTACGGTGAATGCCCTCAACGTCACCATGGGTCCGCCCTCAACCGGACAAATTATCTCGGTCAACAACAACATCTTTGCGTTTACCCGAAAAAGCATCATCAACACCTATGCTTGCGCGAAGGCGGGCTTTTCTCAGTATTCTGTCGGCAGCAATATCTTCCTCCAGGACCGCACAAGTAAGTCGGTGCCATCGTCCAACCTGCAGAATGGCGCCACTTACCTCGGCAATCCCGTTGGCTCCGCACAAGACTACGCCACGAATGACTACTGGAATACCACCGAGACATTCTCCGCCGACGCGAAGGCCTTCAACTCAGAGTCGTCCACTTGCCAGAGCAAGACTTATTACACGCTCTCGTCCTGGCAGTCATTGGGAGAGGACATCGGAAGCCTGTCCGTCGACCCCGGATTTACTTCGCCCGCGTACCCCAACGACGACTACACCTTTGCGAGCGGTCCTCCCAACGTCGGCTTCGTCCCGTTCAATACAACGGGAACGTGCCCGAGTTGTCCGGGACGGACGAACCCTCTCATTTCACCAAATACGGTGCCCGCGGGTTTCCCCACAGTCCCGTTTAATCCGGCAACGGACTATTAAGGCATCCCGGAGTCAACCAGACAACCAACGTTCTCTGAACTCGTGGTGAATAGACTTTAGGAATTTTGGTGGCGGCGGTTGGACTCGAACCAACGACCTACGGATTATGAGACCGTCGCTCTAACCACCTGAGCTACACCGCCACTTGCCTGAAAAAGGAAGAATGTGCGAAAGGAACTACAGCCGGACCGAAACCAGCGCCTCCGCGGCATGGAAGCAACGCGGTCTCAGGGCGTTACGTCCAATTCTCAATTCTAAAAGTACGCCGCAGAATCGGTCAAACCTGTGCCTGTTCCGTTTGCGGTCACGCTGCTCTTCCGCTGATGACGGACAGATCTCAATCTACTCTCTTAGGCGCTCGATCTGAAATAATCAGCAATCGATGAAAGCGATCGCCGTCATTCCTGCTCGACTTGCCTCTACGCGGCTCCCGCGCAAGATGCTTCGCGAAATCTCCGGCAAACCATTAATCGGAGTTGTCTACGAAGCAGTCCGCTCCTCCCCTTTATTGGACGATGTCATCATCGCGACCGATTCAGAAGAGATCATGGCCGCGTGTCACAAGCACCACTGGAATGCACAGATGACCTCCCCCAACCACCGCAGCGGCACTGAGCGCGTCCACGAAATCTCCTGCCGCGAGTCGGCGGACATCTACATCAACGTCCAGGGAGACGAACCGCTCGTGTGCCCGGAGCAACTCGCTTCGTTATTACAGGTGATGCAAAACAAAGCCGCCGATGTCGGTACCCTAATGACTTCGGCCGCTTCCCCAGACATTCCGAATCCCAATGCGGTTAAGGTCGTCGTCGACCGGACTGGTCGCGCACTCTACTTTTCCCGCGCCACCATTCCATTCGATCGCGACAAGTCTCAGCCGCACTACTTCAAGCACCTCGGCCTGTACGCCTACAAAAAAGCCGCTCTTGACCGATTCGTAACTCTTCCCGAGTCCTCACTGGAAAAAACCGAACGCCTGGAGCAGTTGCGGTTTCTGGAAAATGGACTCCCAATCTATGTCGCCGAAACTCCGCATGACAGCATCGGTGTCGATACCGAGGAGGATCTTCAAAGGGTGATTCAGATTTTAGAAAAGCGGTCGTAATCTGCGAACCCTACGAGTGTGCCGCCTGCGCTCTTTCCCACTGCTCTGCCGCCGCAAGCCGCCGCGAAATTGACGGATGTGAGTGGAAGAACCACTCGACCCACTTCGACGGAGTCCTCTCAGCCAGGTTCTGATCGGCCAGCTTGTTCATCGAAGAGACAAACGGTCCGACGCTGGCAATCGATTCGAATGCATAACGGTCGGCCTGACGTTCGTTAAACCGTGAGTAGGCGTTAAGCACAGGCATCAGCAGGAACGAAAGCACGACAGAAACCAGCGCTAGTAGTGGCAGATTTGCGAAGTCGGACAATTCTTCGAACATGTGGTGGTCCACTGCGTAGTGCAGCGTCCAATTCGCGGCCCAGAATCCCACAAAGGTGATCGCCGCCTGTACCAGGATGCTCTTCAAAATGTGGCGGTGCACCTGATGTCCGAGTTCGTGAGCCAGTACTGCCTCGATCTCATCGGGCGTGTAGTTGTCGAGCAGCGTGTCCGCCAGAATGATTCTCCGCGTGGTGCCCAGTCCCGTAAGAGCGGCGTTCGCCTTCTTGCTTTTTTCGGAAAGCCGCCAGCGGTACACTCCCCTCACGCGCGTTCCAGCGCGCTCCCCGAGAACCACCAACCGTCTCCGCAGTTCTTCATCTTCGAGCGGTTCGAATTTATAGAAGATCGGGAACAACACAACAGGAGCCAGTTGTGCCAGAAGCACGAAAAGCCCCATAAATATCGCCCACGCCAGAAGCCACCAGTTCTGCGGCCATTGCCGGATCGTGAAGTAGAGCAACTCGACAACGATAGTTCCTAAGATCAATCCAACAAGGAATCCCTTGATCTCATCCCACAACCAAGACCCGAATCTCTGCGTCGACAGCTTGAAACTTCGCTCCAGTCGAAAACCGTAATACTCCAGTCCCGCGGTAACGATTTTGCTGATTCCAAGCAGCAAAACGAGGTAGATAAAAAGCGACAGAATGTAGTACTGAGATCCCAACCGGTAAGCCAAGTCTCGCAGAGAATCCGACCACCGCGTCACGAGAAGCAATACGAGAAATACCAACCCGACGACGAAATCAGCAACACCCAGCCATCGCCGTATTTTGTTATAACGGCGAGCCTCTGGAGAATCTACTTGGGACGGATTTAACGGTTCTACCATGCCTCAATTACTACGATCCGCCGGCCCTGACAAACTCTTCGCCGGTAGCCAGGAACTCGCTTACTAACTCAGGGGACGAAGCCTCAGTATAAAGCCGCAGCAAAGGTTCCGTTCCTGAGGCTCGAAACAGCACCCAAGCCTCAGCTCCATTTCCATTCGTCGGCGCGTCCAGAAAGAACTTTACGCCATCCATATGCTCTTTCTTCAAAACTCGATAGCGACCTAAATTCTGGGTCCCATCGGCGCGAGCTCGCTGAATGGCACCCTGCTTTACATCTTCGGCGATGTGCAGATCACTTCGCCCATAATAATGCGGTCCGAACTCGCGCTGCACATCCGCAACCAATTGTCCCAGCGTCTTTCCTTCTTCTGCCATGGCGTTCGCGAGCAAAAGACAATTCAACACTCCGTCGCGCTCCGGCAGAAACCGCGAATACCCGATCCCGCCCGATTCTTCGCCGCCCATCAGAATTTCGCGTTCCATCATGAGATCTGCCACGTATTTGAACCCGATCGACGTCTCATGCAGTTTGCGTCCGTACTTCGCCGAAATGCGGTCCAGCATCCGGGTCGTATTGAATGCCCGGACAACATCTCCCGCCCACTTCTTCCGCTCCAGCAGCCAGCGCAGTAACACGCAGAATATCTTGTGCGAGTCAACGAAGCTCCCGTCTTCCGCCACCGCTCCGATGCGATCCGCGTCTCCATCTGTAGCCAACCCGGCATCGCACTTCTCGCGAACGACAGTTTCCTCCAGCATCTTTGTATGCGGACGGATTGGCTCAGGATTGATCCCGGGAAATAACGGATTCAGTTCCTGCCGAATGGATACACACGGCACCCCGCGTTCGGCGAAAATTCCCGCCAACACGCCGCGGCCAGAGCCATACATGGAATCAACGGCAAACTTGAATTTCGTTTTCGCGATCAGATCCATGTCGGCGAACGCGCAGACCGCCGCAACGTACGGCTTCTTTAGATCCACGTCTTCGATCTTCGCCGCACTGCTCTTCGGCGCCGCTCCCGCAGCTAATTCGTCTTCAATCTTCTTCATGATGGCGGGAGTTGCCGAGCCTCCGAAATTCCCTTTGAACTTGACTCCATTCCAGTTCCACGGATTATGGCTGGAGGTCACCATCACTCCGCCCGCAGCTCCTTGATGCTTCACCGCGTATGAAACTGCCGGTGTAGGCGTATAGTCATTTGCCAACTTCACCGGGATCCCGGCCGCCGCAATCACCTCGGCCACAACCTGTGCCGATCGAGGGGAAGCAAACCGCGCATCGTAGCCGACAATTACTCCACGCTGCGCATCTTCATTCTTCAAAACGTACGATGCAATCGCTCCAGCCACGCGCCGCACGTTCTCGAAGGTGAAATCATCCGCGATGATCCCACGCCATCCGTCAGTTCCAAATTTGATGTCTTGCGCCATCTTCTAAAAAGTCGGACCCGCTTGCTTTTTTCGAGTCGAAACCTGGAAAACTAAACCAACTTGCTCATCTTTTTTTCGTCCAGATATTTCACGATCTTTCCGACATCCTGAGCCTGCTGACGCGTCGTTATCAACAAGGCATCAGGAGTCTCTACCACCACCAGATCCGTCACTCCCACCGCCGCCACGAACTTTCCCGGAGCATGCACGTAATTGCCCCGAGCATTGAGCAGGAACACCCCTGTGCTCGACACGAGGTTGCCTTCCTGGGGAGTGCTCTTGGCGACGTGATGTTCGTGCAAAGCCGTCCAAGACCCCAGATCGTTCCACCCGAAATCCGCCGGAAGGCAGAATATATTGCTCCCTTTTTCTCCTTTCGCCGAGCGCGGTTCCAGCACCGCATAGTCCACGCTGATGTTTTCGCATTTCGGGTACAGCTTGCGAAACGCCGACGTAAACTTCGATGTGCCGAACTTCGATGCAATTTCTTCGAGAATCGGTGCAGTCTTCGGTAAGTGTTCTCTCAGAGCATCCGCCAGCGTTCGCGCGCTCCACAGGAACATTCCGCTGTTCCAGAAATAGTTTCCGGCAGCCACAAACTCCGCAGCGGTGTCTGCATTCGGCTTCTCCGTGAAGCGTCGCACGTGCAGCGCATCGCCTCGAAATAATCCACCGGCCTCGATGTATCCATATCCAGTCTCTGCCCGATTCGGTCGAATGCCGAGAACAACAATGTTCGCTCCTGCCGACGCTATCTCAATCCCGCGTTCCAGCGTCTCGCAATAACGTTTCTCGTCCTCAATCACATGATCAGATGGAAACATCCCGATAACCGCACCGGGATCCTCGCGTAAGAGCAAAAATGCTGCTAATCCGATCGCGGGAGCTGTATTCCTGCCGACCGGCTCGGCAATAATCTGCGTCTTCGGAATCTTGGGGAGTTGCTGTCCGATCGCCGGACGCAGATCGTCGTTCGTGATGATCCAGAATTTCCTGGCGGGAGCCAGCGCCAGCAGCCGCGACACGGTTTGCTGGATCATCGTCTGCTTGCCATCCAGCGCAAGCAGTTGCTTCGCGCGCTTTTTGCGGCTCAGCGGCCAGAAACGCGTCCCTCGCCCGCCGGCGAGAATGACTGGATGAAAATTGGGATTCTTCGCCATGTCTTCAGAAACGAACTACAACCGTGTTTGGGGCTCAGGCAACATTGTCCCCGGCACGTACGCGCGCAAAAATTCCACGGCCCACTGCGGCCTCACGCTGAATTCTCCGAGACAAGCCGGAATCACAACCGCATCGCCTTTTGCGAACGTAACCGATTCCATCCCGGGGGATTCGATGACTCCGCAACCCTCGACCGCCACCAGAATCTGCACTGAATTTCCGCCCGACTCATGGCGGGTCTCCAGCCTTGACGGCTCCTCTTTGCACTCAAACATCTCTACGACAAAATACGGAGCCGAAACCAGGGAAGAGCAGCGAATCTTTCCTCCAGCACTCTCTCGCGGCGCTGGCCGCACCACTTTCCCCGATCCCACCTTTTCCTTCACAGCGGCCATGCCGTCCTTCAGATGCAGTTCCCTCGGCCGGCCGTAGTCGTAAAGTCGATAAGTCGTGTCGGACTGTTGCTGCGTCTCGACGATGACCGATCCTGGCCCGAGAGTATGCACCGTGCCCGCGGCAACGTAAATCATGTCGCCCGCATAAACATTCACCCAGTTCAACAGTTCTTCCGCCCGATTCCGGTGGATGGATTCTTCCAATTGTGCCGCAGTCACTCCCGGCTTCAATCCGAGTGCGATCTGTGCTCCAGGCTTGGCGTGCGCTACATACCAGCACTCTGTCTTGCCCCAGGGTTGTCCCACGCGCAACGCCTGTGTGTCATCGGGATGGACCTGCACTGAGAGTTTCTCGTGCGGGAAAAGAAATTTCAAAAGCAGTGGAAAACGCCTTGCATCTCGCGCTGCCTCTCCGACCAGTTCCCTCTGATACCGCTCACTCAGGTAAGCAAGGGTCTTGCCGGCTAGCGGACCATTCGCAACCTTGCAATCGTCGCCAGTGAGCCACGCTTCGCCAATCTTCTCTCCGAATTTGTGATTCGGATAAATAGGCGACAAATCCGGCGTGCCCCATGGCCGCGGGTCAAATCCCGGCTGCATCAGTAATGGGTACAAGTTCTCCATTCACGCGCTAAAAAAGGCCGCTCTCAACGGAACGGCCTCTGCCGAACCAGATCTCCTGTCCTTGCTTCCTTTCCGTGACTGGCTTGCTTAAAGGACCGCGAAAAATTTCCGCATCCGCTCCAGGCCGCGATCGAGCTCCGCTTTCGAGGTGGCGTAAGAAATCCGAATATGCTCGCTCGTGCCAAACCCTTCTCCCGGTACGGTTGCCACATGAGCCTCGCGCAGCAGCCTGCCGGCCACATCAGATGCCGATTTCAGCCCCCCGCGTCCAAAGAAAGATGAAATATTCGGGTATGCATAGAACGCGCCTTCGGGAAGCGTGCAGGTCACTCCCGGAATGGACCGTAGCCCATTGACCACGTGATCGCGCAGCTCAATATACTCGCGCCGCATCTGCTCCACGCACTCCTGCGGTCCTTTTAGCGCGGCGATGGCCGCTTTCTGCACGATCGATGTCGGATTTGAAGTCGACTGGCTCTGCAATTTCGCCATGGCGCTTGTCACCGCCGCCGGAGCCAGCGCGTATCCCAACCTCCAACCCGTCATCGCGTAAGTCTTCGAAAGCGAGCCCAGCACCACCATCCGCTCCTTGTACTCGCGGAGCGAACCCACCGAAAAATTCTTCGAGGTGTAATTCAGGTACACATAGCACTCATCCGATAGCACCCAAATCCCGCGCTCGTGCGCCAGACGCATCACCTGCGTCATGTCCTCCGGCTTCATTACCGCACCCGAAGGATTCGATGGCGAGTTCAAGATGATGACCTTGGTCTTCGGCGTGATCAGCTTCGCAACCATCTCGGCTGTCACCCGGAATCCCTGCGCCTCATCGGATTCGAGCAGCACACAATTGCCGCCGGCGTATCGAATGATGTCCTTGAATGACACCCAGTACGGCACCGGCAAAATCACTTCATCGCCATGATCCACCAGTACCTGGATCGCGTTGAACAGTGCATGCTTGCCGCCCACCGACGCAATGACTTCTTCCCGTCGATAGTCGGAATCGAAATCCACATTGTGCCGGTGCGCGATCGCATCGCGTAGCTCGGCCGTACCCGCCACGGCGGTGTACTTCGTGAAGTTGCCCTGGATCGCCCCAATCGCCGCATCTTTAATGTGCTGTGGCGTCGAAAAATGTGGCTCTCCTGCGCCAAAATCCACCACATCGATTCCCTGAGAACGTAGCTTGTCCGCCTCCGCCACAACCGCCATCGTGGCCGAGGGCTCAATCCGGTTGATCCGGTCCGTAAGTTTCAACGCTTCCATGATTGCCGTCGTCATGCCTTCTTTTTCCTTCTCCTGGGCACTTCAATGACTTGCGCTTCCCGCAATTTGTATGCGGGATCAAGTTTCTCTCTTAACTTCTGTTCCACAATCTCGGGAACGAGTCCCTTCACCGGACCGCCCGCCTGCGCCACTTCCCGCACCAAGCGCGAGCTCACGTAAGAATATTTATCCGCCGGCATCATGAAAACCGTTTCCAGCGTCGGCTCCAGTTTGCGATTCATCAACGCCATCTGCAGTTCATATTCGTAGTCGCTGATGGCGCGAATCCCTCGCAGCACACACATCGCTTCAATCGATTTCGCGTACTCCACCATCAGCCCATCGAACATGTCGATCCGCACGTTCGGCAGATCGGCGGTCAATGCCCGCAGCATTTCCATCCGCTCCGCTACGCTGAACATCGGAACTTTTTCCGAGTTCCGCAAAATCGCAACGACCAGTTCCTCAAATATCTTGCTCCCTCGCTGAATCAGGTCGAGGTGCCCGTTGGTTGGCGGATCAAACGATCCCGGATAGATAGCCGTGCCCTTGTTCAATTGTCCTCGTCACTGCCCGTCTGGCGACACGAGCAGCACAGAACCAGCAATTAGGAGATTTTATGCGGCCACGCCCAATCATGGCAATGTAGGACATGAATGAAGGTGTTAGAGGCAACGCGGAAAGCCCAGCCGTCCGGTAATTAAGGCAAGCACACCGGGAAGGGCACGAGTTCCACTCGTGCCAGTAAGTGCAGCACTGCGCTTTAGCGCCTGAGGTGCTTTTTTGAAGAGACCCGGGGAGACCCGGGCGCGGCTCCGTGTGAGAGAGTTAGGCGCGCCCGGAAGGCAACGAAAGAATCTTATCTTCGCGCCGCCGCAATCGGAGCCTTCGGAGCGTCCGTGCCGGTTGGCATGGTCGTGACGCGTCCGGACGCCGCGCCATTCGTAGGCGCAGCCGCCGGAGCAGGAGCCGCAGGAATCAATCCCAGCGCCTTCCGCACTTCTGTATCGAGCTTCGCCAGCACATCCTTGTTGTCTTTCAGGAACTGCCGCGCATTCTCGCGTCCCTGCCCGATACGCTCGCCCTTGTAGCTGTACCACGACCCGGACTTCTCGACGATGTTGTGGTTCGTCGCCAAATCAAGCAGATCACCCTCGCGCGAGATGCCCTCCCCGTACAGAATGTCGAACTCGGCATCGCGGAATGGGGGCGCCACCTTGTTCTTCACCACTTTCACCTTCGTCCTCGATCCGATCACGACATCGCCTTCCTTCACCGCCGCGATCCGCCGGATATCGATTCTCACCGACGAGTAGAACTTTAGCGCCTTGCCGCCCGTCGTCGTTTCCGGATTTCCGAACATTACGCCAATCTTCTCGCGAATCTGGTTGATGAAGATCAGGCAGGTCCGCGACTTCGCTACCGTCCCCGTCAGCTTGCGCAACGCCTGCGACATCAAGCGCGCCTGCAGTCCCATATGACTGTCGCCCATCTCACCATCGAGTTCAGCCTTCGGGACCAGTGCCGCCACCGAGTCGACGACCAGCACATCCATGGCATTCGACCGCACCAGCGCTTCGGTGATTTCCAACGCCTGCTCGCCATAGTCCGGCTGCGAGACGAGGAGGTTATCGACGTCCACGCCCAATTTCTTCGCGTAACTGGGATCCAGCGCATGTTCGGCATCGATGAATCCAGCCATGCCGCCGGTCTTCTGCGCCTCGGCGATCACCTGCAACGTAATGGTTGTTTTGCCCGACGACTCCGGCCCGAACACTTCAATCACGCGTCCGCGCGGGAAGCCGCCCACGCCGAGCGCAGCATCGAACGAAATCGATCCCGTCGGGATCACCGAAATCGGCAGGATCGCGTCCTTCGACCCCAACCGCATGATCGAGCCCTTGCCGAATTGCTTTTCTATCTGGGATACCGCCAGCTCGATCGCCTTGCCCCGCTCGTCTGCCATTGAAGTGGCTCCTTTGATAATTACGACTCTGAACCTTTTCTAATTCTGGCCGGATTATACATACGAAACGAAGCGAATAAAAGGCGAATCTAGAAAATTAACTTGTGGAAGGTCCCAAAATGGGCAGGATTGATGTGGTTCGGTGTGGCGCGGGCGCCCGCCCGCGAACTCTAACCAAGAGCACAAAGTCCGGAGATCCTCGCGCATTAATCGCCGATCCGCTTTTTGCGGGCGGGACCGCCCACGCCACCACACTTCTACCTCTGCAGCAAGTCCACCGGCGCATTCACATCATGCACCCGAAAATACTTGGCCAGTGCTGGATACTTTCTCGCCACTGCCTCATACATCGCATACGCCACATTCCGATACGAAACGTGCCCCGCGGGCGTAGTCCGCAGTTCGGAAATGTAAACCGCCTCAGCGAAATCCATCTTGAACAGCGCTCTCTTCCGGAACGCCAGTGGAATCGCGTATTGCGAATTCTCTTCCGCCTCGGGAGTCCCACGCCCAGCCAATTTCTCCACGGCGCCTTGTACTCGCCGCATCGCAGCCTCAAATCGACCGCGTACTCCAGCATCTTCCATGTCCAGCAACATCTCAAATCCATGCTGGGTCGTGAATCCCTGCATCACCTGGATACACCGCCGGTGCCGGTGCATATCGCGAAAGCCGCCGGTATCCATCAGGATGTCGAACCGGAACTGCTGCCCCGCGCGGAATCCGCGCATCATCTCATCGTGCTTCCCGCGATGCTTCAACCCGAGGTCAATGATCTCCCGTCGCCGACGTTCACCGGCCACCTGCACCATCTGCCGAATCTGCCGGTACGAATGATGCGAGTGCTCATAGAGCAACGTCGTCGCGATCTCCACTTCGAGCGGCTCTTCGTCGAGCAAATCCACAATCGCCTTCGAAGGAGCAACCGGCTCCGAAGCCATCAATTCGCGTGCCGCCTGCCGCAACTCGCGCCGCGTCTCCGTCTCATACGCGTTCGGGTCCGCATACTTCACCAGCGTCGGCGCCACCCGCACCTCACGCAGCAATTCCTGCTCTGCCCGCGCACCCAATTCCGGATTGATGGCCCGAATCTGCGCAACCAGACCCTGCAGCGATTCGCTATTGACGTTGTAAGCCGGTCCGGTCGCCGCCTTCTTCAGCGACTCGCCCAGCGTTCGCACCTCTTTATGCGTGTGCGACAGCAGATGCGCCACCTGCGTCTCGAGCGTTCGCGCATTGACGATTTCGCCCAGTGACGTATTGGTCGCCAGCGGTAGCAGGTACCGAGTGATGTCAAACGCCCGCGCCTTCAGCGTCCGCTCATACGCCTCCTGCTTCATGTCAGCAGGCTTCGGCGTGATGCTGATCAGATAATTCGTCATGTGCGCCGAAAGCCCATCGTACTCAGCGAACAAAAACTCCACAGTCTCGCGATAAAGCCTGCGCGCTTCATCATCCGAGCCAAAATCCGGCGTGTAGTATCCACTCTTCCGAAAATCCTGGTATCTCGTCGACCGCTCCTGCCCGTCCCACCGCTGCTCATCGGCCAACTCAATCGCCGCCAGAATCGACAGCCGCTCAATTGCCAGCGCAATGTGCGCCAGATCGGCAATCGACCGGTGCCCGTACTGAAAATAAAAAGTGTTGAGGAATTTCTCCGCCTTCTGCGTGCTGATCTCCCGCAGCGCGTCCTTCATCGACAAGGCCGACCGCGAATACTTCGCCATCGCGTAAGCCTGGATCTCAGGCTCAACACCGAATACGGCAAACACTTCGGTGGAAGGCTCCGACGCAGCCTGTGTGGGGTGCGTGTCCCCGCGCGCCTCTGCCGAAGCCGCATCGACGGCCGGCTTTTCTAAAGCGGAGCTGCGTAGTGGCGATCGGTGTGCAGCATCGGAAGAGTTCGCGTTGGAAGGTTTGGGCATGGTCACAACATTCGTTGGAGTTGGAGACATGGGAGTGCTGGAATGGTACGCGCCACCCTTGTGGATAAGCAATGCGATTTGCAGTGCCTACTGGATGCCCTGTCTCCACTGTTGCAGCCGTGCCTTGATGACTTCTACCTCTCGTTCCAATGACTCGGCTGCGCAAACCAATTCCGCCGTCTCCTCCGGATATTCAGCGCAGGCGAAGGATACCTGCCGTCGCAGTTCACTCGCGGCCTTGAGCAACTCGCGCATCCCTTCCTCGGCCCTCTTGATCTGATCAATCGGCCGCTCAGTCACCCTGAACCTCCTGCGCCGAAATGATCTCACAACGCTAGAGCTCAAGTACCATCTTTGCCGCGTATAATTCCCATTCCACAAGATGCGTGAGTGGCTAAACTGCCGCAGCTCAACGTGGAAGAGCGGCCCTTTCAGGGCTGAGAAGGTAGCTGAATACTCTCGGGGCTTTAGTCCCTGAGAGCTCCGGAGAGAAGCCATGTCGCTGTCAGGACGCGTAGCCTTTGTCACTGGCGCTTCGCAGGGTATCGGACGCGCCTGCGCCCTGCGTCTCGCGCGGGAAGGTGCGTCCGTCGCCGTCGCCGCCCGCAACCAGGAAAGATTGAACGAATTAGTCAGTAAGATCGCCTCTGCCGGAGGTAAGGCCGCAGCCTTTCCGCTCGATGTCGCCGAAGAAGAACAGGTCAAGTCCAGCATCAAGGCTGCCATCGCCCAGTTCGGGAAGATTGACGTTCTGGTCAATAACGCCGGCATTACCCGCGACCAGCTCGTGATGCGCATGAAACGCGCCGACTGGGACGCGGTTCTCCAGACGAATCTCACCTCCGCTTATCTCTGCATACAGCAAGTCATCCCGTCCATGCTCAAACAGCGCTGGGGACGCATCATCAACATCACAAGTGTCTTCGGACAAATGGGCCAGGCCGGGCAGGCCAACTATGCTGCATCGAAGGCAGGCCTGATCGGTCTTACCATGGCGATCGCCCGCGAAGTCGGCTCCCGCAGCATTACTTGTAACGCCGTGGCCCCGGGCTTCATCGAAACTGCTATGACCGAAGTTCTCTCGGACGAATTCAAACAGAACGCGGTCAAGCAGATTCCCTTGGGCCGGGTTGGAAAGACCGAAGACATCGCCGGAGCCGTTGCTTTCCTCGCCTCCGAGGACGCGTCTTACATTACGGGGCACGTCTTGAGTGTCAACGGCGGCATGCTGATGGGTTAAACAGGAATTCACCACCCGGACAAAGGTTCACAGACAAACATGCCACCGAGAGATTCCGAGGATTCCCCTGTATTCTCTGTGCCCCATGTGGTAAAAGATTTTGGCCTGGTCCAAGCCCAAACTCCCGCCCAGATCGGGCACGCCCGCGAGCTCTTCCTCGAATACGCGCAGTCACTGGGCTTCAGTCTCTGCTTTCAGAACTTCGACAGAGAACTCGCCAATCTTCCCGGAGACTACGCTCCTCCGGAAGGGCGTCTCCTTCTTGCCGAATATGACGGCCAGCTTGCCGGATGCGTAGCCCTCCACAAACTCGACGACGGCATTTGCGAAATGAAGCGCCTTTATCTGCGCCCGCAATTTCGCGGAAAGGGTCTCGGGGGTATCCTGGCGCATCGCATCATCAGCGACGCCCGCTTGGTCGGCTACAAGCGCATGCGCCTCGACACGGTCGAACCAGTCATGAAAGACGCGGTCGCGATGTACCGCAGGCTGGGATTCCGTGAGATCGCTCCGTACTGCGAGAATCCCATTGCCGGGGCACTCTACATGGAGCTCCTCTTGTAAGTTCCCGCTCTTTTTCGACACAATATCCGACATCGTCAGTCCGGGAATTCTGGGGAAAAGGATCCGATCTTGCGAAACCTCACCGCGGTGCTTGCCGTCGTCCTATTCGCTCTCTCCGCGTTCGCCGCCCAAACCAAAACGGTCTCCTACAAAAGCGGAGACGAAACCGTACAAGGCGTCCTCTATACACCGAGCGGGAAAGGTCCATTCCCCGGCCTGATCGTCATTCATGAATGGTGGGGACTCAATGACTGGGTCAAAGATCAGGCTTCCAAGTTAGCTGACCAAGGCTATGTTGCGCTCGCCATCGATCTCTATCGCGGCAAGGTCGCCACCACTCCGGACGAAGCTCACCAGATCATGCGCGGCGTCCCCGAAGACCGTGCGAAACGCGATCTGCATGCGGCTTTCGAATTCCTCTCTTCTCAATCAGACGTGAAGAAGAACCGCATAGGCGCCGTCGGCTGGTGCATGGGTGGCGGATACGCTCTTGATGTCGCTCTCCAGGAACCGACGCTCTCCGCCGATGTGATCAACTACGGCCACCTCGCCACTGATACCGAAGCGCTGAAGAAAATCAATGCGCCAATCCTTGGAATTTTCGGTGCACAAGACAAGGGCATCACACCAGCTGACGTGAAAAAGTTCGAAGAGACCATGAAGCAACTGGGCAAAAAAATCGAGGTCAAGGAATACGACGATGCGGGACATGCCTTCGAAAATCCCAACAACAAAGAAGGCTACCGCGAAGCAGATGCCGCTGACGCGTGGAAACGCACCGTCGATTTTCTCGCATCGAACTTGAAGAAATAAGGTGTTGCGCAGTTCTTCTGTGCGTTCCTATGTCTTCTGTGGTGAGTCTTTTCTCTGCGAACTCGGCATGTCTTCTCGGCGACCTCAGCGGCTAGAAGTCTTTTGCTCCCAAAGGCGCTCCAGAAATCCCCCGGGCACGACGGCAATATCGATTATCTTTTCTTTTACAACGTAAAAGAAACGCCTTGCTGGCGCATAAAATTCTGCAGATCAGAACCTTTTCCACATAGCACGAATGTCCTAACCAATGGCACAAATTTCCCCTTGCCAGAAGTTGCCGCTCTGGTTACTATGGCCCATCCTGAAATGCTCCCTACCATGAATATCGGCGAGACCATCCGCAACTACCGGCTTCAAAAAGGAATGTCCCAGGGCGACATCGAAAAGCGCACCGGCCTTCTGCGTTGCTATCTGTCTCGCGTCGAAAATGGCCACACCATTCCCTCGCTCGACACACTGTCAAAGATCGCCGGCGCCATGGAATTGCCGCTCTCCCAGTTCTTCTCTGACCCGAACCACAGCAACGGTTCGAAAGGTCTGCCGCAACTCTCAGATGACGAAGTCCGCTTTCTGAGCCAGATCCGCCGCTACTCCACCAGCCTCAACGACAGCGACCGCAAGCTGGTACTTGCCATGGTCAAGAAGATGGCATCCAACGCCGCGAAATAGAACGCCCTTCCTCGTCCATTTCATCCCGCCAGCTCAGCTTACTTTCGTACCATGCCGTTCGTGACCCACCGGTACCTCGCCCAGCCCATGCCGAATTACTACACTTGTGCCGGGAGAAACCTGTGACTCTCGACGAGGAATTGACTCTACTCGACTCGCAATTGCGCCGCCTGAAAATCGAGTACGAGATCTTTTTCAGCAATCCGACCAAGCGTCCGCCCACCGACATCGAATGGAAGGTTCTCTCTCTGCTGCGTAAATTTTCTGACGGCGGACGGATGAATTTCTCCCAACGCTACCGCTACAACGAAATGGCGCAGCGCTACGCCATTTACAGCGATTTATGGCGCAAAAAGTCGCGAATCCGGGAGGAAGGATACCGCCGCCCCCAGGACGCCCTGCTTTCGGTGCAAGGTGTTCGCGTCGACGGCGAGGAACACAAGCAGCATCACCATCACGCCTATGGCGTCGCACATTCCGCCGCCGCAGCTGCCGGAGCTACATCGCAGCCGTTCGTGCTTCACAACGTCGATCAATCCGAGCATGAACAAGTCGAACGCCTGTACAACACGCTGGTCGCTGCAAAAAAGAAAGCTGGCGAAAACGTAAGCGGTACCATCGACTCCTTCACCACCTTCGTGCAGAAGAAGACAGAGCAGATCAAGAAGCAGTACAAGTGCGACAACGTCGAGTACTCCGTCGAACTGACGGATGGCGGCGTGAAGCTGAAGGCCAAGGCGAAGACCTAGCCAGCTTTTCCGCTTCGGATCGCCATCTGTCTCTAGAGCCTTTCGACCTCAGGACTTTCTCCCGTTGACATCCACAAAACTCCGGTGGACTATGTCCCCCGCAGCTCTGGGGCCATCTCGCTACATTTCTTCAGGAAACGTGCGCCATGTCGACACGGGGAGAAGCCTCGGCCCTCTCCGCCCATGCTGCAACTCAAAATAATAGTTTGGAGGAAGAATATGGTTTTGAAGCGCGCGCTTTGCGCCTTTGTTGTAATGACGCTTGCCTCCGGGATGCTTCTGGCCCAAAACTCGAAAGTAAAGGTCGCACACACTCGCAGCAACGGTCAAAGAACCGCAAGCAAGAACCCATCCTCGATGAGGCTGCTCTGGAGCAACCTCGGTCCGTCTCCTACCAACGCCTACAACGCCACCACCGGTTATTACGTACTCGGACCAAACAACTCCGTGGGACTCTCGGAGCAAGGCATCGGGGTGCCGTTCATTCCGAAAGTCAACGCAACCGTAGAAGCGTTGCAAGTCGGCGTGCAGTGGATCTCCGGAACGAATTCCTTTAACGTCGGCCTCTACTCCGATAACAACGGAACTGTCGGCACGTTGCTCGCCAGCGGCACCGGCCACAATGCTCCTGCTTTCGGGACTTGCTGCCAAACCGTCAACGTCACCATCCCTTCCACTTCGATCAGCCAAGGTTCCCAATACTGGATCGTCGCCACCTCGGATGACACCAACGCAGCCGACTTCACCGGTGTCTACGTCGCTTCCAACGACGCCAATATTGCCGGTGACGTGGGTCTTGCCGGATGGTTCTCCTTCACCACCAACACACCTGCAGCCGCAGCCTGGGGAACAATTCCGTAAACACGTTTCGTAGCGCCGGCATCCCGCCGGTCTGTCGCGGGGGCGTCTCGCCCCCGCTTCTCAACTCATCGCTGCACTTGGGGCGCCTCACCCTCGCTTACTGATAAAATCTTCAGTCGCCCTTCATCACGACTGCCAAGAGGACCTCATGTCTCCCCGCAAGATCCAGCGCGCTGTCCTAAGTGTCACCGACAAAACCGGACTCGTCGATTTCGCCCGGCGGCTCTCGAATCTAGGCATCGAACTCGTCTCTACCGGCGGGACCGCCAAGCTCCTCCGCGACTCCGGCATTTCGGTCAAAGACATCTCCGATCTCACCGGCTTCCCCGAAATGCTTGACGGACGCGTCAAGACGCTCCATCCCAAAGTTCACGGTGGGATTCTGCATCGGCGTGACGACGCGAAACACGTTGCCGCCGTCCAGGAACACGGCATTCAGCCAATCGACATGGTGGTTGTAAATCTGTATGCGTTCGAGAAAACTGCGGCCAAGCCAGAAGTGAAATTCGAGGAACTCATTGAGAATATCGACATCGGCGGGCCCTCGATGATCCGCTCGGCAGCGAAAAATTCCCACGACGTTGCCATCGTCACCTCGCCCGCCGACTATGACTCCATTGCCGCCGAGCTGGAGCGCAGTGCCGGACAGCTATCGCAAGCAACGAAATGGCATTTAGCCCAGAAGGCCTTCGCCACCACGGCAGCCTACGATTCAGCCATCGCTTCGACTCTCGAGCGAATCAGTCCTGAGAAAGTCGATCTCGGTCAGGACGGATTCCCCAGCATCCTGCGTTTCTCGTTCCAGAAAGTGCTTGATCTGCGATACGGCGAGAATCCGCACCAGAAGGCTGCGATGTATTCCGACAGCTCGGGCAAAGGAGTGGCCAATGCCCGCCAATTGCAGGGCAAGGAGCTTTCTTACAACAACATCGTTGATTTGCAGGCCGCCTGGGATCTCGCGCAGGAATTTGATGACCCCGTCGTCGCCATCATCAAACACACCAATCCCTGCGGTACGGCGACTGGCAAGACTCTGGCTGAGGCTTACAAGCGTGCGCTGGAATGCGATCCCGTTTCGGCCTTTGGCGGAGTGATCGGCGTCAATCGTCCCATTGATCTTGCGGCCGCCGAAGAAATGCATAAGCTCTTTCTCGAGGTCATCGCCGCTCCCGGTTTCGATCAAGCGGCCAAAGAAAAGTTCGCCTCGAAGAAGAATCTACGGCTGGTGGAAGTGGAACCCGCCAATCAAAAGTGGATCCTCAAGAATGTCTCCGGAGGCATGCTCCTCCAGGATGCTGACGTGCGTCCGTTGAACGAAGCCGATCTGAAAGTCGTGACGAAGCGTCCTCCAACTCCAGAGGAAACCCGTGCGCTTTTGTTTGCATGGAAAGTCTGCAAGCATGTGAAGTCGAATGCGATTGTCTACGCGCGTGATGGGCAGACGGTGGGTGTGGGTGCGGGTCAGATGTCGCGTGTAGATTCGGCCAAGATCGGTGCGATGAAAGCTCAACTTCCGCTGAAGGGAACCGTAGCTGCATCCGACGCATTCTTTCCGTTCCCTGATGGCGTGGAAGAGATCGCCAAGGCTGGCACAACGGCGATCATTCAGCCCGGAGGCTCGCAGCGGGACCCGGAGGTCGTTGAAGCTGCCGACCGTCTCGGGCTGGCGATGCTCTTCACCGGAGTACGCCACTTCCGCCATTGAACTTCGCAGTGCCGGCATTTGGTAGCGCCCGCCCCCCGCCGGTTTTGGCCCGGGTATCTGCCCCCGCATGCTCGGCATCAACGCAATGTATTCTTGAACAGGCCCGATCCTCGACGAGCTGTCGCATCCGCCAGTCCCTGTCCTTCCGGACCCCAGCGATTTTTCCCGCCTATGAGGGCCATCGGGGTAGAATAGAAGCACCTTTCCCCCGTCGGCTTTGCATCCAAAAGAGCTGAGGTATCGGAAACGCGCTGCGAGCGCAAATTCAGGTCCAAATGAATCGAATCCTTCGCCTTTTCTTGATGATAGGAGTGGTTAGCGCCGCTGCCGCTCAGACCACTCAATCGCCGGCAGTTCCGGCTGCTACCCAGCCCGACCAGAACACCTCTCAGTCCTCGCCGCGCAAAGTCGATAAGGCTGCTGCTTACTATCACTACACATTGGCGCACATGTACGAGGAGATGGTCACCGCCTACGGCCGCAGCGACCTGGCGGCGAAGGCCACGGAAGAGTACCGCCTCGCGATTGAAGCCGACCCATCCTCCGAGTTCCTGACCTCCGCGCTCGCCGAACTGTACGTCAAGACCGGACGCATCGCCGACGCCGTCAAAGAAGCGCAGGACATCATCAAGCGCGATCCCAGGAATCTCGAAGCCCACAAGCTTCTCGGACGCATCTACCTTCGCTCTCTGGGCGACATGCCTGGTGGCAATGGCTCCGATAACATTTTGAAGCTTGCCATTGATCAGTACGAACAGATCACCAAGCTCGATCCTGGCAGCGTTGACGACCACCTCCTTCTCGGCCGCCTCTATCGCTTGAATAACGACATGGCCAAAGCGGAAACCGAGCTCAAGACTGCCATCAAGATCGATCCCAGTTCCGAAGAAGCGGTCACCACTCTCGCGATGCTCTACACCGACGAGGGCGACACTGGGCACGCTTTGAAAGTTCTCAGCTCGATTCCAGACTCGGCCCGATCCGCCAAGCTCTACAGCGCTCTCGGAGCCGCCTACGAGCAGCGCAAAGACTACAAGAGCGCCATCGATGCCTACAAACACGCCATCGTTCTCGATCGCGACAATCTCGACGCGATTCGCGGTCTCGCCGAAAACGAACTAAACGACGGCCAGCTCGATGCCGCTCTCGAACAGTACAAGGTCATTGCCGACTCCAATCCGGAAGACGCGCAGACTTACGTTCGCATGGCCGAGATCTACCGCCGGCAGGGCAAGTACGACCAGGCACTCGAGAACCTCAAGCGCGCTGATACCCTCGTCCCCGACACCATGGATGTCCCCTACAACATGGCCGCTGTCTACCAGGCGCAGGGACGCTACGACGACGCCATCAAGATCTTGCAGGACCTTCTCAAGAAGACCGACCGGAGCGAAATCGGCACCAGCCAGGCGGATCGGAATAATCGCGCGATTTTCATCGAGCGTCTCGGCATGGTCTACCGCGAGCAGGAGAACTATCCCGCGGCTGTTGACACATTCCGCAAAATGCTCACGCTGGGCGATGAGAACGCCCGCTCCGGATACCAGGAAATCATCGATACCTACCGCGAAGCGAAACAGTGGCCGCAAGCCACCGCCGTCGCCCGCGAAGCGGTTCAGAAGATGCCCGATGATCGCGACCTGAAAATGGTTCTTGATTCCCAACTCGCCGATACCGGTGAGTACGACCAGGCTGTCGCCGACATGCGGTCGATGCTGAAGGGTACGCAGGAAGACCACGATGTGTACGTTCGCCTCGGCATCGTCTACACCCGTGCGAAGCGCTGGAAAGAGGCCGAAGAAGCCCTCGCCAAGGCCGAACAACTCTCGACAAAGGCCGACGACAAGGCTTACGTAGACTTCCTTCGCGGCGATCTCTACCAGCGCCAGAAGCTGTACGATCAGGCCGAAACCGCATTCCGCAAGGTTCTCGCATCTACGTCTCCCAGCGATCCCCAAGCTGCAGCCACCCTCAACTATCTCGGGTATATGAATGCGGATCGTGGCGTGAAGCTGGAAGAATCTCTCGGCTACATCAAGCAGGCGGTCGCTCTGGAGCCCAACAACGGCGCTTATCTTGACTCGCTGGGCTGGGTTTACTTCAAGCTCGGCAAATACGATCTTGCCGAAGAGAACCTGAACAAAGCTGCAATTCACATGGGCTCCGATCCTACCGTGCAGGAGCACTTAGGCGACCTCTATCAGAAAACCGGACGCCTTAAGCAGGCCGCAACTCACTGGGATCGTGCCGTCCAGGAATGGAATAAAACCGTTCCAGCCGAGCAGGACCAGGATGCATATGCCAAGGTCCAGCAGAAACTCGACGCCGCGAAAGTAAAGCTAGCCAAGGAAGAATCAAAGTAGCGGCGTAACAGTCGCTCCGGCGTTTCGCCGGGTGTCAGGGGCGCGTCTCGTGCCCCTCTTTATTCTCCACCATACCGCCGCCTTTATACGCTTTTGACCCCTCACGATAAACTTCACATATGCGCGCTATCGCAATCCGTGAAGCTGCAGTCGCCGACATTCCCGTCATCATTCACCAGCGACGCCGTATGTACGAAGACATGAATTACACCAATATCGACGCCCTCACGAAAATGGAGACTGCGACCGCTGATTATCTGAAAAGAGCCATCCCCGATGGCTCTTTCCGCTCGTGGCTAGCGTGCGACAATGGCCGGGTGGTTGCCGGAGGCGCTGTGATTATCAGTCCATGGCCCGGGCACGCATACGACCCGCAATGCCGCCGAGCGACCATCATGAACGTCTATACCGAACCGGAGTACCGCCGCCACGGCATCGCCCGCCAGATTATGGAAGCCATGATTGCATGGTGTAAGCAGGAAGGTTTCATAAGGGTGACTCTGCACGCCAGTGACGCAGGACGGCACTTGTATAAATCCCTCGGCTTCGAAGACAGCAACGAAATGCGCCTAAACCTGCAGTAAGCAATTGTGATTTGGGAATTCATTGTCGCGAGAAGTCTCCAGTGCAATCTACAATCGCCCAATCACTCAATTCTAAGGACCCGCAACTCGGTACTCGGTACTTTTGTTAGACTTCGAGCATGCTGGCAAGCTACGCGGTCGAAGTGACTCACTCCCGCGGACGCCGCTTCTCTGAACCTCCTCATCCCTACCGCAACGATTTCCAGCGCGACCGCGACCGTGTGATCCATGCACGGGCTTTCCGCCGTCTCGAAGCCAAGACCCAGGTCTTCACCCGCCGCTATTCTGACCACTTCCGCAACCGGCTCACCCATACGTTGGAAGTCACGCAAATCTCTCGCACCATCGCCGGTGCTCTCGGCCTCAACCCCGACCTCACCGAAGCGCTGGCTCTGGTCCACGATATCGGCCACCCGCCATTCGGCCACGCGGGAGAGAAAGCTCTCAACGCCGCCATGCAGGAGCACGGGCTCTCGTTCGACCACAACCTCCACGCTCTGCGCATCGTTGAAGATTTCGAACAGCGTTACGCCGCCTTCCCCGGCCTGAATCTCACCTTCGAAGTGCGCGAAGGCATCATCAAGCACTCTCGCGATTACGATTCTAAAGAGCATCCCGAGCTGTCGGAATATCTCCTCGATCAACGGCCGCCGCTCGAAGCCCAACTCATCGACTTGGCCGACGAGATCGCCTATAACACCGCCGATCTCGACGACGGCTACGAATCGCATCTCTTGTCATTGGATGAAATCCGCGAGGGCGTTCCGGTGTTCGATCGTTTTTGGGGAGAAGTTAAGCAGCTCTATCCCAAAGCTGCAGAGAAGCTGCAGTTCAACGAGACGCTCAAGCGTGTTCTGAATCGCCTGGTCGACGATGTGATCAAATGCACACAAAAGCGCGCACACGAGGCCGGAATCCGAATGCTGGAAGACGTCCGCCGTCATCCCCAACGCCTGGTCGCCCTCAGCCCGGCAGTCGACGCGGAAAGAAGGCAGAACAAAGAGTTCCTTTACGAGAATCTCTACTTCAGCACATCCCTGGCTGATGAAAAAGACGACGCCGAGCGAGTCATCTCCGAACTCTTCGCTTTCTGGATGCTCCATTCCGAAAAGCTCCCCCACCACTATCAGGACAAAGCCAAAGAAGAAGGTCTCCCGCGAGTCATCTGCGACTACATCGCCGGCATGACCGACCACTTCATCTACGAGCAATACGAAAAATACTGCGGCCACTGACCTCGCGGAACATACATTCGCTTTGTCTTCGATATAATTTGCGGGCAATGATCACCATCAATTCCCCTCTTTTTTGTCTCACTAGCGATGTCGATTGGGCCTCAGACTATTGCATCTCCGATTTCCTGCAATTTGCCCACACTTTTGAAATAACGCCCACGGTCTTCGCAACCCACCCCACCCCTGCCTTGAACTCCGGAGCCGAGATCGGCGTTCACCCCAACTTTCTTCCGGGCTCCTCCCACGGGTCCGATCGCTCCAGCGTGATTAACCACGTCCTCTCCGCCTTTCCCGAGGCAAAAGCCTATCGCTCTCATCATTTCGTCGATAGCTCAGACATTTCCCATGAAATGTTCCAGCGCAAGCTCCTTTACGACAGTAATCTTTGCCTTCACATGCAGGAAGGCATCGTGCCCCTCCAGATGAGTTCCGGCCCCATCCGTTTCCCGGTCTTCTGGGAAGACGATGTCCATTGGTCAACCAATCCTTCTGACTGGCGTGTCGACTATTACCTTGAACGCTTTCTCACCCCAGGACTGAAAATCCTTAACATCCACCCATTTTTCTTCGCGGCGAACATCCCCAGCCAGGAGTATTACGACAGAGTCAAGCAACACGTCAAAACGCTCTCTCCCGAGACGGTTCGCGATGTTCGTTACGAGGGACAGGGTGTCCGCACATTTGCTGAAACTCTGGTCAAAGAGCTCCAAAATCGCGGATTCCGCTTCCATACCCTGCATCAACTGTATGAGATCACGCGCAGCCAGTTGAAGGCCGAGCAGGAGCGATCAAACGTACACGTCTACACGCACGAAGAATACGAGAAATACTGGAAGGAATTTTCCGATGAGGAGCGCCAATCCTTCGTACGCGCTAGCTACAACCGTCTGCGCAATCCCAGCGACCTCTACGCGACTTCCCCCGATACCAACCTTCGTGACCTCGAGGTAGAAGCGATTCGCGACCACCTCACCGCTCCCGGAACTCTGCTCGATCTCGGATGCGGGAATGGTTTCACCTTTTATGCCTTGGGCACAGTTCTCGAGAACTGGGATATGGTGGGCATCGACTTCTCGGAATCTTTAATCCAAGGTGCTAACGGCATGTTGGCTTCCTACCAGGGCAGGTTGCGCAGCACTCCCAAATTCATCCTCGCAGACGCGATTGCTCATCTCCGCTCTCTGCCGGACAACTCCGTCGATTCCCTCCTCACCGAGCGGTTTCTGCAAAACCTGCCCAGCCGCACCAGTCAGTATGGCGTCATTCGGGAGGCCAAACGCGTCCTGCGGCCGGGCGGCCGCCTGCTCATGTGCGAAGGCTCGCAAGACGGTTTCGATGCGCTCAACGATCTTCGTGACTCGGTCGGCCTCGCCCGCATCCCGGCCAGCGGCCCAGAAAATGTCTCCGCGCTGAGGTTCAATAATCGCGAGGTGGAACATGTCGCTCAACAGGAAGTGGGCCTCGCGCCCGTCGCCAAGGTGGGCTTTTCAGCCTATTTCATCATTTCGCGCGTCCTTCATCCGTTGTTGGCCAGCCCGCAGCCTCCGCGCTACAGTGCAAAAATCAACGACGTCGCTCGCAAGATCCAACAGGCCCTGCCCAAAGACAGCACATACGGTTCCAACGTTCTTTGGGTATACGAGAAATGCTGATGCTCAAGGCAAACACGAGCATGCCGCGCCATCCGGCCATTGCCGTTTTGCGCAATCCGAGAGATGCGCGTGCATACGCGGAAAAGAAGTTCTCTGCAGAAGTTACTGACCCGCGACTCGCGCCACCACATCAAACAAGATTCGCGGCCCGCGTCTGACTTCCTCCACACGGATCCGCTCGTCGTTCCCGTGTTCCGTGCTGCCCTCTTCTTCCGTGGCTGTATACGGATTAAATCCGTACGCCACAATACCTAGCGGCCGATACCTCTGATTCTCCGTGTAGCCGCTGGTAATATGCGGCACCACCGGCGTTCCTGGAAAGTACTTACCGGAAACATCACGAATCGACGCAAACAGTGCATTGTCGGTTCCCGAATAATTCGCTACGCGAAATTCGTTTTCGAGCGGCTCGATGGTCACATTCGGATCATTGACGACTCTTCTCAGAGTCTCTGCCACCGCTTTCGGATCGCCTCCCGGCAAGATGCGCACATCGAGATTCGCCCACGCATCCGGCGGGATCACGTTCGTCTGTCCCGATCCCCCCAGCATCGTGAGCGAGATCGTATCGCGGAGCAGGAAGTTCAGTGATTCATCGTGTTCCACCTGCTCTTCGAATTTCGGATCCTGAATCGCCTTTCGGATATCGCGATAGTAGGCCGCCTGTTCCGGCAGCTCATACGGAGCCATGTCGTGCAGGAACTCTTCGACCACCGGCAGCACTCTCAACGGCGTCTTGTAGGCAATGATCTTGTCCAGCGCACGAATCAGCCGGTTCGATGCAGAATCTGGAATGGGCCGCGATCCGTGCCCCGGCCGTCCGTGTGCCACAACGTGCAGCCAGTACGATGTTTTCTCGCCCACATCGACGCCAACGTACCTGGCCTTGCCACTATCGAGCAGATTCTCTCCGCCTTCGTTGATCAGGAACTCCGCATTCTCCAACAAGTCGCGCTGATTCTTGATGAACCAATCCGTTCCAGTGCCGTTCGCCTCTTCGTCAGCGACCGCGAGAAAAATCACGTCGCGATCTAGCGCAACTCTCTCCCGCTTCAACATGACCATGACGACGAGCTGGGCGAGGCCCTCATCTTTCATGTCCTGCGCACCGCGGCCCCACAGGTAGCCGTCGCGAATCTCGCCACTGAAAGGTGGCACCTTCCAGTGCGATGCATCGCTGGTGACGACATCCATGTGGTTGAGCAGAATGAATGGGCGCTTCGCCTGAGTAGTGGTATGTGGAAGTCGCGCCCACAAATCTCCGCGTCCCGGGGCGTATTCAAACACCCGGTTCTCAATCCCTTCCTCATCCAGGATCTTTTTCAAGAAAGCAATTGCTCGCATCTCATTGCCGGGAGGATTCGTCGTGTCCACCCGCAGATATTCCTGCATCCACTTCACGGCCAAGTCGGAATATTCGTGGAGGCGGTTCGCTGGGATGCGCGAAGATGGCATGGCCGCTTCTTCTGCGAAAGCGTTCGTCCTAAGGTGAAGAGCGAAAACGGCAATAACCAGCGAAAGTCCATAACTCAGCACTCGAATACGCCGAAATGAGCCCAAGAGACCCTCCAAAAACCAGCTAAAAACCGTAAGCTGCAAGTCGCTGCTTTTGCACGCACTTTTTATATCAGCTTTCCCAAATTTACCTTGCGCAATACTATTCACCTGCCCCTTGCCCTCCCGAAGGGGCTACAATAGCTTTCAGTATCAATTAGTTACGTACTCAACCCTAGGGCGCGATTTGGCATCCCACATGTAGTACCTGATTGCGGCGCCACGCATTCCGGCGCCGAGACTTCAAGGCCAGGCGCCGCGTCACCGCCAGCCGGCTCAGCGAATCTGCTAGCTATCTTTAGCGTTCAAGGGACGCAATCAAATTCACGCACGCCCAGGCGTGCCGGAGTGGAGCAGACGCTCCCCCAACATTGGAGGAAGTCATTTATGAACCGTCTACTGATTGCCCTGCCGTTGGCCGGTGTCCTTGCAATTCCGGCTCTTGCGCAGACCACCTCGTCTTCTCAGGATCAAAGCCAGCCCGCAGCCACGCAGCAGACTCAGTCGTCTTCGGCTGATTCCAGCAGCACCGGCAACGCCACTGGCAAAGCCCCTCTGGCTGCTCCTTCTCGCGAAGGCTTCTGGGGACGCATCAATCCCTTCGCCCGCAAGAACTATGTGAAGCGCCAGACCGAACCGATTCGTGACCGCGTCAACGAACTCGACGAACTGACCTCGGCCAACAGCAAGCAGATCAAAGATGTCGACTCCCGTGCGACTGCCGGAATCAAGCTTGCCTCCGACAAGGCCAATGAAGCCGATCAGCACGCCGTCGACGCCGGCAATAAGGCCACTGCCGCTCAGCAATCCGCTCAGCAGGTGACCTCTCGCGTCCAGAACGTCGAGACCGTGGTCAGCAACATCGATCAATACAAGGCCTCGAACCAGACTGAAATCCGCTTCCGCCCCGGACAGACCGTCCTGAGCAAGAACGCGAAAGACGCTCTCGATACGATGGCCGGCAATCTGAAGGGCCAGCGCGGCTACATCATCGAGGTTCAGGGATTCTCGTCGGGCAAGGGCCAGACCGCGATCACCACCTCGCAGAAGATGGCCGAGTCCGTCGTCCGCTACCTCGTGCTGAATCACGACATCCCGGTCTACCGCATCTATCTTGTCGGAATGGGCAACGCCCCGGTTTCGACGGATGAAGCCTCGAAAACCAAGCGGGTCAGCGGCGGCCGCGTTGAAGTCAGCTTGCTCAAGAACGATCTCGAGCAGCTCTCCAGCAACGGCGCAGCGCCTGCGATGGGCGGCGACCAGCAACAGCAACCGAAGTAGTTGGCGGCTGTCGTCGGGGCGTCTCGCCCTGACACCGTAAAGAAAATGGGTGCCCCATTTCTGCCTCCCATTTTGCGGCAGAAGTGGGGATTTCCCGAAGAGCGTTCGCAAAGTTTATAGGGACCATAAGGGCGCCTCGCCCAAAAGTCCCTCCCCCGGAAAAGCTCTCGCAAAAACGAGAGCTTTTTTATTTCCCCTGATCCCTGACCACTCCTTTAAACTTCCCGCTATCCAGAGTCGCTCTCCCGCGTCCATACCTTAGCCATGTCTAACTTGAAATTCGCCCTCCGCCAGTTCGCCAAATCCCCCGGCTTCGCCGCCATCGTGGTCCTCACGATTTCCTTGGGCATTGGCGCGAACACCGCGATCTTCACTCTGGTTCACGCAATTCTGCTCAAGTCCCTGCCCGTGAGCAATCCCGCCAGCCTCTACCGCATCGGCGACCAGGCCGACTGCTGCGTCAACGGAGGCTTCATCAACGACAATGGGGACTTCGATCTCTTCTCCTACGACCTTTATCGTCATATTCAGGACAACACTCCCGAGTTCGAACAACTAGCCGCCTTCCAGTCCGGGGGAAGCATGATGAATGTCCGCGTCGGCAGCAGCGGCGCGAAGGCGGAGCGCACCGAGTACGTCTCTGGGAACTACTTTTCCACCTTCGGCGTCGGTGCCTATGCCGGACGTATGCTGCAGCCTGCGGACGACGTTCCGGGCGCAGCACCTGTAGCAGTCCTCAGCTATGCCGCCTGGCAGTCTGCCCATGCTGCCGATCGCAATGTCGTCGGCTCGACCTTCTTCCTCCAAAGCCATCCCGTCACCATCATCGGCATTGCTCCTCCCGGATTCTTTGGGGATCGCGTGAACAGCAATCCGCCGGCGTTCTGGATTCCGCTCAATGCCGAGCCCACCATTGAGGGAGAAACCACTCTGCTGAAGGTAAAGGAGTCGAACTGGCTCTACGCTCTTGGCCGCCTGAAGCCCGGGGTTGCTCCCAAGGCGCTCGAATCCAAGATCTCTGCGAGCCTGCGCCAGTGGCTCGCAACCATACCCGACTACACCCTCCACGGCAACGACAAGGAAATTCCCAAGCAGCATGTAGTGCTCACTCCCGGCGGCGGAGGAATTCAAAATCTCCAGCAGGAAACTGGGGACGGGCTTCATCTTCTGACCTGGATCTCAGCTCTTGTTCTGCTCGTGGCTTGCGCCAATATCGCCAATCTTCTCCTGGCGCGCGGCACTGCGCGTCGCGCCGAGACCTCCATTCGCACCGCGCTGGGCGCCGAGCGCTCGTCGCTCATCAAGCAAGCACTTACAGAAAGCGTTCTGCTCTCGGTTGCCGGAGGCATCCTCGGAATCGGCATCGCGTACGTCGGCGCACGCATGATTCTCAACCTCGCCTTCCCGGAAGCTACGCAAATGCCAATTGACGCAACGCCCTCGCCGATCGTGCTGGGCTTCGCGTTCCTTCTCTCGCTTGCCACGGGGATTGCGTTCGGCATCGTGCCCGCCTGGATCTCGTCGCACGCCGATCCCGCCGAAGCTCTGCGCGGAATGAATCGCTCCACGGGCGACCGCTCTCTACTTCCACAAAAAACTCTGATCGTTCTTCAGGGCGCGCTCTCGCTCGTGCTGCTCGTCGGCGCCGGCCTCATGACGCAGACTCTGCGAAACCTCGAGCACCAGAATTTCGGCATTACCACCGCCAACCGCTACGTCATCCACATCGATCCCATGGGCGCCGGATACAATCTCGAAACGATTGGACCGATAAATCAACGCATCGAGGACGAATTTAAAGCCCTGCCCGGCGTCAAAAGCGTGGGTCTCGCGCTCTATAGCACGCTCGAAGGCAATAACTGGGGCGAAGGCGTGTTTATAGACGGACGCCCCGCCCCCGGTCCGGAGGAGCACAATGGTTCATCCTGGGATCGCGTCAGCCCACAATTTTTCCAGACAATCGGCCAGCCCGTAATTCGCGGCCGCGGTTTTACCGATCAGGACACAGCTACTTCGCAGATGGTTGCTGTCGTGAATCAGGCATTCGTCAAAAAGTTCTTCCCCAAAGAAGATCCCATCGGGCGACACTTTGGCGTATTCGACCAGAAGTACGCAAGCAACTTTGAAATTGTCGGTGTCGTGGCGGACGCCAAGTACACCAACCCTCGCGATCAGGTTCGCTCCATGTATTTCCGCCCGTTGACCCAGTTCAACCGCAACGTGACTGAGCCAAACGCGTTCATGGCCGAGAGCCGTTCGATCTATCCCAACTCGATCACTGTGCAATACGTCGGAGACACCGCCTCGCTCGAATCGATGGCGCGCCGCACTTTGGAGAACATCAATCCCGACCTCACCATGATTGACTTCAAGTCTCTCGACTACCAGGTCGCGGATAATTTCAATGGCGAACGCCTAATCTCCCGCCTGACTGGGCTCTTTGGTTTGGTCGCGCTGGCCATCGCCTCGGTCGGTCTGTATGGCATCACGTCATACTCAGTGGCGCGCCGCACCAACGAAATCGGAGTTCGTATGGCTCTCGGCGCTAACCGGAGCCAGGTCGTCGCCATGGTCATGCGCCGCGCGCTGGTGCTGGTCGCTGTCGGCCTTGCTATCGGTATCCCGATAGCCTTGCTCGGCGGACGCCTCATGCGCACTCAACTCTTCGAAGTCAAAGCCTACGATCCCCTAACGCTGCTGGGCGCCATCCTGGTGCTCTCGTCCTCAGCCGCCCTGGCCGGCTTCATCCCGGCAAGGCGTGCCGCCAGCATCGAACCCATGCAAGCCCTCCGCATCGAGTAAGAAGAAGGATTAGGAGAGGAACCAGAGATCGACGGGTGCCCCATTTCTGCCGCGCTTTTTGCGGCAGAAGTGGGGATTTTGCCTTTCTCTCGTTAGCTGACAATCCTGCAGAAGGCCCCCATAGAGCGCATACCCTGTCCACTTCCGGACTACGGAATTCGACACTGGACATCCTCCCAGCATCCTTTTGATCAGGAGAGCTGATTTTCTGCCGGGAAATCAATAACTTGCCTCAGGGGAACAATTGGCTACGCGATTGCGTTTCCTTGTAGTTCCCAGTATTTCGTAGTCGTTGGAACGCAGTCCGAAGAACGGCCTCGTTCAACTATCCCGGATCTGCTGCGAGCGATGCTCCCGCAGACACCCAGCATGATCGTCCCCGCCTCCGACGCGTTCCATCACCGGTAAGGAGGTCGGGCCATGCTGAACGGACTGCTACAGGACCTGCGCTACTCGCTGCGTCAACTTCGCAAAAGCCCCGGATTCACCGCAATCATCGTGTTGACCTTGGCCCTCGGCATTGGGGCGAACACGGCCATTTTCACAGTGGTCGATTTCCTGTTATTTCGTCCTCTCCCAATCCTCAACCCGCAGCAGGTCGTGAACCTGGCATATCAGCAAAAAAGGATGGGGGACGGGTCGAGCAACGGTTTCTCGATGCCCGATTTCGAGGACATACGCCCCCAGACGACGGCCTTTTTCTCTGGAATGAGCGCAGTCGCTGCTTTCCAGATGGAGGGCTTGACGCTCAACGGTGAGAACGTAAACATCTGGCCAGCCTACGTCAGCGAAAACTTCTTCGAAGTGATGGGCGTCAAGCCCCAGCTGGGAAGGTTCTTCCAGCCATCGCAAGGAAATTCAGGCGTAACCGACCCTGTGCTGGTTCTTAGTTACTCGTTTTGGAAAACTCATTTCGGCGGCGACCGGAACGTCATCGGCTCAACGGTTTCTGTCAGTGGACGGCCAGTCACCATCATCGGTGTTGCGCCAGAAGGATTCCACGGTTTCTCTGACATCATCGAGAGCCAAGGCTACTTGCCGCTCCGGCTATATACCTTTGGAGGCAGAAAAGATGCCTGGACGGACCGCGACGCGGGCGAACTTCTGCTGGTGGCCCGTATCAAAGATGGCTTCAGCTTTTCCCAGGCCCAGTCGGGATTAAATGTGATTGCGGCACGTCTCGCGCGAGAATACCCCAAATATCACGAAGGCATGGCCCTGCATGCCTACCGACTTCATGCCACGGGCCCCGATAGCGGGCCGCCAGATCGAACCGTTCCATTGATGTCCGGGGTGTTTCTCGCCCTCGCAGCTGCCGTCCTGTTCCTCGCATGCCTGAACGTAGCGAATCTCCTCTTGGTGCGCGCCACGGTTCGGCAACGAGAGATTGCGATGCGTGCGGCGTTGGGCGCGGGGCGCGCACGGATTGTGCAGCAGATCCTGATCGAGAGCGGAGTGCTGTCTCTGCTGGGCTGCATTTTCGGAATCGGGATGGGTGTGATCGTTGCCCGTCTGATCGGCTCGATCTCTACAGGTTCTGATCTTCCTCTCATCCTCGATTTCCGTTTTGATTGGCGCGTGTTTACCTATGCTCTCGGGTTGGCTGCCGTGGGTGCGCTGATTGTCGGGGCGATTCCCGCGCTGCGAGCTTCCGGCACGAAGCTCGGCGACCTCGTCCACGACAGCGGCCGCTCCGTTGCGGCTGGACGGCAACGGTTTCGTAGCGCGCTGGTTGTTGCCCAAGTCGCCGGATCGTTGATGCTGCTCATCGTCGCGGGCTTGTTCGTTCGCAGCTTGCTCAACGTGCAAAGCACCGATCTCGGTTTCGATCCCCGGCACGTCATGAACTTCTCAATGGATCCTCACGAGGCGGGATACCAGGATGAAGCCGGGAAAGTTTTCTACCAAAGCCTGCTCGACAGAACCCGTTTACTGCCTGGAATCCGTTCTGCGAGTCTCGCGGCCACGGTCCCGATGGGCTACTACAGCTTTGGATATCAGGTGAAAATTCCCGGGCGGGATCCTGCGTCGGTTGAGGGCGCCAACATCAATTCGGTTTCCACCGGCTACTTTGAAACCATGCAGATTCCACTGCTGCGCGGGCGCGATTTCAGCCGCACGGACGTGGCCAATTCGCAAGGCGTTGCTGTCGTCAATCAGGCCATGGTGGACAAGTATTGGCCGCACCAGGATCCGATCGGCCAGCAATTCACAGCCGTGATCGGTGGAAAGGACCGCATGCTTGAGATTGTCGGCGTGGCCAAGAACAGCCGCGCCGAGAGCCCAAGCCATGCTCCTGGGCCATACTTCTATACCGCTCTGAGCCAGAACTATCTGTCCACTGAAACCTTGCAGGTGCGGACAGTAGGCGCGCCGCAGTCCTCGGCTCAGGACATCCTTGCGCTCGTGAGAGAACTGGCGCCAACCCTGCCTGTCTTTGATGTTCAGACGATGTCTGACGCTCTGAAGACCATCAATGGGCTGTTACTTTTTCAGCTTGGGGCAGTACTCGCCGCCAGCATGGGCACGCTCGGGCTGATCCTCGCTATCGTTGGCATGTACGGAGTTCTCTCCTATGCCACGGCTTTGCGCACTCATGAAATTGGGATTCGAGTGGCGCTGGGGGCGAAAACTCGGCAAGTGATTGGGATGATCTTGCGTCAAGGCCTCCTGATCGTCTCGCTAGGGTTAGCGTTGGGGACCCTGGCTGCCGTTGCGATGGGCAGGTTGGTCGAGAACCTTCTTGTCGATGTACGCGGTACAGACCCGCTCACGTACGCCGTTGTTTTGTTGTTGCTGGCTGGTGTGGCGCTGTTCGCATGCTTTGTCCCCGCCCGGCGAGCGCCACAGGTCGATCCGATGGTCGCGTTGCGCTGCGATTAGAGGACGCCAGTGGCTGGCAGACGGAGGAAGATTTCCACAGCTCGTTCTTGTGACATCTGACCTTGCGCACAGTGCTACAAGAGCAGATCATTGCCAAGGCGAAAGCGGTATAGGGACGAAAAGGCCAGCAGCACGTAAGTCTTTGCGGCTCAAGATTTTACCCGTAAGTGATTGAGCCCCATAGATTATTTTCACATTTTCCGCTAAATCGGTGATTCCAATAGACCGTCGGGGGAGGGGATACCCCGGAGCATCACCATTTCCCAAAATGAAACTCTCCGGAAAAAGAGACGAACCATGGGGAAAAGGTCTTCAGAGGTCTTGCCTGCAGACGAAAATTGCTCTTGTAGTTCCGTTTATCGCTCAATCGACAACCAATCTTCAACCGCCTACAATTCCCCCATGAGCAGTCTAGGCCAGCCAACTCCGGTCGCGGAAGAACGTGACAACAGCCGCCTAATCATCATCGCTGCCGTGGTCGTTGTTATCGGAGTCATGCTCGGCATTGCCTTCCTGCTGCGCGAACCGCCGAAAAAAGTTGCGTTACCCTCGCCGTACATCTCCCAACTCAAGCTCTCCGATTTCAAGATGAGCGCGGAAGAAAACTTCGTCGGCGCAACCATTAGCTATATCGATGGAACCATCACGAACACCGGCGATAAGACGGTCACGCGCGTCATGGTTGAGGTGAATTTTCTGGACTCCATGGGACAGTTGGCCCAGCGCGAAGAACTCCCGCTTCGCGTGGTCCGCTCCAATGGCGCCTACAACGAGCCCGTCGATCTCACGCAAGCCCCTCTGGCGCCGGGAAAATCGGAGCCTTTCCGGCTGACCTTCGATAGTATCTCCGCCCAGTGGAACCATCAGTATCCCGACATCAAAATCACAGACGTAACTACGAAGTAATTTCACGATGCCCTGTCATCCTGAGCGAAGCCGTGGCGCAAGACGAAGTCACGGCGAAATCGAAGCATCCCTACCTTTGGCGTCGTCTCCGCGACGCGCGCTACCATGTCGAGCATTCTGCGATCTCCCCACATGAAAGCCTTAATTGTGCTGTTGCTACTGACGCCGATCCATTCCTTCGCTCAAAGCCCGTTCGATGGCACGTGGGTGCTCGATCCGCCAATCCCACAGCAGCCTATCGAGTACACACTGGCAAACGGAACCTTCCACTGCTCCGGATGCATCGTGAACGTCGCAGTTCCATCCGATGGTGCAGACCACAGAGTCCCCGCGTCAGATTACTGGGACACAGTCAGAGTCGACTCCCTGGATTCGCATGCCGTCGAGATCACCGCGAAAAAAGACGGCAAGACCATGCTGACCGAATTCGACGCAATCTCTCCCGATGGAGACACCCTGACACAGCTCGTGACAGATACCACCGAAACCCAACCTGTGATCACCACAACCATCTGCCACAGGCTCAGCAAAGGACCGGCTGATTCTTCTGTGCTGGCCGGCACATGGCACGCCGCAATCGTCCATCGCTCTAGTAATGGTTCGATCATCACATACAAATGCACGCCCGAGGGATTCAGCGGAGCAACTCCGCTGGGCGAGAAGTTCGACGCTAAATTCGATGGCAAGTTCTATCCGGTCGAGGACGATCCCGGAAAGACGATGGTCTCGGCGAAGCTTATCAATCCGAACGAGGTCGAACTGACGCACAAACGTCAAGAGAAGATCGTGAGCGTGTCAGACATGACAGTCACGCCAGACGGCAAAACGATCCATGTGCGCCTCGATAACAAAGACACAGGTACGACCACGAACTTCGATCTACACCGCCAGCAGTAGGCACTTTCCCTCTGTATTCCTCTGTCTCCTCTGTGGTGAAGGCCTTTCCGACCGCGTAGAATGCTGGAACGTGCCTGAAACCAAGCCATTCCGCCTTACGGAGTCCGTCAAAGCCGCGGGTTGAGCGTCCAAGCTGAGTCCGGCGGTGCTGGACAAAGTGCTTGGGAAATTAGCCCGGCAACACGACCCGAACGTCCTGGTCGGCTTCGATCATGCCGACGACGCCGGTGTGTATCAACTCAGCCCCGACCAGGCGCTCGTCCAAACCGTCGACTTCTTCACGCCCATCGTCGACGATCCTTACACCTTCGGCCAGATCGCCGCGACCAACTCCCTGAGCGACGTCTACGCGATGGGAGGGCGCCCGCTCACCGCGCTCGCTCTCGTCTGCTTCCCCGACAAAGCGGATATCGAGATTCTGGAACGCATCCTCGCCGGTGGGCTTTCCAAGATGATCGAGGCTGGATGCACCGTCATCGGTGGCCACAGCATCCGCGACGAAGAAACCAAATTCGGATACTCCATCACTGGCACGATCCATCCGAAAAAGATTTTCCAGAACGCTGGCGCCCAACCCGGGGACAAACTGGTCCTCACGAAAGCGATCGGCACAGGCGTGATATCTACAGCCATCAAAAAAGGAAAAGCTGCGCAAGAGTGGATCGACGCCGCGGTCGCATCGATGACCACGCTGAACAAAAAAACTGCAGAAGTAATTCAGGGACCCAAAGCCGGAAGCCGAAAGCCGAAAACCGGTTTTGAGATTCACTCCATGACCGACGTCACCGGATTCGGCCTGATCGGACACGCCCGTGAGATCCTCCTCGCCTCCGATGTCTCCATGACCATCCACGCCGGCAAAGTTCCCGTCCTCGAAGGCGGGCTCGACTGCGTCCGCGCCGGCCACATCCCCGGAGGACTCAATAACAACCGCGACTTCGCCGAGTGCATGGTCGAGTACGACGCAGATGTGCCCGATGACCTCCGGACGATTCTTTATGATCCCCAAACCGCCGGAGGCCTCCTGATCTGCACTCCACAAGGAGAAGAGTTGACGCGAGCATTGAACGAAGCTGGCGTGCCAGCCGTCCAAATCGGCGAAGTTCATCCGAATACAAAGCCGCGCATAGGGATCACAAGCTGATGAATTTTTGTTTTTCCCTGTGTTCCTCTGTGTCCCCTGTGGTGATCGATTTCCCCAGCATCATCCACGCCGCATCCGCATCTACTAAACTGTCCCCGCTCGATTTCATCTGCAAGGAGCCTTCATGCAAATCCGCAATCTTGGACATACTGGTCTTCAAGTCTCCGCCCAAGGTCTCGGCTGTATGGGAATGTCCGAATTCTACGGTCCCGGCAACGACGCCGAATCCATCGCCACTATCCATCGCGCTCTTGAACTCGGGATTTATTTTCTCGACACCGCCGACGTTTACGGCCCGCACAAAAACGAAGAGCTTGTCGGACGCGCCATCAAAGGCATGCGTCACAAATACGTCATCGCGACGAAATTCGGCATCGTGCGCGACCCGAACAACCCGGCGGCTCGCGGAGTCAGCGGCAAGCCAGACTACGTCCGCCAGTCGTGTGAAGCTAGCCTCCGCCGCCTCGGCATCGAAACCATCGATCTCTACTATCAGCACCGAGTCGATCCTGATACTCCAATTGAAGACACCGTCGGCGCGATGGCGCAGTTGATCAAGGAAGGGAAGATCCGCTTCATCGGACTCTCCGAAGCCAGCCCCGACACTCTTCGTCGTGCCATGAAGGTCCATCCCATCACGGCGTTGCAAACCGAATACTCGCTTTGGACTCGCGATCCAGAATCCAACGGAGTCCTCGCCACTTGCCGCGAACTCGGCATCGGCTTCGTGGCCTACAGTCCGCTCGGCCGCGGATTCCTCACCGGGCACTTCCATCGCTTCGAAGACTTCGCGCCCGATGACTATCGCCGCAGTTCGCCGCGCTTTCAGGGCGAAAATTTCCAGAAAAATCTGGACCTGGTCCGCAGAGTGAAAGAACTAGCAGCAGAAAGGCGCTGCACATCGTCCCAGTTGGCTCTCGCCTGGGTGATCGGGCAAGGCGACGACATCGTGCCTATCCCCGGCACAAAACATAAAAAATACCTCGAAGAAAATGCCGCAGCCGCCGAGATCGGCCTTTCGCAACGAGACCTGGCGTGTATCGACGAAGTCTTCCCGCTCGATGCAGCAGCAGGGCAGCGCTACCCCGAACACATGATGTCCATGGTCAACCGCTAAAAAAAGTGAGAGTTGATGGGTGCCCATTTCTGCCGCGTCTTTTTGCGGCAGAAGTGGGGATTTTTGTTTTCCCTGTGCGCCTCTGTGTTCCCTGTGGTGAAGGCTCTTTTGATCCGGCGACGCAGGAACTTCGATCCTCCCAATCCTCAGATCACCAACGTAATCGAGACTCCGCTCGCCATCCGCGCTACCATCCCGCCATGGATCTCAAGCGCCTTATTTCACAAGTGAGTTACAAGATCGAGCCCAATCCCGCTGGCGGATTCATCGCACGCTCAACGGACCCCACGGTCCCGCCGGTAGAAGCTCCCACGCGCGACGAGCTCCTGCAGAAGCTCCAGCAAAACACCATCGACTTCCTGGCCGCCGAACTCCCCGGCCTGAAACCTCAACCAGACGGCAAGACGCGCGAGATCTCGTTCCACATCGAACACAAGCCCGAAGGCGGATTCGCGATTCACTCGAATGATCCGAACACTGGCGTCATCCACGCTGCCAACGAGGATGAGCTACATACTCAGTTTCTTGAGAAGGTCCTCGGATTCGCTGCCACGCACTTGATGCCCGAAGCCTCCAAAGCACTCGCGGCTCAGATGGGCTCGGCAAACGTGAAAGTTGTCATCAACCGGAAAACCGCGTTCCGGCTGAGCTCCAACCCGCAAGGAATCACCTTCGGTGCTTCGGCAGGAGCATCGCTACAGACCGGCTCATCGGAAGCCCCACAATTGAACTCGCCCACAAGCGTCGGCGGCACAATCGACGGCAATCCGATCACACCCGAACCGAGTAATACCGGAAGAATTCTCGGGCTGCTGCTGGCGGTGCTGCTACTTGCGTCTCTGGCGTACTTCTTCTTGCGCTAACGCTGACGCGAACTCAGTGCTGAGGATCAATTTCCGAAGAGATCTTACGCACAAAGAATCCAAACGTAAGTCAGCTCAGGTATGGCAACAAGAGTTGGGAGTATTTCTTAGAAAGGCCGTGCTACAAGCACGTATACGAGGATCACAATGCAGAGGGTCAAGACGAGCAGCGAGAACTTCTCTACCTTCATCGTGTCTTTCTTCGATGTCGTCTCGCTCGCCATAACAACACCAGTTTCCTCCAGAACCGGCTGCCTGAAAATGGCCCCAATGTGGCTGGCACGCGGGTAACATAACCAAAGTTTTACCTGCAAAATCAAAGACATCCCAGGGATGCCTCTTGAGTTTTAGCGAAACCGGGCGGGGAATTTCGACGTTCATCCCCAGAATTCAACCGCCTTGTCACTCCAGAAGCGCAGCGCCGACGAATCTGCTGACCCGGCCCTCAGTCCGGCAAATGTCAATCGAACCGATGAGCCGTGATCTCCGTCACGAAACCCCACCGATCCGATAAGCTAGAGTGTTCCCGGAGACCTCTATGCCCTCAACCCGCACTCGCATCCTTCTCGTTCTCGTCATCACTACCGTCGCGATCTCAGCTCTCGCTTTCCAGGCCAGTCAGATCGCGCCCTCGCACGAGATCACCGTCGACGATCTCGTCAAAGTCCTGCAATCATCAAAAGGGCCGAAGCCGCTCCTCATTCACGTAGGTTCGCACGTCCTGTATACGCAGGCCCATATCCCTGGCTCGGAATACATCGGCCCCGGGTCTGACGCTGCCGCTCTCGACCGCCTCCGTGCCCGTGTTAAGTCGCTCCCGCGCAACAAATTCATCGTCCTCTATTGCGGATGCTGCCCTTGGACGCATTGTCCTAACATGAAGCCCGCCGACGATGCACTTCACGCTCTCGGCTTCACCAACGTGAAGTCGCTTTACATTCCGAACAACTTCGGGACAGACTGGGTTAGCAAAGGCTATCCGGTGGCTAGTGGAGAATGATCTCCTGTGTCGGGATGAACGCCTCGTCCTCTAGTTAAGCGATGGCTTTAACGGCTGAATGAAGAACAAACTCACAATCACGATTCTGATCCTGATCGTCATCGGGGGGGCTTACGCAGCTCTTCACCACACGGCGCACGCTCCAGCAACAGCCAGCCTTCAGCCTCGCCCGGCTCCCGACTTCACGCTGCCTCAATTCGCGGGTCCACCGCTGAAGCTCTCCGACTACCGCGGCAAAGTCGTCCTGCTCGATTTCTGGGCGACATGGTGCGAACCCTGCCGCGTCGAAACTCCTCACTTCGTCGAGATGCAAGACAAATACGGCAGCCAGGGTCTGCAAATCGTCGGAGTCTCTATGGACGACAGTCCCGACCCTGTCCCTGCGTTTTATAAGCAATTCAAGATGAATTACCCGGTCGTCATGGGTAACGCGAAAATAGGGGAAGAATACGGCGGAGTGCTCGGCCTGCCCATCGCGTTTCTCATCGACCGCGAAGGCCGCATCAGAAAAAAACACATGGGCGCCACTGCCCCTTCGGTTTTCGATAAAGAAGTTACGGATCTGCTAAATGCAAAATGAATGGGAGTGATGCCCCCAGGGCGCGCGGAAACCTTTCACCACACAGGGCACAGAGGAACACAGGGGAAGTCACGCCAGGATCCCTGGCAAAAATCGCGAGTAGAACGCGCTAAAGATGTAACAAAGCCGCGCGAAATTGCATTCCTTGATGTGGAGGAGAGCCCCGCATAGAGTTATCATCGGACTAACGACATGCCCTTATACGAATACCAATGCCGCAAATGCGGGAAAGTTTTCGAACTGCTACGCCGCATGAGCGACGCCGACACGGACCTCGAATGCCCGAAGTGCCACTCCAAAAAGGTAGAACGGCAGCTCTCGACTTTCGCCACTGGAGGGTGCGGCCCCTCCTCACGCGGGCGAGGATTCACCTGAGCGCGTTAGCGTGACCGGTCCGGTCACAAGAGAAGCAGGACAGTAGATTCCTTGCTTCCTCGGAACGACAAAAACTAGGTTGAATGAAAAAAGTGGGTCCGAACATTCGGGCCTCTCACTTCCGCCCGTATTCCGTCAGTTTCTGATCGACGACGACGGCGACGTATTTCCCCGACAACAAATCTCGAAACTGCACCACGCGGTGTCCCGCGCGCGCCATTTGTCCCCATCGGCTCGGCTTCTCCGGATTCTGCTCGATCGCCTGATACTCCACGCCACCCATCAGAAACCGCACCGTGCGAAAGCGCCGCGTCCCAGTCCGGCTCACACGAAAACTCTTCCCATCGACGCTGACCTGGCCCGAGGTCATCATCTGCTCTGCCACGGATTTCAAGACGTCGTGATCCATCTCTCGACCGTATAGGATTGTCATCCTGATTTTGGGCGCGCATTTTCGCGCCGAAGGACCGGTGCACTTTTGGAGCTGATGTGCTGGCAGGTTCGCATTTGAGAATTGTGCTTTGTGTATGCTCACTTGCTCGCGGCCGGGGCCACCACCCACACATACTCCAGCGTCTCTTTCCCGGTGTTCGTCACGTTATGGCGCGTCAGGGGCGGCATATACGCCAGCATTTTTTGGTGAAGCGGCACGTCGGGCTTTCCGTCGATATTGGCTGTCCCTGCACCATGGAGGATCACTAGCGCTTCTTCGTTTGCGCCGGTCGAATGCCAGCCCACGCTTTTGCCGGGATCGAGTTTCACCGACCCTCCGCGCATCCCGCTAGTCTGCGGCGCTCCGGTCAGCAGCGGACAATCTCCTCCCGCACACTCCAACCCGAAGGTCATCGGATTACGATTGGCCACCGCCATCTGCCCAACAGCAATTCCGATCAGCACAAGCACGCACGCCGCCATCGAACTCACTTTCATGATTGACTCCCGACCAGCTTCCCATCCATCCACTCCAAGATGATCTTCCGCATCTCAGGTAACTCCACGTGCTCGCAATCAAACAACCCGATGCGGCAATCGGATTCCTTCCCATATTTCGCATATAACGGCATCAAATAGTCCCGGATCTTTTCCACGCCCGCTGGAGGCGTCAACGGATCCCGCCTTCCGTTCACGCTCAAATGTGCCCGTGGGACGATGAGCTCGTTGATCTCCGCCGTCTGAAAATGCTTCAGCAGCGACGGCACGTAGTAATAGATCCCGTGCTCTTTCAATCCATGCGTCCGGATCAATTCCTCGTAATCCGTAAGACAGCAGACGTCCATACACACTTTCACCCGCGGATCGAGCGCCGCCAGCCACCACGCCTTTGTCGATCCCATCGACATTCCAAACGCGCCCAGCCTCGTCGCATCTACCTCCGGACGCGCGGCGAGATAATCCATCGCCCGGAACTCATCGAACATCATCATCCCGTACAGCACCTGGCCGCGCCACAGCATCAGCTTGAACGCGGTTTGCTCGCCTTCGCCTCCATCCTTTTCATGCTTGCGCTCGCCAAAGCACCAGCTGTCGATCGCCAACGTGGCAATTCCTTTTTCCGCCAGAACCGGAGCATAGGCGGGCTGCGCCTCCACGCCGCGAATCAATTCTTCCTTCCCCAGGTCATACATGCCGGCGTGCCAATGAATAAACAGCAGCCCGGGAGCCTTCTCCGCCCGCTTCTTCGGAATCAGCAGAATCGCAGGTACCGGTTCGATTCCATTCAAGTCGAGCACCAGCCGCTCTAGGGTGTAGGAGTCATGATCCTCTTTACTGACGAGCCGTGCCGGCCCGGGTTTGTGGTTCCAAGGCAAATCGCCCAGCAGTCCCCAGAGTTCTTTGCGCCGCCGCTCCTGCTGCAAAGAAAAAGATTCTTGGGCCGGATTTAGAGGAGCCGCAAATGAGGGATTGCCGGCAACGAGACCGCCAGCCACTGCGCCCATCTTGATGAATTCTCGTCGTCGCATAATGCACCCGCCCGCACTATACGCCAGACCCCCGACCTGAAATCCCAAAAAAAAGTGCAGAGACAAGGGGCACGGCTCGTACCGTGCCCCTGGGCGTCAGAATCGTCAACGATCAAAATGAGCTTTGTGGTTTTGTAAGGGGCAGCCTGCAGCTTAATACACCTGGACAATTCCATTGCGGACGGCGTAGCGGGTCAGGTCAGCTACGGAATGGAGGCCGAGTTTCCGCATCAGATTGGTGCGGTGAGTTTCCGCCGTCTTGACGCTGAGATTCAGAGTTACGGCGACCTCTTTGCTGGTTCTGCCTTCCGCGAGGAGCTGGATTACCTCTCTCTCACGTGCGGTCAATACTTCTCCGGAGATCTCCTGCGGTGCATCGGCAGGCGTCTCGCCTCGCTCCTGATTCAGGAACCCATCAAGGACCATTTGGCTTACGCGTCTGGTAAAGAACGTCCGATGTAGCTGCAATGCTTCGACGGCAGCGACCAGGTCGCGGCCGGCATCGGACTTCAGCAGGAATCCGCGTGCACCTGCGCGCAAAACGTCGCGCACCATGTTGTCGGAATCGTGCATGGTTAAGATCAGAATCGCGATCTCGGGACAAGCTGTTGAGATCTGGCGCGCGGCTTCGAGGCCGTTCAGGTTCGGCATGCCGATGTCGAGCAGGACGATGTTCGGCTTGTTGGCAAGAGCGAGTTCGACAGCGTCCCGACCGTCTTTTGCCTCAGCGCAAACCTCCCACCCGGCATGGCTTTCCAGAAGCGAACGTATGCCGCGCCGGGCGACTTCGTGATCATCGGCTATGAGGATTCGAAGCATTTCACACCTCCGAGCGAAAAAATCGATGGATGTCCGTGCAGAAGTCAGTCTGATGCAAAGGCTTGTTCACGTGCTTTCAAGATGCCGCTACATTCCGAGATAGCAACCCCCTTGCCAAACCGTAACCCATTGCAGAAGCCCGATGAATATCGAATCGCTATGGCGCCCGCGTGTAAGTTTTTCAGAATGATCCGAAGAATATCCGGTGAAGGTTTCGCTGGCATACAGGATTCACTCTACTTGCCTACCGTATGTTGCGCCCTAACATTGGTATGTACGCCCTCGTTACGTGATTGCTCTAAGCGCTATTGCGCATACCAGCCTGACTTTCTCGTAAGTTTTTGCATCTGAAGGTTGCACGGAGGTTTGCTAATGAGTTTGAACACGAGAGTCTTTCTCCGCTTGCTCGTGAAACTGCTCGTCCTAACAGTTTTTGCCGGTGGCCTAAGTAGATTAGCGACGGCCCAGGATGAGAGTGACCCCATGGGTCTGCCGCCGCGGACGTCTCAGCCCCCGGCATCGGCCCAGGCGCCGGAGCAGCCGCAGCAAGGGCAACCGGGGGATCAGTCCATCACCCCGATTCAAAGCACTGAGGATCAAGGGCGGTTCGTATTCAAGAAGCAGGTCCAGGAAGTCGTGCTGCACGCGACCGTTGTAGACGAGAGCGGACGCCTCGTCACCGGCCTGGATCGCAGTGACTTTTCGGTATTCCAGAATGGACAGCGCGAGACAGTTACATCCTTTCGCCGGGAGGACATCCCCGTAGCTCTCGGGATCGTTGTCGATAACTCAGGATCCATGCGGGACAAACGGGCTAAGGTGAATCAGGCTGTGCTGAACCTGATTCGCGCCAGCAATCCACAAGATCAGGTCTTCGTCGTGAATTTCAGTCAGACGCCCTACCTCGATCAGGACTTCACCTCGGACGAAAATCTGCTGCAAGCCGCGCTGCATCAGGTCTCCAGCCGGGGCAGCACGGCGCTTTACGACGCGGTGGTGGCCTCAAACGTACATTTGCGGAACAATCCCGTGCTTGATAAGAAGGTCCTGCTGGTCATCACCGACGGCCAGGACAATATGAGCCGGGAAACCCTGCAGGACGCAATGCGCAAACTGCAGTCGAGCAAGGGAGCCACCTTGTATGCGATCGGCTTAACAGATCAAGGAATGAACCGGCAGGCCCGAGAAGCGCTGCAAAGGCTCGCAACTACGACAGGCGGCGTGGCTTTCTTCCCGAAGAGCCTGGATGAGGTAGATGAAATCACGAGGGAAATCGCGCACGACATTCGCAGTCAGTACACGCTGACCTACAATCCCGGGCCCAACATTGGCACAGGGTATCAGAGGATTGAAGTGGATGCGAAAGGACCGGGCAAGGCCCGGCTGAGCGTGCGAACGCGCAACGGATATTTCCCAGGAGAAGCGATGAAGTGAGGTAAAGCGGGTCTATTGGCGGCTTACGCCGCTGTAGGACCCGCTGGAGTTTTCGGTGTTGGCGGCAGTTCGATCTGAATCAGGTTGTTCTTGATCGCGTAAACAACCAGGTCGCGAATGGAGTGGAAGCTGAGTTTGCGCATGATATTGCTGCGGTGAGTTTCCACCGTCTTCGTGCTCAGGTTCAGAAGAGATGCCACTTCCTTTGAGCTGTTTCCTTCCGCAAGCAACTGCGTAATTTCCCGTTCCCGTGCGGTCAAGGTCGGAAGCTTGGGAGCTTCGTTGCGCGACACGGTCTGTCCTTTCTCGAGAAATCCGGCTAGCACAAGATCATTGACGCGCGGCGTGAAGAACATACGCTTGTTCTGCAGCGCCTCAACGGCCGAAACGAGATCGCGAGCAGCGTCGGACTTCAGCACGAAACCGCGAGCACCCGCATCCAGAGCCTCGCGGATTACTTGATCGGAATCGGTGATGGTCAGCACGATCACCTTGAAGTGGGGATCGTGCTGGAGGAGCTGGCGAGTAGTATCGAGCCCGTTGAGATTGGGCATACCGATATCGACGATGACGACATCGGGATTGAGCTGCAATGCTTTCTCAACCGCCTCACGGCCATCGCTGGCTTCGCCACAGACTTCCCAACCTTCGTGCTTTTCGAGGAGAGCGCGCAATCCGCGGCGAACGATTTCGTGGTCGTCTGCTAACAGGATTCGTAACTTCGACATATTCTGCCCTTTCCGAGAGCGGAGATTGAGAGCGAGAAACCGCAGTTAGGTTAACTGCGGATAACTGCGCTCGTTTAAGGCTGTAAAAACCCGGTGTTGACTTACTGCTTCCACCGCCGCCAACAGATCACGAGCGGCATTGGATTTGACGACATAGCCCCGAGCACCTGCCTCGAGGGCCTCGCGCATCATCTGCGGCGAGTCGTGTTGCGTAACAAACAAGATTTCAAGATCGGGCGATTGGCGGCGCAGCAAGCGGCACGCTTCAAGACCATTCATCCGCGGCATGGTGACGTCGAGTACCATCACGTCGGGAGTCAAATCCCTGGCCTTTTCGATGGCTTCGGCGCCATCGGAGGCTTCCCCGACGACCTGCCAGTTCGAATGCCCCTCGAGCAAAGTCTTAAGACCCTGCCTCACGATTGGGTGATCATCAACTACAAGTATGCGAATTGTCATTCCGTTTCAGTTCCTTGGAGGAGACCGACCAGACGATTCGCCACATTTTATCCTGAACAGATGTGACAGCCTGACCAATGACCGCAGTCCTACTACGAGCCTGCTTGGGAAGCTCCGTTACCCCAAAAGCGAGGCTAACGTTGCTCTTCTTGGGGTCCAATACAGGGAATCCTGTATTTCGCCTGCCATTTGCCCCGAATCCTACATTCCGAAACACCTCAAAGTGGCGGTGATATCACAGGGAAATAAGTCTTATTGTGCAATAACAGATCGACAGCTTCGACCACAGCCCCGATGTCCTGTTTGGCACAAGCACCGCGCACGCCAGCCTCTCGTGCTGCCTCAGCCAGCTGTTTCGAAAGGTGCAGAGTAACCATCAAAATCGGTACGCCCGGAAACCGCTCTGCGATCTGCTTGGCGACATCAACGCCGTTCAAGTCAGGCATCTGGTAATCCAGCAGGACGAGGTCGGGCTGGGACTCAAGAACCTGTTGCAGCGCTTCCGCGCCCGTTCGGGCCTCGCCGACAACGCGCCACGACTCCTGCTGCTCGAGGACAGCACGTAAGTACCGCCGGACCGTGGGGTTATCGTCGACCACCAAAATGCGAATCACTCGAAAGTCTCCCACCTGGCTGATACTGATCATGAATTCCGGGGAGAAACAAAGCACTTTCGCTTGAAACCACCCACGAACGGAATCCTACAGTTCGCCTTCCCGGGCAAGAGCCACAACAGACACTCCGCTCCTATGGTGAGGCTAGGGAAACACGGAAGGTACCGCAATCCAGTGAAACCCTTAAAAAAACCGCCAGTTACCCGACCAGTTACCAGATACCTTTATCGCTGCCGGTAATCTTCATCTCCAATGCAGCTGCCGTTGCCAGACCGGGCAGCAAACTTAGCCGCAGTGTATTCCGAAGCTGGCCCTTGAATAGCAGAGTCTTCAGCTCTCCGGCGTACAGGTTTATAGAATGCGGCAGGATCGGAACTCGCAAGAACTCCTTGCGAAAGCGGACCGGATTCGCTCCGAACTTTGCCGACTTGGTCACGAGTGAAGGCAGTGGGACACCGTACCCGCGGAAGGATTCGACATACTGGGAGATCACGACCAGATAGGTGGCAATTCCCTCCCACAAGCCGGCAGCACAGCCCATATTGTGCAGGTAATCAAAATCGACCTCTCTCGCATCGAGAAGCCGGGCATTGTCAACCACATCACATAGCCGGATATAGAAGTGGCGGTACATGCGCTGGAGCGTGCTGATGACGATGCGATCCTCCGGAGCGAGCACCCTGAAGCTTTGCCCCGCAATCGTGATCATGCGGGTCCGCGGCAAGAGTGCCTCACTAAAAACCGTTTGTTCCCCGGTCTGGCCCAATCGTCCAACGTGAATCTCGATAAGCTCCGGCAAGCCCGGTACAATGAAGTTCCACTTGTTCGCCAGACGATCTCCCCAGCTGCGCTCGGCGAGTTTTGCGCCGAATGTCGATGTCATTGCCTGAACGACATCTCCGGCTTTTGCGCTTGTGTACAAGTCGAGATCGCTGCCCAGATCAGGCCAGTGATCCAACGACTTGATCACGGTGACGGAACAACCGGCTTTCTCCAGCGCTGCGCAGATCTCGCGGAGAAAGTTGAGCGCAACGTGTATGCGGGAACTCTCCTTGCGCAGCGCAGCCGAAACGGTCTCGGCCGCCTCGGATTTCCCTTCTGCCTCAAAGATCGGCTGCATCAATTCGAAGGCACGTACGATCACGTGATTCGTGGATGCCAACTCAGTGATCTCTTCTATTTCAGGCAGTGTGAGGCTCGTGACCGTATCGTGGATCCTGCTTGAAACTCGGACGTGCGTCGGACGTGCTGCGCCACGGTTGGAGGCTTCGAGAGATTGCTGGCTGGAGAGTAAAAGAGCGGACAAGAGTTGAAAGTCGGTCTGCTGATCGCGCATAGAATGCGTTAAGTAAGAGCTCGACTCCTTTTTAAGATGAACAACGCGGCCTTTTGATGCCGTATTCACGAATGCTGGTTGTGCGGTGCGCGCTACTTAGCGGCGGACGTGCCATGCGTATTCTGGCTGCATTTGGCGAAATTGAGGCGCTCTACCGCTGTACCTTCCTCATAGTCGTTCCAAGTCTCGATCAGGACGAAGGGAAGAGGATGCGCTGCGTCGAAATAGCGCGTGTAGAGATGCAGCGTATCTTCGAACGTCTGGCCGCAGCGGCTCGCCATGTGGCGATTCAATCCCCATTTTGCGGCAGAATCATCGAATCCGGGCCAGGCAGCACCGACAGCGATTTTGTCGGGATGCTTGTCGCGCATGTTTTTGTAAAAGCTCTCAAGGTACTGCTCACCCCAATTACTTCCGTCCGGCGTCCACCCCTTTTGCCCGGGCTGAACCCACGCGTACATTCCCTGGAAATCGGCGGCATACTGCGCTGGAGGTTCGTCCTTGTAGATAAGAATTGGGGACGACTCCCATGACTGACAGTGTTCGACGACGCTGTTCCAGTTCACGTGTCCCTGTTTTGGAAAAATGAAAATCACGGGATGGCCGTTGTAAGTGAGATACGCGGCGCGATGCGGCGCCTGGGGACCGATGTAGGACTTGTAAGCTTCATCAAAAGCCGCGACAGCTGCGTCGGTCGCCTGATCATCTTCGTCTTCGGGTTCGTTATAGAGAAGAGCTACCTGGAAATGATTCTCGTCGGCCGCTTCCTGTAAGAGCGCAAAATTGTGATCGGAGAAGGGAGCGTGCTGACCATACCAATCCACCACGAAGCCCGAAATTCCCATATGCTTCGCCTGCTGGATCTGGTGTCGCAGGACATTGGGATCGTAGCTCACGTAGCCGACGTCCATGTGGACGTGATCGCCAAACCACGGCATGTAGACGGCCAGCAGTTTCGGCCATGCATTCGGAGCCTGCGGATTCTGTGTCAATGTGTGTCGTATGCCGGGCGTAGTACACCCTGTGCCCACCATGAAGCACACAATCGCCACTGCCAGTAACTTCTTCGACAAGACACAACTCCGCGAGACCTAATTGTGATCGGAAAATTAGATGCCTGCCGTACGTCTTCGGTTGGTGCGAACCGACGCTCAGAACTGGGGAACGGACTGCAACTGACGGACCACCCATCGATCGGCTCCGGGGGTCATCAGCACGACGTAGTGCACGACCGCGTGTTCGCTGTGAATCGTCTTACTTCCATCGAGAATTGCGAGATCGTACTCAGCCGTATCGTGCAGTTCGATGACGTCGCCTTCGGGCGCATAAAAAACCGCGTCGAGTTTGTGGGTTTGATTTTCATAACGCGAACTGAGGCCACTCTTTCTCTGGCTGGCCACTCGCTCGTTAAGCCACGTGCTCGCCGGTCCCACGAACAATCCATTGAGCGCGCCGACAGAATTGGAATCCAATGCGGTGCTGAGACTAGCCCATGCGAATTTGTAGTCGCGCAGTATCGCGCGTTGCGTGAGAGTTTCGACCTCGCGCGGCCCGACCTTGCTCGCGTTGAGGGTGACTTGCGGAGAATTGTCTGCGGCAAAGGCACTAACGGCGCAACAGAACAAAACAACTGGGGCCATCAAAGCATTCAACGATTGCCACCTCATGATGCGCATGGGTCGTTATTCCTTTCCGCCGATGGTCAGTTCATTTCCCATGGCAACGCCCGAAGCGGCAGATATCCTGACCGGTCCCTGAGCCAATATGGTTGCGCGCGCGACGTCCTGTTTCACTGGAGCATCGACCGAGCTGGTCTCATTCCCATTTTTCGCGGTGAAGGTCACGATGGTGCCGTCGGGTACCGGATTACCGGAACAATCACGAACCGGATCCGTTTCGACCATGATGCCTTTCGGCGTGCGCTGGCCCTTGATCCGCAGATTGCAGGGATCGGAAGCGACCTCTTGCACCACACGCTTCGTGGTCACGTCGTTGTTGATCGTCGCAGAAATCTGCAGCGGACCAGCAGAACGTCCCGAACTCGTTTGGAACCAAGCAATGCCGCTGTGAGTTTGGACGCTGCGGGAACTACCCGCTGTACCTTTGGCTTCCCACTGAAACTGAACGGTAGAGGGCGCGAGTACCAGATTATGGAATTCATCGAAGGTCAATGCCACTCCACTGATCGCATCATTCTGAGCAACGGGCGCGCGCGACGGATGCACCAGGAATGTCAGCGTGACAGGCTTAGCAGGCGCGACAAAGAATCCGACACTGCTGCAATCGCCAGAACAGACGATGGCGATGTAGCGGCCTGCACTTTGCAGCTCCTTGGCGCTCAGCGATATGTCCTGCCCAAGTTGGACATCACGCTTCACGGTGAGCGATGGGCCCACCAAGTAAAACGTGGCTGAGCCACTGCCGCTCGTTCCAATCGATGACGCGCTGCCCGCGACAGCATTCGCCGGAGCGCGGAGGCTATCGCCTTGCGCAAGACTCACCGCGCAAAAGCACAGGGAGAGAACAACTCCCAATGCGGCGTTACGACCGGGGCAAGCTGTATTGATTAACGACGACATGAAAGTTCTGAACCTTTCCTGCCAACGATTGTGGAATTTCAACTGCGAATGGCTGAGTCGATTGCGGAAGTAGAGCCTGCTCGACGTACCCGTCGGACACCCACACGACTTTCCCGTTGTTGTCATAGAAGCTGGCAATCACGTGAGGAATGTTTACCGTTTGTCCGCTCTCGTTCATCAATTCGCCATGCAGGACCGTATGTCCTTGCGCATCGGGCTCCAGCTTCTGGTTCATGACTCCGATAACCGGATCGGAAGACGCTGGCACCAGGGATGCTTTTTCATCCATGCGCACGTTCTTCACTTTGCTGAGAGAGATATGAGGAAAATCAATTCGATATGGCGTGACCTGCTTGGGAAGCAGCACGTGCAGAATCTTGTCAAAGCTGCTTTCATCGTCGATTGGGTTGCCCGAAGCATCAAGCAGCGTCGCATTCACATTGACGAACGCTGGGATTGTGTCCTCATTGACAACTTCGCCCATAATCACCGCACCTTCCGCAGAGTCAACGGCGTTCATGGAAACAATGCGAACATGCGGAGAATCGACATTGCGGGAGCCCCACTCATCGCTGGAATTGCCGGTGACAAGATCCCAACGGAGGTAGTTCACTGGCACGACCTGGGCAGGCACATTCGGAACGGGTTTCTGGTCCCACACAACTTTCCAGGCGTCTCCGCGATGGGCTAGATGAAAGTCCCGAACGTCCTGAACCGGACCGACCGGTGTCGTCCAGTGGAGATGGGCTCTCATCTGCGCGTCGGAGTCTGTGGCGTGCAGCGGGCGGGTATCGAAGCCTTCCAGGCTCGAAAACGATCGCAGCCCGCCATTAGAACCAGTCCAGTCCTGGATGAACTGCTGTTCGGTCAGGCCTTCGCTCGTTTTCTCGATTCCGGCGAATGCGCCGTCCCAGTTGCGCTTTCGGATATCGAGCAAGAAGTTATCCAGTGCTTGCTCCGGCGTCGAAGGATTCGAGCTGAATCCTGGAAGTGCGTTGCCTGTGGCGATGCCCACGGTTCCCGACGCGCGCCCGACGCTGGTCAGGCCCAGAAATAGCAACACCACCGTGACAGCGACGACGATGATAACGATCGGCAGAGTACGTTTCATGTCTTTCGAACCTCAAACATTCTTCAGGCCACGTAATGGCCTTCGTGTTGTTGAATCGGAGTTGCAGACTCAACCACTTTCCGCATCCGGTACTTTTCGGGAAGGAAGATCACCAGGAACATGGCGAGAATACTCACGCCAATGGGGAGCGTCCCCCAAAGAAACCCCATCCACGCCGGCGGAATGGCGTCGGATTGAATGCGGTGCGCCGGGGGAACGTCATCTTTGGACCAAGCACTGATCTCGCCATTGTCGAAAATCTCGGTCTTGCGCCATCCCACAAAAGTCAGGAGCGGCTCGTAGTAGGAATCGTGGACGAAGATGTACTTCAGTCCGTAGCGGTTCGCGTGTTCCAGCATGGCCCGCAAGGATTCCATGCCGGCGGAACCATAAAACTTCGCGTTGGTCAGCTGGGCCGAACCGTAGTGCGTCATCTCGGGCAGCAATCGCGCGGAGTTGTAATCGCCATCGACGCTGCTGGCATCGGTGTAAGTTGACACCTTTGCCAGTTCACTACCGAAACCCAAAGTCAAATATCGGTAGGAATCATGGCCGTCACGGTTCAGAAAAGCGATGACGGGTTCCACATTCGCGGACCCAGTCGGACGATATGGGTTTGAAGTTAACCATGCGAGAGCAGAGCCAATCGTGATCACAGCGGCGAGCGCCAGCCCTACCGCAGCTTTGGCACGGAAGCGATCCAACAGCTCAATTGCGAGCAGGCCCACGATGGGCATCGCCATGAGCGTCGCCCAGAAAGTGAATCGCTCAAAAGTCAGAATCTCAAAGGCACGGCCCAGGATCCATCGCGGTAATGGAGTGGTGCCGCCGATCCCGAAAATTGCCGTCACCCAGAAACCGAACAGGAGCGGTCGTAGTCTGCGCACCGAAGCGCCGCGCCACAGAATGAACGGTAATGCCAAAATCAGAGCGCCATACGGAATGAAGAAGTAGTTGATCGCCGTCGTGGAGTTCAGCAAGTAATTATTACGGCTATCGTGGGGAATCGGAATCTGGTGAATGGGGTGCTGAATCAGCGTGACCCAGTAGGGCAGGAGCACGATTCCCACCCCGATGGCAATCAAAACCGCGAAGGCAATTGCGCGGCCGACGACGCTGCCGACAGAGCCTCTGGTTCTCCCATCACGAGCATCGAGGCATGCCAGCCAAAGTACAGGACCAGCGAATAGCACCGTTCCGAAAATGAGTGTGACGTGGTGCGCCGCGGCCGCTGCCAAACCAACCGCCAAGCCTTTGACCAAGGATCGCCCTGATCCCTGAGTCGACCATTCGAAGAAGTACGGCAGTGCGTTGAGGTATAGCGCGGCTGAACTTACTGTGGCGAGCTGACCTGCCTGGTAGACCAGAAAAGCCAGCGCGCCGAGAAACACTGTGCCGAGTGCGGCGTAAGAGGCGGCGCGGTCATCGACCCACAAACGAGCGAAACGAAATACTCCCACCGGCAGTAGTAAGACTGCTACCAACTGCACGATCATGTAGGCCATCTTCAGGCCCGCGATATTCGACACAAGTGCAATCCACTGGTGTGTCAAGGGCGGATACGTTGTCTGCGAGAAACCGGCGAACCACTTTTCGTTCCAGGGATTAAACCAGTGATGAGCGTAATGAGAAGCCAGGAAAATGTGGAAGTTCGTGTCGAACGATCCAGCCGGAAGTTGCATCAGGAGCAAGGGCCCATGGACCGCGAGCGCTACAAGGACGATTGCCATCAAAGGAATGGGACGAGAATAGCTTGCGGATGTCGCCGTCATTCGGTTACACACCCCTCCTACGCAGCCCGATTTGATTCGAAACTCAGGTGAAGGGTTTATTCGGTTACGCTCAAATCTCAGCTCTTAGGCTTGGCGAAGGCAAACCTCTGTCTCTACATCAGCATCTGAATGGGGCCGCAGGAATTCCTGTGCAGGAGAGTGGCCGCGATTGAGGCTCTCCGAGATTTCATTCAATACGTGGTGACTCTGTGAAAAGTTGGTTTCCGCTCACTAGCTTTTGCCTTGTCATGAGTTTGGGACTCTCCGGCCGCGGTTTGGGCCAGAGCCAGACCTTTGACGTCGGCGGCAATTCCGGCAACTCTTCGAAGAAACAAACCAGTAGCAAGCCTGCTTCAGGACAAAGCAGTAGCGATTTCAGTTGGGGCGCCGGGATTGAAGTTGCACGTCAGGCTCGGGCAGCAGACGAGGCATTAAAGCGGAACGACTACGCTGCGGCAGTTGCCTTTGCGCAGCAGGCGGCGCGGTCTGCGCCTCAAGATGCGGAGATCTGGTTCCTGCTCGGTTATGCAGCCCGCCTGAACGAGAAATATCCTCTTTCCATTGACTCCTACAATCACGGACTCAAGTTGCGCCCCGATTCGATCAAGGGTTTAGCCGGACTGGCGCAAACATATGCGAGGATGGGCCGCACCCAGGAAGCGGAACAGCTTCTTAAGAAAGTAGTACAAGCCAATCCGAAGGACGCCAACAGCCTGCAACTTGCGGGCGAATTGCTGCTCAGCACCGATCCTCAGGCGTCGCTGTCATTTTTGCAGCGCGCCGACGCGGTGCAGCCCTCAGCACACACGGATTTGCTGATGGCGCATGCCTATGACCGGCTTGGACAAAGAGATGAATCCGCGAAATTCCTGGACAAGGCCAAGCAACGAGCACCGCACGATCCTGAAGTGCTACGTGCCGTCGCCGGGCAATATCGCGATCAGGGCAAATACGACGAGGCGATCGCGACCTTGCAGGCAATCCCCAACAAGAACGCCGATACCGAAGCTGAGTTGGCATATACCTACCAGGCAGCCGGAAGACAGCAGGATGCCGCGAATCTGTATTCCCAGCTGGCAAAGAGGGCGAAAGGCAACATCGGTCTGGGCCTCAGTGCGGCGCAGGCATGGGTCAACCTTGGTCGGCCAGAAGACGCTAAGCCATTTCTCGACGCAGCACGGCAAATCGATGCCAACAGTTATCGGCTGCACGCGATCCTCGGCAGCATAGCGGAGGGCGAGGAACGAATGCCGGAAGCGGAGCAGGAATACAAGCTCGCTCTGAATAACTTGCCGGCAGTCCCGCAGGAAGGACCTTTGTATCCGATCGAGCTTCGACTCAATCTGTATGAAGTTTACGTTCGCGAGGAAAACGATGCGGCTGCGAAGCAACAGCTGCAGCAAGCCTCAGCTGCGATTCAGCAAGCGCAGGTACCTGATATCGAGCGTCCGGAGTTGCTCCGGTTGCGTGCTGCAGTCGAGGCAGCATCAGGAAATTACGATGCGGCGAACCGCGATCTGAAAGAAGCACTCGCTCTCGCGCCCAGCAACGTGAACTCGTTGATGAACTTCGGCATGCTGCAATGGAAGTTGGGCCAGAAAGACGCCGCCCGCGATACTTTCACAAAAGTTCTCGACATTGACAAAAACAACCGTCAGGCACTCTCCGCATTGGGCTACCTCGCGCGCGATGCGGGAAATACAAAGCTGGCGGAGAGCTTCTTCGCGCGAGCAATCGCCGCACATCCGAAAGACTATGCTCCCTACCTTGCATTGGGCGACTTGTACACGGCAGAGCGCAAATTCCGTGCTGCACAAACCAACTACGAAGCGGCCTATGACCGTATGCCGACGAACGCTCTCGTCGTCGCCGGCGGAGCGAACGCCGCCATTGAGTCGCACAACATTGATCTCGCGCAACACTGGCTCGAACGCGCCAATGACAAGATGAACACCAGCCCTCAGGTCGAGCGTGAACGCGAGCGCTACCTGACATTTAAGGGCAACTTTGCGGAGTCGGCAAAGCTCGGTTACAAAGTTCTCGAGAAGCTTCCGAACGATCGCGAGGGAGTGGACTACCTCGCCTATGACCTTTACAACCTCGGCCAGTACGACGATGCGCTCGCGCTGGCAAAGAAATATGAGCCGGTTCTTCCCAAAGACAAAGATCTTCCGCTCATCGCCGGGAATGTCTACTCCCATAACGGAGATCGGGAAGCCGCCTTGGAGAGCTACACCAAGGCGTTGGAACTTGATCCCAAGATGGCCACGGGATACGTCGACCGCGGATTCATCTTGAACGATCTGAAACAAGCGCCGAAAGCCACCACAGATTTTGAAACCGCCTTGCGGCTGCAGCCCGGCTATGGGGAAGCTCATCTCGGATTGGCTTATTCCTACCTGCAATTGCACCGTGCCAAACCAGCACTAAAGCAATTGGAAGCTGCGGAAAAAATTCTTGGTAAATCGCATTCCACGCATCTGGCGCGCGCAGAAGCGTTTCGGCAAGAGTCCGATTACCCGCGGGCGGCGGCTGAATATCGCATTGCTCTGTCCGAAGATCCCAAAGATCTCACAACCGAACTCGCCTACGCGGATGTCTTGTACCGCATGCGGAAGTACGACGAAGCGACCGCGGCTCTGAAGACTGCGTTATCGATATCACCCTCTGATCCAGCAATCTACGCGTTGATGGCTCAGATCGACGCCAAACAAGGAAAGCGAGAGGACGCGTTGCGCGACATTGCCTCCGCAGAACGGCTGGGCGGGGACCGCATCGAGATCCTGACCGCGACCGGCGACGCTTTCCTCACGTTGGGCGATCGTGACGCGGCCATGCAGCGATTCGCTCGCGCGCTCGATGTTCCAGGAGGGAATCGCATCGCAGTCCGTATGGCGATCGCGCAAATCTTTATGCGTCAGGGCCATCCCGACGAAGCTCGCCGGCAGATCGCACTGGGTTTTGCCGAGGCGCGCATGTTCCCGGATTCCCCGGTAACCGGGCAGGATTATGCGGATGCCGGAAACTTATTCCTCGCGATGCACGACTTCGATCTGGCGGAAAACTATTTCGCAAAGGCGCAGCTGGCGGGTGCGAACAGCAGAGTGGTCGCGATCGGGCTAACGAACACCTATCTTGCCGAAGGAAACACCCAAAAGGCCGCAGCCAGCCTGGCAAGCCTGGGTCCGGCCGCGGACTACAGCGGTGACTACGACTATATGATGGCTTCGGCGAATCTTTATCGGCAGCGTCAGGATCCGCTGCACTCGCTGGCGGCTTTTGCGCAGGCCACGACTGTCGCCGGTGTGGAAGACCATGGCATCGCCGAGATGTCGCAGTACACCGAAGCGGAGCAAGAAGGGCGGCAACTAAACGACAAGATCAGTTTTGTGCCGGAAGGATCTTTTGCTCCCGCGCTGGAAGACATCAACGTGTATCAGACGGACGCAAGAATCCTGCGGGTCACAGACCCGAAGCTGCTGCCTCCTCCACGAAGCAACTTTCAGGACCTTGTCCAGACCCATTACCGAGTCAAGTTGGGCAATCTACCGGTGATCTCGGGTTTTGTCGGTCAGAGCCTGACGGTGGGCCGATTCCTGTTCCCAAGTATCGGAGTCATCCAGGATCGAAACACCTACGACACGATTCTTAACGGTGGCATCAATCCGATCCTGCACCTTGGGACGAACACAATCACGTTCAATGGAGGAGTCCAGTTCACGCTTCGGCGCGACGCCGTCTCTCCGATTTACATGAGCCAGAACCTGTTCAAGCAGTTTCTGTATGTCTACACCAGCTCATTCTTCAATTGGGTATCGATCACGGGCAGTGCCGAGCGCGAGGCCGGTCCCTTTGTTGATCAAACACTCCATTCGCGTGACCTGTTCGGAAACATCGAGTTTACGGTGGGCCGTCCCTGGGGCAGCAATTCTCTGATCACTGGATATTCCGCGCGAGACCTGCTCTTCAATCCGCTGGTGGAAGAGTATTTCAACACGTCGATCTACGGGGGGATACAACATAAATTTGGCAGCCGCCTGACCGCTGCCATCCTCGCCGAAGATCTTCGTTCGTGGCGTGTCGAAAACACGCGATATGCGATCGCCCAAGCGCTTCTGCCGGGCGGCCGCTTTGACTTCCGGGCCACTCCACGCTGGAGCGTTCAGGGCGAGGTGGTGTTCTCGCGAGGCGCCGGATTCCATGCGTACGACAACGTGGAAAGTCAATTCTTGGTGTCGTATGTGCGGCCCCTAAGAGGAAGCGTCCACGACGGGATGGGAGAAACGCCCGTATCGTTCCCAATAAGGTTTTCATTGGGCGTAGAGCAACAGACTTTTTATGACTTTCCTGGATCAAGCAGAAGCACAATCCTGCCGATTGTGCATCTCACGCTGTTCTAGAAGGGACTCTACGCGCCTAGATGAGTGTCATCGATAAATTCCGGTTCATCAATAACTCTGCCCTGACAACAGGCGCCACGCCGCGCGCGAAGGCCCTGCGCCAGAAACTGCTGGGCGGCAGCTTGGCGCTCCTCGCTGGCTCAGGGCTCGTTGGCGTCACGAACCTCGTCTATAACGTCGCCACGGCTCGACTTCTCGGGCCTACGGGCTTTGCTCACGCCACCGCGGTCTACACCCTGCTGATGCTCACTTCCGCCATCACACTGTCTTTCCAGGTGGTGTGCGCCAAGTATGTGGCGAGCCATGATGATCTCGCGGAAAAAACCGAGATATTTTCTTCGCTGCATCACCGCGCCTGGATGGCGGGCGTGGGACTCGGGCTTGTGCTTTTCCTGTTCAACCATGCCCTGCAGAAATATCTGAATTTGCCCGACCCGGTCCTAATCTCGCTTCTCGCACTGGGTACCACCTTCTACATTCCTCTGGGAGTTCGTCGCGGTTACATCCAGGGCATACATGCCTTCAGAGCGCTGGCGATCAACTTCATGCTCGAAGGCCTTGTGCGTCTCGGCGGCGCTTACCTGCTGATCGAACTGGGATTGGGCGTGAAGGGAGCCGTTCTTGCGAGTGTAATCGCCGTGATCGCGTCCTATTTCCTCGCGCTTCCGAGTCCCGGAGGTGGATTACTTCGTTCCCGCCACATGCCGATCTCGTTCGGAGAGGGACTGCAAGCGATCGTCTTCTTTTCCGGACAGGTGGTCATCAACAACTTCGACATCGTCCTGGTGAAGCACTTCTTTTCGTCCGACCAGGCAGGAATCTACGCAGCCGTGTCGCTCGTTGGCAGGCTGGTTAACATGTGCGCATGGTCGGTCGTGAATACGATGTTTCCGGTTTCGGCGGCGGCTCGACAAAGCGACCGAGAAGCCCGGCCAGTCTTGTTCATGTCTCTGTTCTTGGTGTTCTTGATTCTTTCAGTATTGATTCTGGGTCTTTGGGCAATCCCCAGTTTCCTGTGGAGAACGCTGTTCGGAGCCCATTTCGAACTGGGCAATTATGGCGGCTTGGCAGCCCTGCTTATTTTGTACGCCGTCACTACGGGCATCTATTCGCTGAGTTCGGTGATGATCACGTACGAGATGTCCCGCAAGATCGCGAACACGAGCTGGGTGCAATTGGCCTTCAGCGGTGCGCTGGCGCTGGGCATTTGTATTTTTCACCAGAGCCTGAGCCAGGTCATTTACGTACAGCTGTGGCTGATGGTCACCCTGTTCGTGATGGTGGCTCTTCCCCTCCTCAGAAAAGAGATCGCACCACCGGAAGACGCCCTAACCTATTCGCACCTCAACGTCACTCAGGCCATGAGCGAAAAGCAGGTGATTGCGGAATTCCTGAAGAGCGAGTTCCATCACCCTGAATTCGAAGAGTATCGCAAGGAATTTGAGTATCTTGTTAGTCAGCCCAACCTCGAGAGTGATCGAGAGAACGCGTTACGTCGAGCGTTGCTGTTCCTGCGGCGAGGGGCGATGTGGCGCGAACTTCCGGAAGACACAGAGTGGTTCAAAGTCGAGCTGACCCCGAAAGATCTGGAACGAATCCGATTCTTTCCACGCGCCCAATGGCGCCGAGTCGCGGAGGGGAGTTATTACTTGACTGAGATGGTCAGTTCCTTGCGCACAAAATGGCAACAGAATCCCGATGACGAATTCTTTCGCAAGCTAGGACGCATCACGACATCCGTACAGGAAGGAAGCACGAACCCAACAGTGTTGCTCATTGGGGTCGATACGCAAAGTCCGCTTACGATTCTGGATGGCAACCACCGGATGGCAGCTGCCATACTCTCGCAGCCGCCGGCGGATCTGGAAACGTTTCAGTTTATCTGCGGGCTCTCTCCCGCAATGACACGGTGCTGCTGGTATCGCACCAACGTCAACACTCTGTCACGCTATCTGACCAACATCCTGCGTCACATTTTCTACGATCCAGAATCGGATATCGGCCGCTTCATGGAGAGTGGATCATAATCTTTATTGCGGCTGAATGGGATTCTGATGTTGCGGTTGGGGTGAATTCTGGTTCGCGGGCGGAGCCGGCTGAATGGACTCGTCGACGACGCTGTTGTCCCGCCTCCGCAATACAACCGGACCTTCTTCTCGGCGAAGAACATCGCGCTGTGCGGTTACCTTAGCTTCGACAAGGCCATCGTTGTCGCTGGCGACGGCAAATAGCTTGCGCCCTTCAGCCGTCTTTCGTGTTGCTACGCCGACGGTGGCCGATGCTCCTCCGGCCTCCCGAGCACGCTCGTAGAAAAATTCCGCCGTTTCCCGGTCGCCTTCCATTTCTGAGACGTAGCCAATGTTGTTGAGCGTGAATGCGTTGTTGGGATCCAGCGTATATGCTTTCCGGAAATCGGCATCGGCGGTGCGAAGATCGTTGCGATTAACGGCAGACACACCGCGCAGATTAAGCTCCGCGACCTGCTCGGGAAGATCTTTTTCATGAGTGAGGTGTTCGCGAAGCGCCTTCGCATTGTGCTGTGCCATTTCACTGATCTGGCGACCGCGCCACGTCTTATCGGTGGTAACGATCGCGGTAGCCTGAGCTCCGCCGGCTGCCGCGCGATCGAAGTACGTCAGAGCATCTTGCTCTTCACCTTCCATTTCTTTGGCTACACCCAGGTTGTTGAGTGTGTATGTATTGGTCGGATCTTTTTTCAGGACCCGTTGCAGAAGCAGATCTGCCTCGGGAGCCCGCCCCTGGTTCAAGAGACGCACGGCCTCAACGTTGGCGTGGTTCACCTCAAGGGGCCCGTTTTCCACCGCGACTGCGTCTTTCATGGGGCGTCCCTTGAATTGCTGTGCGCTGGTGAGATCAACGACTGCTCCGCTGGACTGCTGCGCCGCTAGCTCGTAGAACTGCTCTGCGCGCTCGATCTGCCCCTGGAGCTCGGCAATAAAGCCAAGGTTGTTGAGCGTGAATGCGTCGTCCGGATCGTAGAGATAGGCCTTATAAAACAGCTTTTCGGCCTTCGAGTAATTATGCTTTCGAACGGCTTCGACACCCTCGCGATTCAACCGTTGCACCGGAGTCATTTCGCTCCGGCGCGGGATGGTGATCTTAAGGTCGCCAGCAAAGGCGTTTAAGGCGGCAAACTCGAAGACAGCGGCGAGAATCAGACCAGATGGCAGAAGACGGCTGATTTTCATGCAGATTCCTTTTCCTTTTGTAAACTTATGGCACAAAGACTTTGTTTTGATGCATTTCACCTACTGGTGTTTGCCGCGAAAGGCCGCCTCCAGTGCCCCCTTCCATGTAATTTCTGACTACCCTTGGCGCTTGCTGTGGCATCTAAAGCCGACGTGATACCCGTCTGCCAAACTATGAAGATCGCTTTTGCTTGCCTCACATTGGGCGGCCTGCTGCTTTCAAGCAGCGCCTACGCTCAGGCTTCCGCTGACCCCGCTACCTCGGCGATGGTCACGCCAAAATCCGACCCCAGTAGCGATCCCAATATTGAGCCCGCCAAGCCGAGCATTGCCGAGGAGAGCGCGGACCCGTCCATCGCCGTGGATCCCGCCAGCCTGTTGCCAGACCTTCCGCCGGTTCCCAAGGCGAACGCTACCTTGATCGGCGGAACGGTTGAGAAGCTCGATCGCGTGCGAGACCGCGTGATTGTGCGGCCGTTTGGCGGAGGAAAAATGACAATCCTCTTTGACCCCCGCACGGTCGTGTACCACGGCGAAAAAGAAGGAACGGTCGCAGATCTGCAGGAAGGACAACGCATTTATCTCGACACGATACTCGACGGGAACACGGTTTTCGCGCGTGCGATTCGGTTGAACGCTCCCCAGGCCACTGGAGAAAGTCAAGGCGTAGTTCTGAAGTACCGAAGCGATCGCGACCAGCTCACGATCCGCGACGCCATGTCACCGAAGCCGATCAATATCCGGGTGACTTCGGCTACGAAGTTCCTCCAGGGCGACCGGCCGGTGCCGGCCAGTACGCTGGTCCCTGGAACACTCGTTTCTATCAGTTTTGCTACAGAAGGAGACGGACACACGACGGCTAGCCAGATCTCGCTTCTGGCGACTCCGGGTACTCGATACACCTTCACAGGACAGGTCCTGCACATCGATTTGCGATCGGGGCTCCTGGTGCTGAATTCCTCTACGGACCACAAAACGTACGAGGTCTATCTGGATCCTTCGATCAACCCTGACGAGAACTTGCATCCCGGGGTGACAGTCACGGTCGTCACCAACTTTGACGGTTCGCGCTATCTGGCGCGAAACATGACAATCAATTCGCAGCAGTAAATTGCAAACCCCTGCGAATCCTTACTGCAACTTGCGGTAGTTGCACACGCCATTCACCAACTGCGCCGGAGGCGAAGGGGCGGCGTACCAAGGCACGTTGTCAAAATCAAAAAACTCAGTCATGTCCATTTGCGCCGCGTCACGCTTTGTCAGCGGAGGAACTCCGAAACGCTTTTCGATGAATCTCAGAATGGCCGTGTAGTCAGCCACAGTGTGCGAAACGTAATTCTTTTTCGTGAAAGGCGATACCACCATCAGAGGAACTCGATATCCCGTGTAATTGAAATCGCAGTTTGAGCCGCCTGGATTGCTGCAGATGTCTCCGGGGTTCAAATCCTTGGGCGCAACGCCGTCGGGATTCACGGCCGGTTGCGGTGGAACATGGTCATAGAAGCCGCCAGCTTCATCGAAGGTAAGAATGAAAACCGAATCGCTCCACGATGCGCTCGCCATAAAACCGTCGATCAGGCTCGATACGTACTGAGCGCCAAACTGCACGTTGGTCGTTGGGTGCTCATCCAATCCTGAGCTGTACCCTCCCTCAATCAGGGAGACCTGAGGCAGAGTGCGATTCTGTGCGTCTTTCAGAAATTCCGAAGCGGGCACCACGTTGGCCGGCAGCGGCTTGGGAGGCGCGTAGGGAGCAAACATGGTCAGATAGGTCGTCTTCGGATCTGTGACGTAAATCTTCCAGGAAATGCCCGCTTTATCGAGCGCGTCGAAAATCGTGGGAGCAGTAAGCGGAGCATTATCCTGCGCATTCGTCCCAATCGGATATGCATATCCCTGCGAGGTCGCAGCCAGCAGATACATGCGGTTCACTTGGGTTCGATCCATTGCCGGAGAAAACCAGCGGTCGGACGTGGCGAAATTCGATGCCAGGAAGTAGTAGTAGTTCAGGTCGGTCCAGTCGTAGTGGCCCATGGCTCGCACGCCCGCGGTATCGTAGATGGGACCTTCGTCTGCCGGAGCATTCAGCGCGTAGTTCGCGGCGTTATAAACGAAGCCGTCCATCGTCGCTGTGCTTGAGGTCGGGTTCGCCCGATTCCAGTCCACATGACTCTCGTTCCACGAGGGGCTGAGATTCTGAACGCACTCGGTGCCAAAATGAAAAGCTCCAACCATGCTCGCACCGTTAAAACTCGGATTGAACGATTTCGCGGGCAGTCCGTCGAACGGGGGTTGCTGCGCCGCCTGCGGATAGCCGTTGGCTTTCCAATATGCCGGCAGCTGTCCGAAGTAACTGTCGAACGAGCGATTCTCCTGGGCCATGAAAATGATGTGATTGATTGACTGGATCCCGGAGCCGCTGCTAAGTCCATCTCTTAATCCCTGACAACTGCAGAGTGCGCCCAAGACAGCGAGCACAAAGATTGCTCCATAACAACGCAGGTTTTCCCAAGAACTCATTTCCACCAGCCTGGGTCAAACGCTCTCTACGAAAATTCAACAGCGTTTCTTTGATGAGTTCTCCCGCTTCAGTGTTGGTTCCTACTCTGCTTGGCAATGCCATATCGAATTGAAAACAAATTACTTCTGCGGGACACTGCGGAAACATTCGAGCGTCCTCTGAGTTCAATTCCGGCATCCCGAGACACCGGAAGTACGCAGCCTAACGTGACCTACTCAGCAAAACACTTTCCGACATAGACTGCCGACGTCCCAGAAAGCTCACGGCTGGTTCAGGGGAATCCACAGGCTGGCGTCCTCCCTCCTGGAACCAGTTCTCGCAAGACGCAAGAAAGATCGGCCTCGGCAACTCCGCTCCTGAGGGCAGATGTGTCTTAAAAATTGGTGTGCAGTAGTTCTGCTTCTATGTACTGCGTGTGTGTGCGCTGCGCAAACTTCCATTGTTGCGACCACCACGCTGGCTGACCAAAAGGCAAACAACACGAGTGCGGCCAACAGTTTCAGTTATCAAACGAACGGAAACATGGGCGCGAACAACGTCAGTAAAGTTGACGTTCACACCTTGCTGTACTCAGGTGCGACGACGAAAATCTACGCTCACCTGATGTTGTGGTTCGGCGGTTCGAGCCACATGAATATCGGCTACAGTTCCGATAATTCTGCGCAAGTTCACAGCCAGATTAGCGATATGGTGAGCCGCGGCATCGATGGAGTGATCATCGATTGGTACGGGCCGAACAACAACATCGATGACGCAACCAAGCTGGTCATGGCCGAGGCCGAAACCCATCCTGGTTTCACCTTCGCGATCATGGTCGATCAGGGCGCCATCCAGTGGGACTCCTGCTCCGGATGCTCACCCCAACAGGCGCTCATCAATCAACTGCAGTACATCGAGCAGACCTACTTTCCTTCCAAGGCTTACATGAAGTTGCAAGGGAAGCCGGTCGTGACAAATTTCAACATCGATCTGTCTTACTCGATCAATTGGGACCAGGTGTCCCAGTCTCTCTCGACTCAACCTGCATTTGTGTTCCAGAACAATGACGGATTTACTCACGTTCTCAGCCAAGGTAGCTACTCTTGGGTGATGCCGACCACCTCCGACTACGGCATGGGCTACCTGACCAGCTTCTATGACACTGGCATGCCCTTCGGGAGTGAGGAAACGGTCGGGGCCTCGTACAAGGGTTTCAACGACACGCTTGCGTCTTGGGGCTCGAACCGGATCATGGGGCAGCAGTGCGGTCAGACTTGGCTGCAGACATTTTCCAAGATCAACAGCATGTACAACTCAGGGAAGCAACTCGAATCGCTGCAGCTTGTCACGTGGAACGACTACGAAGAAGCGACCGAAATCGAGTCAGGAATCGACAACTGCGTCGGCATCTCAGCGAGCGTCAAGTCCAATTCACTGCAATGGACCATCAGCGGCGACGAGAGCACCATCGATCATTACGTCCCTTATGTCAGTCAGGACGGCAGCAATCTGATGTCCTTGGGAGAATTTCAACCCGGCATCGGGTCCTTGAATCTGTGCAGCTACTCGATTCCGAACGGAACGTATACCTTCTACGTGCAGGCAGTTGCGAAACCCAGCATGACGAATCGAATTTCGAGCGGTGTCCAAGCGACTCTCGCCTGCAACAGCAGTACAAACACCGGTTCAGGTTCGGGATCCGGCTCTGGGTCTGGCTCTGGTTCGGGATCGAATCCTGAATTGACGCTGGGAGCCAAACCGGCTTCGGTCACCATCACCTCGGGAAGCTCCGGAAATCTGAGCATCAGCGTAGCTCCCAAGTCGGGGTCGTTCAATAGTTCGGTTGCTCTGGCCTGCTCTGGCCTTCCATCTGGACTCAGCTGTTCATTCAGTCCGGCCGCGGTTACTCCTGGTACCAGCGGTGCCAGTTCCGTTCTCACCGTTGCCGCGATGGCGCTTGCCGGAGACCGCCGCGAACGAAGAACTTTCTTTCTCGCTGACTGGCTGTTCGGCATGGGACTGCTGGGTCTCGTTTTCACCGGGAAGATCAATCGTCGAAAACTGGTCCATGTTCTCGGGGCCGGTGTGGTCGCTGCCGTCATTGTTGGCAGCCTGTCGTGCGGGGGCACTGTTCCCAAGCCGGCGATTGCCACTGGATCCCGGCACAGCTACATTGTGACCGTTACTGGGACCTCCGGTTCCGAACAGTTTTCCACGCCCGTTACCGTCACCGTTCAGCAGTGAAACGGGGGAGATTTCACTCCACGGAGTATGTAAAACGACGGAGCGCCTCGCCCAGCTGAGCCGGTTCCGGGTCATCAAGCGCAATAACAGCGATTTGGACGGCATCCACCGCGGCAGACGCCGAAATCGGGAGATATGCCGGAGGGTTTGCACCCGCTGCTGAAGTTCAAAATGCCTCAGGTACTTCTGTACTACATTCGGCATCGTCATACGCAGTGCAGCAGAGAAGTTCTGGACTGCCATTCTCCTCTGTTTGTCCGTATCGTTTAGAAGTTGAAGAACGCAGTCCGCCAGCCCCTCAGCATTGCCCGGAGGGTAGAAGTCGATCGCCAACTCCTCGCTTTGCGCCATCTGCCGGAAATCGGAAAGGTCCGCGCTGATGATCGGCACCCCGAACGCACACGCCAAATGGGCAACTCCACTGCAGCCCGTGGACGAAGAGTAAGGCATGACAGCTACGCTCGAGGTTTGAAACAGATCCGCGAGATCGCTTTCAGGAACATAGCCGCGAAATTCAATTCTACGATTCCCTCCATGCTTCCGCCTCATGGAGTCGACATAACCCGCCGCTTGCGGATGATCGCCGCCGGCAATCACCAGTCGTGCTTCGGGTAGTTGATCCTCCAGAAGATGGAACGCCTCAATCATCAGCTCAAGACGCTTGTACGTTCCCCACTTTCCGAAGGCAAGAATCTGATGCACGGGATCGCCTCTTCGGGAAAAGTCGGGGAATTCCGGCCTTCTGGCCAGCAATCCATGTGCCCGCAAATGCACGTTGTCGTGGCCATATTTGTCATTCAAGATCTTCTGGTACCCGGGCATCAAAACGGAAACTGAGTTGGAGAGCAAAAGCATGCGCGTAGCGACCGCACCCGCTGTGCGATACAGAGTCTCGTGACGGACGCCTACATCTTTTAGTTCCACGGTGTCCATCAGGTGGTGCAGTGTCACATGCGTGTAGCGCCCGCTCAGTCGCGCGAGCAATGGGGTCATCAGGCCACTAAACGCGACAAAAGGATTGCGGCCGAACGTACTGAAGAGCAGGTTGAACCAAACTACATCCGGTTTGTGCTGCCGCACGCTCTTCAGGAGATTAAAAATGGTCTTCGGATCGTCGAACGACCAGCAGCGTATGACGTTAAAGCCTTCTGGTTCGGTGTGACCTTGTGGTAGTTCATCTGCCAGAACAGTCAAGTCAAGGAATGGGTTTCGCTGCAGCTCACGCGCGATATGAAACCCGTATTCACTCAGCCCTCCCGTGCTCGGGGGAAAGGTCGTCACTAGACAGATCTTCATTGGCCTCCTGACAGAGCAGCAGATTCGATGTGCTTTGTGGGGAAGATGTTGTAGACAACAAAGCCCGACTTTAGCCGCTAGTGCTTCTTACCGACTCTGAAGGCGCTGCAACTGACATCGCGGGTTTGAGGTCTCCTCGCCCGTCAAGGGAGGCAAATAGTCCGGCGATTCTGGAAGCAGTCGTTTCCACAGAGGCCGGTGGTAGTACCGTCATCTTTGCCAGGCGCGCCATCTTGAGGTATGCCTCGCGGTTGCGGCGCACAAATTCCAATGGATATTCGGGTTTTCTCCGATAGGCTTCTTCCGGATCCGCGTCCACGAGGAATGCCAAGACAGGCTTTGGCACCACTTTCAGAAGTGCCCGCACGTAGATGCGCACGATCCAATACTGCAGCGGCAGATTTGCGAGTTCGTCGTAAATATACCGATCAAAGATGACTACGTGCCTCCCGCGGTCGTAAGCTCGCGAAACGATCATGGTCAGCCGCAAAGCATCCAAGGCGTACAGAAAAAGACGGAATGCAACTGCGTACCAGGAAGACACGTTCTTGTCGCGGCGAGAGATCGGACGCTCAGGACTTCCTACACCTTTGTCCCCTTTGAAGACCTTAAAGCTGAGGTTCTCCCTCATGGGACCGAGAACGACAACATCGTCCCAGAACGTATATAGCTTTGAGGTCTGGCCTTGAGACTCCAGTAGAGAGAGCAGGGCATCGATCTGAGTACTCTTGCCCGCTCCGTCGATTCCCGAAAAACTGATGATCTGTACGCTCTGTGGGCGCATGGCGATTTATAGGGAAAACCTCGTGGGTAGTCTGGAACTCCCTCAGTGTGCCCCGGGGGGTTTACTTGGCGTAGCGGCTGTTAAGGCAATTACTGTTCCCAGTGCAGCGGCGCCGCCAACGATCGCCCCTACTTTCAGGACAATCGTCCGTACCCTCCGTTGTTTCGCTGGAGCAATGGCAACTCCTGCAGGTTCCGCTGCAGTTATACCCGTAACCTTGGGCGCCTCAGCAGCGGCCGTTCCCACCGGCCGCTGGACCTTTTGGTCTGGACTCTTCTCATCGGGAGAGGCTGCGCCCGCCGCAGTAGGACTTTGGGACTGAGGCAACGTTGCCGAGTTCTGCGCCAGAATCGCTCCCGGGCTGTCGGGCAATTCTGCCGACGAGCCGTTGTCCAACTGGATTGCCGCCGCTTCTTTGGCAGCAGGCTCAGTGGATCTGGTTTGAGCAATCGTAAGTGTGGGGCAGATTAGAACGAATGCACAACACGCAATACCAAGGACGCCCGGATACAGCGTTCGCATCTCTCTCTCCGTTCTCGCGCACTAGCTGGCTTGTTTCAGAACTCCTAGATCACCGAATACTGTCGAATACCAGGGCGCATCCTGAGGAACCGCTTCCGCAGGAATGGCGTTGAAGCTCCTCGCGGCCTCTTCGGAGGTAGGAAAGGTTTCGAAAACCCGCGCCACGCGCATTAATTCCAGAATGACTTCGGCCTCGGGAGAAAGGGCTGCCAGTTTCAAATCGCCATCACGCTTCAAGACCTCCTCCAGGCAACGCAACAACATCTCGACGCCCGCACTCTCCATCGAGCGCACCTGCGAGCATTCCAGAACGATTCGAGGGCGATTGGTCTCCAGTAGTGGTCCCAGCTCTTGCATAAAATTATGTACTTCCTTTACGTTCAACACCTCCGGCACTTGCATCACAACGACGGGCCCACTGGTCAACATATTCCTACCCCTTCTCTTGGTTATTTTTTGACTTGCTTTGTATTTCCAGACTTCAAAGTGCTGCATTCCCTTACACCCACTCCCATCTCGTTATCCTGCTCCTGACAATGTCACCGCACCGAGTTCGGGCTCGGAGCTGAATGTACGATGGCTGCGCGGCGTGTTTCGCCGCATCACCACCGGATCGGTAATCTTCAACTTCACTCCATGATTCAGATTCAGCAGTTCTCCACCGTCGACCACAGAATGGGAAACGTCGAGCCCGATGCCGACGTACGTGTTCGGCATGATCGAGCTATCCTCCACGGCGGTTCCGAAATCTATATACGAGTTCTGTTCAACGCTGGTGGCCCGTGTGAGCAGACACTCTTCCGCGATCCGCACTCCACGACCGACATAGGCGGGAGCGACTACGCGGGCACCACGCGCAATCTGTGCGCCTTCCGCGATCCACATTCCTTTCCGTACTTCAGTACCATAGGGCCGGGTTTGGCAGCGGGACGTGAGAATATCAGTCACCAGGCTCCGGTACTCTTCGGGTCCAGTGAGTCGATTTACATACCCCGGTGTCTCAAACTCGGCAGCTGCAGCCGCGTACAAAGCACCGAGAAGGTCCTCGCGTTCGCGGAATCGATTTAGGTCCAGGATCCAGAAGTCCAGCGCTCCCTGGTTGTCGTAGACCCGGCTGATCATTTCTCCTCGCCCACGGTGCCACCCTGCGAGGACAGCCAGATCACATTCGACGTATGGCCCAACGCGCAGAATCAAGGCATATTCAAGACCTTTTGCTTCGAATGCGAGCAGTTGTTGTGCGGCCTCGCACCATGGATCCTGTACCCCGACCGGAGACGAAACTGCATGGGTCGCACGCTCAGCTTCAAGACGATTGTTGAGAACACAAATCTCCGCAACGCCACTCCGCTTGATGCGATCCAGAGTGCGGCTCAACACCGAGTTGCCGAGCACCGGCACGTTGGACAAAGAGCCAAGCCAATCGTCCCCGTTTGACGGCTCCGCAATTACTATCGCCCCTAGCACCAGTCCAGTCCCCTTTTGACGAAGTTTCACAAGTGGAAACGTTTTACCGCGCGTGCTTTGGAGCAGCACCGTTCATCGGCAGCAAGTCGGACTCGCGCAGCGCACCAGTGTTTTTGCCACGCCGACGGATCTTCGTCTTTGGAAACAGCAGCGCTCTCATCTTCAGCTTCGCTTTGTGGAGCTGTGATTTTGAGTTGCCGATCGAGCAGTCCAGCAACTGCGCGATCTCGTGATGTTGGTAGCCTTCGACTTCATGCAAGGCGAAAATCTTCCGGCAGCCTTCGGGCAATTCCTGCAGCGCACGACGCAACGCGATCCGATCCACGACGCCCGAGAGATCGGGATCGCTTTTCCCGAAATCGCGGTGCAGTGAAGGAGACTCGGAGTGAACTGGCTCATCGAGGGAAACCGTGGGCGGCGACTTCCGCCGGCGGAGCTTCATCAACACGGTGTTGACGGCGACCCGGTACAGCCAGGTCGAGAATGCGGCGTCTCCGCGGAAGGAACTGACCGTCCGGAAGACTTGCAAAAATGCTTCTTGCGTGAGGTCTTCCGCTTCGGCGACATCTTTCGTCATGAGGAGACAAACTGAGTAGACACGGTTCTTGTGCTGCTGGAACAACGTTGCAAATGCTTGTTCATCGCCCGCCTGGGCGCGTTTTACTAAGTTGATTTGTGAGTCATCACGGCCTTTCACACCAGTCGCGGGAATTACATTCGCCTCTGTCGCAGAAATCGCACAAGTCGCCACGTTTGGCCTCCTTACATCGAGCTTTTAAAAATTGGTTCGCTCAGAAAAACCCCCGCGAACTGATGACAGAGTAGGGAATCCGACGTCTGCGTTCTATCGGGTCACATCTGTAAACACCCCTAGGAGAGTCTGTAAGGCGTGCATTTTCTTTGCACAAGAGGAAACCGTAGAAAGCAAAAACAAGACCCGCAGAGGCGGGTCTTGTAACCAAACGATGTTGTGGTACGCCGGATGACAAGCTGTGGAAAGCTCAGTAGAGGTGGAAGTCAACCTGCACGCTGATTTGTACGTCGACCGGCCTGCCGTCTTTAAGAGCAGGCTGGAACTTCCATTGCTTGACCGCCTCAACCGCCTTGGCGTCTAGCCCAAATCCCAGGCCCCGGGCAACTTTGATGTCTCGCGGATGGCCTGTGGAGTCGACGATCAGCCACAGCACGCATGTACCTTGCTTCTTCGCGCGCCGCGCTTCCTCGGTATAGTCCGGATCTGGCGCGGAAACTGCCGTCGGGGCTGAAATCCCGCCGCCGACACGGTATACCCCGCCGCCCATTCCCCCACCGACTCCGGCGCCAATGCCAGGTCCGTGGCCTACTCCGACGCCTCCGCCCGAGCCGGAACCGATACCGCCGCCCGATCCCGTGCCGTTCGAGGGTGGAGCTGCCGGCATGACTGGCGCGCTCGATACCCCGATTGTCGGCATGTGATTCTCCGCAATCTGCATCTGCGGCGGAGCAACCACCGTGGGCTGTGCAGTTAATTTTGGCCGTGAGTTATGCAACACAATCGCCGGCGGCGTGATCTGCTGCAAAGCAGCTTTCGGAGGCTGCGCTTTCGGAGCAGGAAGAATGTCATGATCTCCGCCGCCACCGCCGCCGCTTATCACCTTCTTGGCTACCGGAATGGCGTACGTCTCCGGCGAAGGCGCAATCAGAGTCACTGTCTCATGCGTCTGGCGCTGCACTACCTGATGTGTGACGAAGATGCCACTCAACAGCAATCCAACCACCGCGATATGGATCACCGCTGAGATTGCGACGCCGTTGGATCGATAATTGTTGTAGTGACCCCATATGTAGTCAGGCGGGCGCGACATGCGCGCGGCTGCCTTCCGTGAACCAGCTTGCACACGTGCCCCAGGCGCGTAGCGTGCAGGCACGGCTCTCGAGGGGACTTGGAACAGAGTCTCCCCGTTGTAAACCGGATTCTGATGACTCGACATAACTGCTCCTTACTGAACTTGCGCAGGTTGTGCTTTCCCTGGATGAAGGCTGCAACTTGCTCGGCAGCTCACAACGAATTGGCGCTTTCAACACTCTCGCTTCCGGTCAGATGCTGGATTTGGCGCTGGCGTGCGCAAGAAATACTGAAGAGTCTCCACAGCTCTTCGTTGTACTTCGTTTCGCCGATCTCTCTTTCTTTGCGCACGCCAGTGATCAAAACCTGTGAGTAATGTCAGCGCTCACAACCGGCCGGCTAGAAGCAGAACGATCACCACGATCACGACCAGCCCTAGGCCGCCGCTCGGGTAATATCCCCAGGAACGGCTGTAAGGCCAGGTAGGGAGAGCTCCGAGCAAAAGCAAAATCAGAACCACCAGTAAAATTGTGTACATATCACCTCGCTAAGTTAGGTGCAGTTTGTAATTGCTCCCGGGTTACTCACGCTCCGCAACGGTGTTATCGCCAGGCGCTTCGGTTGCCTGAGATTGCTTCGCTTGCTCTGAGTACTTGCGAACAGCCGACAAGAATGGGCGGCTCGCAGCCGTCGGTTGCACCTTTCCACCCAGAATGTCGGCGAACGGTTCGAACTTCCCGTAAAGCAGGCGAGTCTCATCCTTGTCTTGGGTCAGTGCGGCACCATTCAGATCGACGCCCGCAAACAGCCCGCGAGCGCGCGAGTATGTCAATACTTCGGAACGCATCTTAATGTCCGTGTCCGCTCCCGCGTCACGCCCGATCGGCCCAGCCGCTGCCGAAGCATCCGCACCAAGCTTGAACTTGCTGGAGAGCAGGTGATCCATGCCCGACTGATTCATCACCACCATGATCAGATCGACAGCTTGGCCACCGAGTTGAAGACCCCAGCTTCCGCCAGTGATAGTTACCGGTGCCGGAGCGCTCCAGGCGCCCGAGGCGGTCCGGCATGTCGCGACGCCCTTTCCATGGCTGCCGCCGAAACCAACTGCGATTTTCACCATCGAGGGAATCACCGCGATACATTTCGCGCTTTTCATTACTTTGTCAGGGATCGCCTTGTCTTTTACCGACATGATCTCGTCGAGAACCTTCGCCGAGGCGTCGATTCGCTTATCGATATCTGATTGATTCTTTTCGTCGGCCGACCAGGCGGCTCCGACGAACAGAAAACACATGCTCAGCACAAGGAGACATTTCGGCCATGCGCAGCAAACTCGTGTCATTTTTTGTCCTCTTTTTCGTGCTCCATGCGAGCACCTGCCATTCGACTGCGTCATTACCGTAACTTCAGGCATCGATTGCTCCTATCCGGAATAGGCAGTAAGAAAAGGGTGAACTTTCCCGATAAGGATCAGTAACTTGAGGAAGCCAACAGGACTCTTTGACCTTATTACCCGCGAGGATTAGGGCCTCACTACAGGATTCACCCTATTGTGACCGGTCGCGCCACAAACTACTCTGCAATCTCTACTCGACACAACGCCCCCCAAGCGGGTGCCGATCCTCTGGGACGGATCGGCACCTGCTCCTTCCTTAAGGATCACGTTTACGTTATAGCGGTAAACTTATACTGGTTTCCACGGACCCCGTGTCCGTATTCAGCGGGATGGTTCAGCGCCGGAACGTCGCGTATGGTGCCATGAGGGTGGCCAACCCGTGGAGGAGAGGTATGCTTTATTGGGCGTTAGTTTTTCTCGTGGTCGCACTGATCGCCGGGGTTTTCGGCTTCACCGGCGTAGCAGTGGCTGCTGCCGGCATCGCGAAAATACTCTTCGTGATCTTCCTGGTGCTGTTTCTGATTTCGCTTATTACGCACTTTGCCCGAGGAACCGCAAGATAGCCGCAAAGGTCGTCCCTGTGCCCGTCCGGCATCCTGAAAAATCCGAATGCGGACGGGCAAGGGCGGCTTCCAAGCCGGTCAAACTGCAAAGGCCCGGCAAGGGCCGCCGTGTGCAGTCACTCCGCAGAGGACAAACCCATCCGCATTCGACGTTCTCCAGACTACCGAGAATCACCGTCTATTTTGATCGGTAAAAGCGTGTAGGGAGCCATTCTCCGCCGTGGTATCCCTCTTAGAAAGTCCCCATCGTATGCGCCATTCCGAAGAACCCGACGCCGAAACTCGCCGCTTCACTGCACAGGAAATTCTGGAAAGCGCGCTCGAGAACGCCCGTGGCGAGCTACGGCGCTCCGTCAGCAAGCTCACTTTCGCCGGCATTGCAGGTGGAATCACGATGGGACTCACCGGGTTGGGAGTCGCGTCAGTTCACGCCATGGCAGGAACAAGGGAGTGGAGCGATTTGGTCGCATACCTGGCCTACCCCATCGGCTTTATAGCGGTCATCATCGGGCGAGCACAATTATTCACCGAAAACACTCTCTACCCCGTCGTTCTCGTGCTCGACGAACGGCGCCAGTTACTCAGCATGCTGCGCCTCTGGGTTGTAGTGTTCGTCGCGAACATTTTCGGCGCCTGGATCTTTGCCCTGCTCGCAGTCAAGACATCGGCTTTGCAGGCCAGCATTATGTCTGAACTTGTTACCCTGGGTCAGGGATCAGTTTCCGGCACATTCACTCACATCTTCTGGAGCGGGGTCGTGGGAGGATGGCTGATCGCGCTCGTGGCGTGGACGGTCACAGCCAGTCACTGGACGATCGGTCAACTCACCGTGATTTACATGTTCACTCTCATTGTCGGGTTGGGGCACTTCGCGCACTGCATCGCCAGCAGTTGCGAGATTCTGTCTGCCGTGGAGTCTGGTTCAGTTACTGCGGGCGCCTATTTCCGCTGGCTCGCGCCCGCAACCTTCGGCAACATCTGCGGAGGGGTTTTTGTCGTGAGCCTTTTGAACTATGGTCAGGTCCGTGCGTCGTAAGGCCTTGCGATCATCCCTGTACGCTCCTTGAGCATCCAACCCGCAAATGCCCCTCAGCATTCAGCTCGTATGGCTGCTACTGCTTGCGATCCCCATTGCTTGTGTCGCATGGACGGTAACTCACGAAGAAGTATTCCGCGAACCGCGGCAGTATTGCCAGCAGCAGTGCAAGGAATCGAGCAGTATGTTTCGGCGGAAGTTTTTCTACCTGTTTACCTGCGAATATTGCTTCAGCCACTATGTCACGGCCGCGCTCCTGATCATGACGCGGTACAAGCTCCTCTTTCCCGACTGGCGTGGATACATCGTCTCGTTCTTTTCACTGGTATGGATCGCAAATCAATACATGAGTATCTACAACCGATTGAGACTCGACATTAAGCACGAACAGGTCGAAATCAAAGCAGACGAGACCACCGTAAACGAGAAGACAGAAAACGAGACGAAAGCGGCGTAGACAATGGAAAGTTACGCTGGTACAGGCATTCCAAGTTGTTCGCGTCGCACTGCGGGTATGACGACTTCAACGATCGTGCCCGGATTCGCATTGGCGAGCCGTAAAGTGCCTCCCAGTTCAGTCACCCGCTGACGCATGCCCCCGATACCGACGCCTACACTCTCCGGCCTCTGTTGCATAACTTGTTCTTCAATGCCTTTGCCATCGTCGCGGACGGTCACACGAATGCTGCCGTCCTTCTCCGCCAGCGAGACGAACCCATTGCGGGCTCCGGAATGACGGAACATATTCGTCAATGCTTCCTGAATGATCCGAAACACTGCGGTTTCTAATTCTGACCGAAGACGCGGAAGCTCAGCAGGATCTACCTCAAGATGCACTTTGATTCCGCTTCGATCCGACAATCCTTCCAGGAACCATCGGAGTGCCGACACCAAGCCCACCTCGTCGAGCAACGGAGGATGCAACAGGTGCGAAATAGTCCGGACCTGCTGAATAGCCCGATCTACGAGCTGGCTCGCTTCCACAGCTGCCTGATGCATCGAGGGAGATTTGTCCTTCGCCAGGATACCGTCGAGTATCATTTTCGATGCGGCGAGTTCCTGACCCAATCCGTCATGGATTTCTCGGGCGATGCGGCGGCGCTCCTCGTCCTGCAGAGTCATCATTCGGTTCGACAACCTTCTCAGTGCCGCCGTTCGGCTCTCGACCATTCTCTCGAGCTCAATCGCATTTTCCCGGATGGATTGCTCTAGCACCTTACTGTCGTGAATGTCCGAACAAGTTCCATACCACTTGAGGATCCTGCCTTGGCCGTCTCGAAGGGGAACGGCTCGGGCCCGAAACCAGCGGTATTGAGAATCGGCTCCGCGAAGGCGGTATTCGCATTCATAATGCGCTCCGGATTCAACGCAGTGCAGCCAGCGCGAAAGGCTCTCCTCCTTGTCGTCGGGATGGACGTAGTCGAGCCATCCGTATCCGATAGCTGAGTCAAGCGGAGCACCCGTGTACTCATAGAACCGTCCGCTGATGTACTCTCTACCCCCGTCGGGATTGCGGCTGAAGATAATATCGGGCGCCGTCTGGACGATCGCATCCAGTTCCTGGTTTTTTTGCGCCATCACCGTATTGAGCTTTTCCAGCGCAACTGCCTTGTCCTGCAGTTCCTGCGTTCGCTCCGCAACCCTCTTTTCCAGCTCGGTATTCAGCCTCTCCAGTTGCTGATTCTTCCGGTGCAGCTCCGCAAATACCTTTACCTTCGCGCGCAAAACCTCCGGCACAACTGGCACAGACAGATAGTCGACTGCCCCATGTTGATAACCCTTCAGCCGGTCCAGGTCGCTGAGGTGAACGGCCGATATAAACAGAATTGCGGTCTTCTGAAACCGGGGATGCTGTCGGATGATCTCGGCGAGCTCGAACCCATCGATGTCAGGCATGCTGACATCCATGAGCACGATCGAGACATCCATCTTGAGCAGTTTTTCCAGCGCGTCTTTCGCCGAAGTCGCCTTAACCAGGTTTTCGCCCAGATCCGAGAGAATGGCCTCGTAGCTGAGCAATTTGCCCGGCTGGTCATCAACCATGAGGATGTTCACCGGATCATGAACGGGTCCAGCTTGTCCCATTGGCTCGTTTACTGCTTGCGTACTGATGCTCGTACTCATCGGTGTAGCCACATGCGCAATGCAGAAAGTAGTTGCTCGGTATTCACTGGCTTGGCCAGGTATTCCGAAGCACCTGCTTCAAGGCATTTCTCACGGTCGCCCTTCATGGCTTTCGCCGTAAGAGCAATGATCGGCAACCGCCGGAACGATGCATTCTGACGGATCACCTGCATCGTCGCGTATCCATCCATCTCAGGCATCATGATGTCCATGAGCACGATGGCGACGTCCGGAGTCGACTCCAGTATCGAAATCGCTTCACGCCCCGTGCCCGCTGTGAGGACGGTCATGCCTCGGCGTTCGAGCACGCTGCTCAAGGCGAAAATGTTTCGCATATCGTCGTCGACCACAAGCACTTTCTTTGCGACTAGCGCATCATCGGACCGGTGCAGCCGGTCCAGCATCTTCTGCTTTTCTTCCGGAAGATCGGCTACCACCCGATGCAGGAACAGCGCCGTTTCATCGAGCAACCGCTCGGGCGATTCCACTCCCTTGACCACGACGCTCCGCGCCAGAGTGTGCAACCGTGCGTCTTCTTCAGGTGAAAGCTCCTTCCCCGTGAACACAACAACCGGCAAGTCTTTTACATTCGGAATGTCGCGCATTCTCTCCAGAATGTCGAAGCCGGTCATATCAGGAAGTCGAAGATCGAGCACCACGCAATCGAACGACTCTCGTCCAACCCGCTCCAGAGCTTCCGCTCCCGTAGATGAGACGGTTACGTCAATATCTTCGTAGCCTAATAATTCTCGGATGCTGAGCTGTTCTGCCGGGTTATCTTCCACGATCAGCAGCCGTTTGCGCCGCGGTGCTGCGTATTCCTTGATTCGAGCCAGCGCCGACTCCAGTTCATCCGAACTCGTCGGCTTGGTAACGAATGCAAACGCTCCGCGGGCCAGACCATGCTGACGGTCTTCATCCAGTGTCAGCATTTGGACCGGTATGTGCCGCGTCGCAGGATCCTGCTTCAAGTGATTCAGGATCGTCCAGCCGAGCATGTCTGGCAGGAAGACATCCAACGAGACGGCAGTCGGATGGAACTCGCGCGCAAGGGCAAGCGCTTCTGCGCCTCGCAACGCTACGAGTACCTTGAACCCTTTGTCGCGCGCGAGGTCGCACAGAACACGGGCGTAATGCGGATCGTCCTCCACAATCAGCAGCACCATGTCGTCCGGCTGCAGGTTGTCGCGATCGTCGGCAATCTGTTCGACTGGACGTTCGTTGACAACGATATTCGAGAGCGTCAGCGGTGCCGATTGCGACTTCAAATCTGCGGGCGACAATTTCGCCCCTGATGGCCCAACGTACGTCTGCGGCAAATACAGCGTGAACGTGCTGCCCTGCCCAGGGGTGCTCTTCAGCTGAATCTCGCCACCCAGCAGGCTCGCCAGTTCGCGGCTGATAGCAAGTCCCAAGCCTGTTCCGCCGTACTTGCGGCTCGTGCTGGCGTCTGCCTGTTGGAAGGCCTCGAAGATGATGCGCTGCTTGTCGGGCGGAATTCCAATTCCGGAGTCCGCGACTTCAAAGGCCACAACCGAAGCGGCACCACCCAGAATCGGATGATCTTCGCTCCATCCCTTCTTTGCCAGCGAAACCGAAAGCCGGACCGATCCATGTTCCGTGAACTTGAAAGCGTTCGACAGCAGGTTCTTCAGGACCTGTTGCAGACGTTTCGAGTCCGTCACCAAACTGCGCGTGAGATGCGGATCGGAATGCACCTCGAACGCAAGTCTCCGGTTCTCTGCCTCGTGTCGGAACGGACGAGCCACCATCTCGAGCAAGTTGGCGAAGAAGACTTCCTCCGCTTCGACCGAAACCGTTCCGGATTCGATCTTCGACAGATCCAGGATGTCACTGATCAGGTTCAGCAAGTCGGTTCCGGCGCCATGAATCGTGCGCGCGAATTCAACTTGCTTCGGCGTCAAGTTGTGGTCCGGGTTCTCACTGAGTTGCTGGCCCAACACAAGGATCGAGTTCAGCGGTGTACGCAGCTCGTGAGACATATTGGCCAGGAACTCTGACTTATACTTGGAAGTAAGCGCCAGCTCTTTTGCCTTCTCTTCCAGAGCGCGGCGGGCTTGCTCGATTTCCTGGTTCTTACGTTCGACTTCCACGTTCTGTTCCGCAAGCTGTTGCGCCTTCTGCGCCAGCTGCTCGTTCGTTTGTTGCAGCTCTTTCTGCTGCGTTTGAAGCTCGGCCGCCAACTGCTGCGACTGCTTCAGCAGGCCTTCCGTCTGCATCGTGGCTTCAATACTGTTCAGCACAATCCCGATGCTCGCCGTCAACTGCTCAAGGAACGCCAAGTGCGAAGCCGTGAACGCGCCCAGAGATGCGAGTTCGATCACTGCCTTCACCCGATCTTCGAACAGCACCGGCAGGACGATAACGTTCTTCGGCACGGAGGTAAATAGACCCGACCGAATCGGTACTGTGCTTTCCGGGGGCAGATCTCCGATCAACATGCGCCGCTTTTCGGATGCAACTTGCCCAACCAGGCCCTCTCCGACTTTCATCCTTCGCAGGTGTCCGTTCTCTCCATCGTCAGCAAAGGCTGAGAGCAGCACCAGTCCGCCGGATTCCTCAGTTTCCATCTGATAGATGACGCCCTGCTGCGCGTTCACAAGCGGAGCCAGTTCCGACAGAAGCATGCGGCCCACTGTTCCCAGGTCGCGCTGCCCTTGTAACATACCGGTGAATCGCGCGAGGTTCGTCTTGAGCCAGTCTTGCTCCGTGTTACGCTCCGTCGTAAGGCGGAGGTTGTTGATCATCGTATTGATATTGTCTTTCAGTTCAGCCAATTCGCCGCTGGCTTCCACCTGAATGGATCGGGTGAGATCGCCTTTCGTCACGGCAGTCGCCACTTCTGCGATGGCGCGCACCTGGTTCGTAAGGTTGTCGGCAAGCAGGTTCACGTTGCCGACCAGATCTTTCCAGGTTCCGGCAGCTCCGGGCACGTTGGCCTGACCGCCAAGACGGCCTTCCACGCCGACTTCGCGGGCAACTGTCGTCACCTGATCGGCGAAGGTAGCCAGAGTGTCCGTCATGTTGTTGATAGTCTCGGCCAGAGCAGCGACTTCGCCTTTGGCGTTCACCGTCAGCTTCTGAGTAAGCACGCCGTTTGCGACGGCGGTCACAACCTTGACGATGCCGCGCACCTGTTCGGTCAGGTTTGCGGCCATGACGTTGACATTGTCGGTAAGGTCTTTCCAGGTTCCGGCGACACCAGGCACCTGGGCCTGTCCACCGAGTTTGCCGTCCGTACCGACTTCACGAGCCACGCGTGTCACTTCGGCAGCGAACGCGTTCAACTGGTCCACCATCGTATTGATGGTGTTCTTCAGTTCGAGAATTTCTCCCTTCACATCGACCGTGATCTTGCGCGACAAGTCGCCGCGGGCCACGGCCGTCGTCACTTCGGCAATGTTTCGTACCTGAGCCGTCAGGTTTCCGGCCATGGCGTTTACGGAGTCCGTAAGATCTTTCCACGTACCCGCGACGCCGGGAACGTTCGCCTGGCCGCCGAGTCTTCCTTCAGAGCCGACTTCACGGGCCACGCGAGTCACTTCGGCAGCGAACGACCGCAACTGCTCGACCATCGTGTTCAGCGTCTCTTTCAGCTGCAAGATTTCGCCGCGCACGTCGACCGTGATCTTCTTCGACAAATCGCCGTTCGCGATAGCTGTCGCGACTTCCGCGATGTTTCGCACCTGACCCGTCAGGTTCGAAGCCATGAAGTTCACGTTGTCGGTGAGATCTTTCCACGTTCCGGCGACGCCGGGCACCTGCGCCTGTCCGCCCAGTTTTCCGTCGGTACCAACTTCGCGGGCCACGCGCGTCACTTCGCCCGCGAACGCACTGAGCTGGTCCACCATCGTATTGATGGTGTTCTTCAGTTCGAGAATTTCACCTCTCACATCGACCGTGATCTTGCGCGACAGGTCGCCGCGAGCCACGGCCGTCGTCACTTCGGCGATGTTTCGCACCTGAGCTGTCAGGTTTCCAGCCATCGAGTTCACTGAGTCCGTGAGATCTTTCCACGTGCCGGCGACTCCTGGTACCTGCGCCTGTCCGCCCAGTTTTCCTTCGGAACCGACTTCGCGAGCCACGCGCGTCACTTCAGCGCCAAACGCGTTCAGCTGATCCACCATCGTATTGATGGTTTCTTTCAGCAGCAGAATTTCGCCGCTGACGTTGACCGTGATCTTCTTCGACAAGTCACCGCTCGCGATAGCTGTCGAAACCTCGGCGATGTTTCGCACCTGAGCCGTCAGGTTGCTGGCCATCGAGTTCACCGAATCGGTCAAGTCTTTCCACGTTCCACCGACGCCGGGCACCACGGCCTGACCGCCAAGCTTGCCGTCCGTTCCGACTTCTCGGGCGACACGCGTAACTTCCGAAGCGAACGAACGAAGCTGGTCCACCATCGTATTGATGGTGTCTTTCAGTTCAAGAATTTCCCCCTTCACGTCAACGGTGATCTTGCGCGACAAGTCGCCGCGAGCCACCGCCGTTGCGACTTCGGCGATGTTTCGCACTTGGCCCGTCAGGTTCGAGGCCATGAAGTTGACGTTGTCCGTGAGATCCTTCCAGGTTCCGGCGACGCCCGGCACTTGCGCTTGTCCACCGAGTTTGCCGTCCGTACCGACTTCGCGAGCCACACGCGTCACTTCGCCGGCAAACGCGTTAAGTTGGTCCACCATCGTATTGATGGTGTTCTTCAGTTCGAGAATTTCGCCCTTCACATCGACCGTGATCTTGCGCGACAAGTCACCGCGAGCCACAGCCGTAGTCACTTCAGCGATGTTTCGGACCTGGCCGGTGAGGTTTCCGGCCATCGAGTTCACAGAGTCGGTGAGATCTTTCCACGTTCCGGCGACCCCGGGCACGTTTGCCTGTCCGCCCAGACGGCCTTCTGTTCCGACCTCTCGAGCCACGCGCGTCACTTCGCCGGCGAACCGGTTCAGCTGATCCACCATCGTATTGAGCGTTTCCTTCAGTTGGAGGATTTCGCCGCGGACGTCGACCGTAATCTTGCGTGACAAGTCGCCGCTCGCGATGGCCGTTGCGACTTCGGCGATGTTTCGAACCTGGCCCGTCAGGTTGCTGGCCATGAAGTTGACGTTGTCCGTGAGATCTTTCCACGTACCGGCGACACCGGGCACTTGCGCCTGGCCACCGAGCTTGCCTTCCGTACCAACTTCGCGCGCCACGCGCGTCACTTCGCCAGCGAACGCGTTGAGCTGGTCCACCATCGTATTGATGGTGTCTTTCAGTTCGAGAATTTCTCCCTTCACGTCGACCGTGATCTTTCGTGACAAATCGCCGCGGGCCACGGCCGTCGTCACTTCTGCAATGTTTCGCACTTGGGCGGTCAAGTTTCCGGCCATGGCGTTGACCGAGTCGGTCAGATCCTTCCACGTTCCGGCCACGCCAGGCACAACGGCCTGGCCGCCGAGTTTGCCGTCGGTTCCCACTTCGCGGGCCACACGCGTGACTTCCGAAGCGAACGATCGCAGTTGATCGACCATCGTATTGATGGCTTCCTTCAGCTGCAGAATCTCGCCGCGCACGTCGACCGTAATCTTGCGCGACAAATCGCCGCTCGCCACAGCAGTGGCGACTTCTGCGATATTCCGCACCTGGCCGGTAAGGTTACTCGCCATCAAGTTGACGTTATCGGTAAGGTCTTTCCACGTTCCGGCAACGTCAGGCACCTGCGCCTGACCGCCAAGTTTTCCTTCGGTACCGACTTCGCGGGCCACGCGCGTCACTTCCGCCGTGAACACTCCCAACTGCTGAATCATCGTGTTCACAAGATTCGCGGAGCGCAGGAATTCGCCTTCCAGCGGGCGGCCATCCACATCGAGACGAACAGTTTGTGTGAGATCACCTTGAGCAACAGCGGCAATGGCTCGAGTCACTTCCGCCGTAGGCCGCAGCAGGTCTTCCACGAGCGTGTTCACCGAGACTTCCATCTCGCCCCAGGCGCCGCGGGACTCATGAAAACGCGTGCGCTCGCGGGTTTTACCCTGCTTACCAACCACCTGGCCCACGCGTTTCAATTCCTGAGCCATCTGCTGGTTGGCGGCGACAATCTCGTTGAAGGTATCGGCGATTTTTCCCGGAAGGCCAACCCATGTGCCAGGAAGACGCACGGTGAAGTCGCCATCTCGCATGCTTTGCAGACTCGCCAGGATGACGGTAAGGTCGAGAGACTCGTCACCATTTCTCGACTTACCGTTGCTCGATCTTCCATTGCTCGACTTGCCGTTTTTCGGCAGGGCGGCTATTGTCTCGGCCTCGTTCGGCGCGGCCTCATTAACAAGTGTGGATCTTTTCATCGGCGTCCTCTTCCGACGTACAGCGGCAACTCAAGATCAGACTGATCCGAGAGAAACTGTTCACGTCTGGACAGAGCGGTAACTGTCGACAGGAAAGCTCAGGTTTGTGGCGTCGGCACCAAACAACCCACGCGCCCCTGAGAACCCTGTGATATTGGAGCATTAAGGAATACAGCAGCGCCCTAAGGTAATTCCTGTAGTGTCGAACAGACCTGAAGGACTCAAGCCGTCCCGGGCAGCGGACGCCAGCCAAAGGAAGAAATTAAACCTAATCTCAGCAAGCAGTTAGCGCTCAGATGAGGGCAACTGGTTTTGATCGGATTCAAGGAAACAGGGGTCGGCTACCGTTCTGCCGGTAGCCCCCGTCGTCTCTCTCACACTGCCAAACTCAAACCGTCCGCCTGCCAAGAATAAAGTGCAGGATCAGCGAAATAACCGCGAACACCAATAGTAGGTGAATCAGGCCTCCAGCCACGTGAAACACCGCGAACCCGCAGAGCCACGCGATTAACAGAATGATGAACAACACTGTCCAAATACTCATGTCGTCTCCTTCTCCCTTGCCTTCGAACTATGCCGCGGCCCATCGTCTGCTGATATCCCGCGGAACCATTCTAAAAGTATTCGCGATCAGCCTGTCTGTCAGTAACGAGAACCTTGTAGCTGCATTAGAATCTGCATTTAAGGGTTTCATAACCCCCGGTCCACTCCAACCAACTGAAAACTCAGTAGAAGGCTTGAACAACCTCACGTCTGCATTCGCAACTAAGAAGGGCTCCGCTCGTTGGAGGATGAATGTAAACTAGCCGAACGTCCTGGAGGTTCTCGGGAAGTAGCGAGCTCTCAACCTCCGGCACGCGGCATCCCTGTATGGCACACTCATCGCGATTTTTGCTTGCACTCATCGGCCTTGCCTTTCTGATCTCCCTGTGTTGCACCTGCACCGCTTACTCTGTCCTTACCCACGAAGAAGTCGTCGACCTGCTCTGGAAGGACGACATTCAGCCTTTGCTCCAGAAACGTTTCCCCGATGCCAGCCCCGACGATCTTCGCAAAGCTCATGCTTTCGCCTACGGAGGCTCGCTGGTGCAGGACATGGGCTACTATCCGTTCGGCAACAAGTACTTCAGCGACTTGACCCATTACGTGCGCAGCGGCGACTTCGTTGTTAACCTGATCAATGAAGCCAGCGATCTTGACGAGTATGCCTTTGCGCTAGGTGCACTGGCTCACTACTCTGCCGATAATGCAGGGCATCCCGCGATTAACGAATCGGTCGGAATTCTATTTCCGAAACTTCGGGAGGAATACGGATCCCACGTAACTTACGAAGACAATCCCAAGGCTCACATTCGGACCGAATTTGGTTTCGACATGACCCAGGTCGCAAAGAACCGCTACACGTCCGACCGGTATCACGATTTCATCGGTTTCGAAGTCTCGAAACCGGTGCTGGAACGGGCTTTTCAGGACACCTATGGCATTCCGCTGAGTTCCGTGCTTCCAAATGAAGACTTAGCCATCGGAACTTTTCGTCGAGCCATCAGCCAGATCATTCCGGAGATGACGAGAGTTGCCCTGGTCGCGCGCAAGAAAGAGCTGGTCTCGGAAACTCCTAATTTCCATGCCCGGAAGTTCCGATATTATCTCTCGCGAGCCAGGTACCAGCGGGAATGGGGTAAGGGCTACCGCAAGCCTGGCTTCGGTACTCAAGTTTTAGCTTTCTTCCTGAAATTTGTTCCCAAAGTTGGTCCGTTCAAAGCGCTGGATTTCAAAATTCCCACCCGCAAGACAGAAGATATTTATGTCGCGAGCGTCGACCGCACTCTCGACAATTATCGGAAGTTGCTGACGGAGGTGCGCGCCAAGAATCTTCACCTCGCGAACACAGACTTCGACACCGGAAAGATGACATACGCGGGTGAATATGGACTGACCGACAAAGCCTACGCTCATCTTCTGGATCAGCTATCCCGCGACGATTTCCGTCAGATTACGCCCCCACTGCGCGATAACATTTTGAATTTCTACAAGGATCCGCAAGCTCCTGTCGCTACCAAGAAGAATGCACAGGCTTGGGAAAAGGCTCGGGCGGAGCTAGAGAAGCTAAAGTCAGTCGAGCCTCAAGCATCTCCGCTCCAGATCTCCGTGATTCCGTGACTTCTCCCTCTCCACAGAGTGATGCCCAAAGAAAATCCCGGCCTCAGCCGGGATTTTCCTCATACAGCGCACCTTTGCCTTACGCGCCTTCAGGGGAGTGCAGTACCCGGAAAGTATTGCCGCCGTTCGACCAGACCAGCACCAGGGCGTCTTTCCCTTTCGGAACATTGGAAAGAGCTTGCTGGACATCGCTTGCCGTTTGAACCTTGTGGCGGTCGACTTCGAGAATGATGTCGCCTTGCTGCAACCCGGCGTTATCCGCCGAACTGCCCGGCTGAACCTGCTCAACCACCGCACCGTGAACGTTACTTGGAACCTGCAGTTGTTCACGCATATCTGGCGTCAAGTTGCCCAGGCCCAGGCCCCAGCGCATCTTGCCCGCACTCTGAGACGAAGATCCACTCTCGTTTTCCTTGCTGCCCATCGCCTCGAGAGTCACCGGGACATGCATCGTCTTGCCGTCGCGGAGAACCGTCAGATCGACTTTCGTACCAGGTGTCTTCTGACCGATTTCCACCTGCAGTGCACCCGCATCGTTCACCTTCTGACCGTCGACTTCGGTGATCACGTCGCCAGTCTGCAGGCCTGCTTTCGCGCCCGGAGAATCCGGATCAACCTGCGTGACAACCCCACCGCTGGCAGTCGAGTCGCCGAAGAACTTTGCGTTCTCAGGAGTGACGTCGGAAATGCCAATGCCGATGCGTCCGTGGCTCACCTTGCCATCACGAATCAGCGTCTCTACCGTCGGCTGCGCGATCTGCGTCGGAATCGCAAAACCCATTCCCGAGAAGCTTCCTGAGGGCGATACCAAAAATGTGTTGATGCCGATCAACTGGCCGCGAGCGTCGACCAGTGCGCCACCCGAGTTGCCAGGATTGATAGCCGCGTCGGTCTGTATGAACTCGCCCGGCTTGCTCCGGTTCGTCGGATCAGGATTTGCACGGTTGATCGCACTCACAATTCCGCGAGTCACTGTGAAGTTGAATCCGTACGGGTTCCCAAATGCAAGCACAGTCTCTCCCGGACGAACCTCTTTCGAGTCGCCCCATGGCACACTTGCCATATTCGTCGCATCCACCTTGATGACCGCGAGATCGGTCAGCGGGTCGGTACCGATCACCTTCGCCTTCATCACCCGGCGATCGCTCGTCGTCACGCGGACATCGACTGCTCCTTCGACTACGTGGTTGTTCGTCACGATGTATCCATCCGGCGAAATCACGACGCCGCTTCCCATGCCATGCTCGATTTGAGGCTGTTGCTGGCGCATATGCGGACCAAACATCTGTCCGAATGGGCCGTTGCCACCGAAAAATTGCTGCATGTCATCTGGGATTTGTTGATTGTTCGCTTGATCGGGCTTCACACGAGAAGTCACGGTCACGTTGACCACCGCGGGCGTAACGTGCGCCGCCAGTGTCTCCATTGCCTTGTCGAGTGACGTCAGAGCACTGACGCTGTTTGCGTCCAGCGGCGCAGCCGCCGACGCTGCAGCGGCCGCTCTCGCCGAGGTCGTGCTCACCCAACCGTAAGTTGCGACGGATGCCGCAAAAGCCAGCGCCAGCACCGGCACGCCGAGCCTCCGCACCCATTTATTTCTGTTTTCGTCGAACCACTTTCCTACATTCATTGCTACATTCCTCCAGATTGTTGTCAACTAATTCCTTAGTTGTTTTAGATAGTCTCGAACTCTGCTTTCTTGCTGATTGCTTTTAAATCTCCTTGTGGGAAGTCTGAGTTATGGCAGGATTCGCCACGGTGCGCAGAACCATCACGCGCCACATCTGAACTTGATACCGTTCAACACCGGCTTGAGGAGAATCCTCGATTACGACAAAGACTGTCTCCGCAACCGGAACCGCCGCAGCATGAGAACTCGTGAGATGCACGAGCGGAGTATGATGCGGCTCCGGTCTCGCATTGCTCCGATGGCTCGCCTGCAGATTCTTCAACGGCGTGGGATGTCGCTGATCCAGGTTTAGCTTTGCCGGGATCACTCCGACTTGAGGCGACCGCAAGGTGGCGGGGATCACCCTGGCTGGCGCAGTCCGCATCAAGGCCACTTGTGAAACGCCTGGAGTGGCCTGCCCTTGCGCTCTGCCATCTTCGAAGGCAACCAGCGTTGAAGTACGAGCCGTCCAGACGCCGCAAGCCATTGCGAATACACCGACCAGCGTGACGGCAGGCTTCAGCACATTGCCATGCGACGGACGTTCCGGGTCCAAAATCCGGGTGACGCGAAGCGTTGTCTGCCGAAGCTTTCCAAGAGCAGCTTGCGCCAGCGCGACACTGCGCTGTACGAAGCTCTTCTCCGCGAGATGTGTCAAACACTCGGCATATCGATGAGGGCTGCCGGTTTCGGCAACAACTGCATCGTCGCAGGCCATCTCTCGCTCCAATGCGGCGTTCTTCTCGATCCACCAGACCAGCGGATGGAAGAAGAAAACCGCCTTTACGAGCTGCTGAGCAAGATTCGTCCAATCGTCCCAGCGCCGGAGGTGCGCGAATTCGTGCAGAAGAATCTGATTCAGTTCATCCGCCGAGAGTTCCTGCATGACCCACCCGGGAATCACCACCGCTGGATTGATCAGCCCGATTGCCGTGGGAACTTTGACCATCTCGGAGGTGCACAGCACAACCGTCCGGTTGCCGCGCTGGCTTTGAAGGGTACGTTGCACGCTCGCCTCGAGCGCCGCTGGATCAACTTCGATGCAGCTCTTCCGGAGTGTCCGGAGATGCCACAGACTCCTCGCGAGTCCAAACAAGAACCATGCAGCAAAAGCCGCCCATGCAACCAGCAGGTAAACAGCCCAGGAATCCGGCAACGTCAGGAGGGCACGTGAGTTCGAAACCGACGACACTCGAGTCAGCCACTCTCCGGCCAAAGCCGGCACAGCCGCCATCGCGAGCAGAGAAGAAAACCACACCGCAAATCGAGTGCCTGCGTTGCACCGCCAAAAACGCAGGACGCCGGCAGCGAAGAGCGCGATCAGCGAGCCCTCCACCAACGATTGAATCACGCGCAGGGTCACGATGTGGGCCGCGGCATGCAGGGCTGGATCTAGAGTAATCATTGTTTGTTTTTCTCCAGCAGCTGCCGTAGCCGTGCCAGTTCCTCTGCATCGATGCTCTGCTCTTCTAATATGTTGAGCAGCAACTTCTCGCGCGAATTGCCGAAGAACCGGCTCACCAGATGGCTCACTTCAAATCGGGTCGCGTCTTTCCGGTCAATCTTTGGGATGTATACATGCGCGCGCCTGTCCTTCATGTGTTGCACGTATCCCTTGGTCTCTAAAATCCGGACAATCGTCAAAACCGAGTTGTAGGCCAGCGGCGGAGTGTCCGGCAAAGCCTGTAGAACATCGTGAACCGTCCCGGATCCTTTCTCCCACAGGACGTTCATAATTCTCAGCTCGGCTTCGGTTAAGGTCAGGGATTTCGTGCGCGCCAAGTCTCCTCCTTAAGTTCCTCGCGCTTTCTCTCTATGGACGTGTCAGCGATTAAAACGTCAACTAATTTATTAGTTGCAATGTTAGACGCTCGAGATGCCCGTACTTCCCGAATCTGTAATGAAACCGTAATTCCTTGTAGGACAAGGACTTTCCGGTACCCCCTCACGTTCACGAATCTGCGTGATTTCGGTCACGGAAAGCCATGCCGAGCCAAGTCGAACATGGGAAGACGGTCGCAGGACGTCTGATGATGTGATCCACCGTTCGACGCGATGCGCCAGTTGCACTCCGATTCCGCAGAACGAAGGAGATTTGTGCGCTTCCTACGACCCACACGGTTACGGCTCTTCTCCCAAATCTTCTTCTTTGCCCTGTTCCTGATCCTTCTTATACGGACTGAATTTCGCGGTTCACTGACGACCTCCACCAGTGAAATTCGCCTGCCTTACCCGGTCGGTCTCTTCTTCCAACTGGACCCACTGGTCAGCGTTACCAACGCCCTCTCCGGGCATGGTCTTTATCGCGGATTGCTCTGGAGCCTGCTGATCCTGATCCCCACAATGTTTCTTGGTCGCTTCTTCTGCGGATGGATCTGTCCGCTGGGCTCCATCAATCATTTGTTCGGAAGCCTCAAATCCGAACGCAAGCGCGGCAAGCAACTGCTGGAATCGAACCGCTACAAGCGGTGGCAGACCACGAAGTACTACCTCTTGATTGCGGTATTGGTGGCTGCTCTGCTCGGAACAGGCCTCGTCGGATGGCTGGATCCTTTTTCGTTTCTGGTCCGCTCCCTGGGCCTCTCAGTCCTGCCGGCCACCAACTATGGACTTCAAGCAGCGCTCAAGTGGATCGAACAAAGCCGCTTTTGGGCGGTTCAGCTGATCGGACAAATTCTGCATTTCATCCTCGGGGCGCTGATCCTCAACTTCAAGCAACCGTACTTTCGCCAAGGCGTCTGGCTGGGCGTCATCTTTATTCTCATCCTCCTTCTGAATTTCCGGATCACCCGCTTCTGGTGCCGCGCCCTGTGCCCCCTCGGAGCTCTACTGGGTATCGTGTCGCGCTGGTCAATCCTGGGATTGGTGAAGAATCCCGAGCACTGCAACGACTGCAATCGTTGCTTGCTGCGCTGCCAGGGCGGCGACGATCCCATCGGCGGAGTGCCTTGGCATCAGCCCGAATGCCATGTATGCCTGAACTGTGTCGATGAGTGCCCGGAGCATGGTTTGCAATTCAAGTTTTTCCCGGCGCAGAAGTCGGCCGGAACCAACCTGCAAAGGCGAAAAGTGCTCACCGGACTTGCTGCCGGAGCTGCGCTCGTTCCCGTCATGCGCAGCACGCCAGGATTTGCTGCGGAACGTCACGAACGCCTGCTCCGCCCGCCCGGAGCCGTTGACGAAGAGTTTTTCCTCTCGCGCTGCATTCGTTGCGGCGAGTGCATGAAGGTCTGCCCCAACAACGCCCTTCAGCCTGCTCTCACCGAAGCCGGCATCGAAGGTCTCTGGACCCCGGTCCTTGTCCCGCGTCTCGGATACTGCGAAACCAGTTGTGTGCTCTGTTCGCAGGTTTGTCCGACCGGGGCCATCTGGGAGATCACTGCGAAAGAAAAAGGATGGTCGGTCGATGTCGCGAGTGCAACCAAGCCGATCCGCCTCGGCACAGCCTTCTACGATCGCGGCCGATGCCTCCCTTGGGCAATGGCTACCGATTGCATCGTCTGTGAAGAGTGGTGTCCGACTTCACCCAAAGCGATCTACCTTCGTCCTACAGAAGTCATCGACGCGGCAGGAAATATCAAAGAGGTGAAGCAGCCGTACCTGGATCCGTCTCACTGCGTCGGCTGCGGCGCCTGCGAGCACGCGTGTCCGGTGCAGGACCGTCCTGCCGTATACGTCACCAGCGTAGGTGAAAGCCGATCGCGCACCAATCAAATCTTGCTCAATCGCAGGAAGACACAAGCTTAAGGAAAGCCCATCATGGACAGCGATCAAATTCGTCTAAGCCGCCGCGAAGCTCTCATCAAGCTCCTTCGTGTTGCAGGCGCCGGTGCAGGTGCGGCAGGAGTTGCCGCATGGTTAAGCCGCCACAGTGTCCATCCTGAAGCGGCACTCGCCGTTGCGGCGAAGAAAGGCCATACCGTCCCCACTGATTCCTCTCTTCCCGAGATGGCAATCACTCAAGGCGAAGAGCCAGCCATGCTCGCGCGCCAAGCCGTGGAAGCACTCGGCGGCATGCGCCGCTTCGTCAGCCGCGGAGACGTGGTTCTTGTGAAACCGAACATTGGCTGGGATCGCACTCCCGAACAAGCTGCGAATACAAATCCCGCTGTGGTGGCCGAAGTTGTTCGCGAATGTCTCAATTCGGGCGCCAAACGGGTCGTCGTCACCGACGTGAGTTGCAACGAGCCGCGTCGATGTTTTCAGCGGTCTGGCATCGCCGAAGCCGCGCAGAAAGCTGGGGCCGAGGTCCTCCTGCCCGATCCCTCCATGTTCAAGGAAGTCGATCTGCAAGGCGACGTGCTGCGGGCTTGGCCGGTTTTCGAACCTTTTTTGAATGCCGATAAGGTCATCAACATTCCGATCGCAAAGCATCATGCTCTAACGGGCACAACGCTAGGAATGAAGAACTGGTACGGCATCCTGGGAGGTTCACGCAACCAACTGCATCAGAAGATTCACGAGAGTTTGGCCGACCTCGCGGACTTCATGCGCCCCACCCTGACGATCGTCGACTGCTACCGAATCCTTCTGCGCAACGGTCCCACAGGAGGAAATCTGGAAGACGTGCTGTTCAAGAAGACGCTGGTCGCGTCCACGGATCCGGTGGCGATTGACGCTTACGTCGCCAAAGCATACTGGAACCTCGAAGTCGACGCTTTGCCATACCTGATGCTCGCGGCCAAGCGTGGCTTGGGCACATACCAGTTCGAAAAGCTCCGCACGCAGACCAACGTCGTCTCCTGACCGCTGACAAAGGGTTGGATTCACCAAATGCAAACGGGCTGTTCAGCTCAACTGAACAGCCCGTCTGGTCAAGAATGGCAGTTACTGCAACACAGCCTCACTGGTAAGTAAAGTTGAGTTTATCGACATATACCGTGTACGGAGACTGCTTCGAGTTTCCGTCCATCTGGTAATTGACCGTGATCCCGTACCATCCCGGCGCCGAGAACGGACTGTAGGTCCAGTTCAAAGTGCTCGTCTTCCCGTTGAGGGTGATCGTCTGATACTTCAGCTTGTTATCGGAGGTTCTCTCGACGGTGATGACCAGGTGGTTCCAGGAATTCTCAATCGGATTGCAAGCAATGCCGGTCGAAACCCACTTCGCGTTCACGTTGTCCCACACGTCCCATTCGTTCCCGCCACCAATGCGGCACTCGTGGCCCCACGTGAAACCCATACCGCTGTAGAACTGGTTCACGTCAAACTCCAGCGCCTGCGCTGAAGTCAAGCTGCTGCCCCAGAAATACACGTCGTAGGTAAAGTTGTGGAGCGTTGGAACCAGCGTGTGATTCGTGTCCGGAAGTCCCTGCGATGAGAAGTCACCGATCAGGTGGTTGTTCCAAAGCACGTCTGTGTAATCCATCGTTCCGCCGATGTTGAACTGGGTCGAATTGCCCGACATCGTCGGCGACTTGATGTTCTGGTACATGGCCCACGTTGTGCCAGGACCGGCGGGCGTACAGGTGTTGCAATCCCCATAGTTGGGCGGCTGCTGAGCGTAACCATTCCATCCGCCATCGCTGTGCAGATTGTAGAACGTGTTTCCTCCTCCATTCGATCCACCAGATACCGTGATGGTGATCGGAGCCGTCGCCGCTCCTCCACATTTATCCCACTCTTCCACGGTCGTGTTGTAGGTTCCGGGACTGAGGCTAAGGTTCGTGTTCAGGTTGGCTCCGTTCACCACATACGCAAGCTTATAAGGAGCCGTGTAGATGCCCATCGATGCGACACCCTTCGAACAATTGGTCGTCGCCGAAGCAACAAAGTTCACAGGCGAGGCAACCGTGCTGTTGTTGGCCGGCGAGCTCACATGCACGCCCGTGCTGGTTGCTACCGTGATTTTTACTGTTGCAGTTGCAGCGCCGCCACAGTTATCCCATTCTTCAACGACTGCGTTGTACGTGCCGGGATTGAGATTGATGGTGGTATTAAGACTGTGACCGCCGACCGTGTATACCAGGTTGTAAGGACTGGGGTAAATACCCATGGACCCCACACCCTTCGAACAAGAGGTCGTCGCACTAGCTACAAAGTTGACACTTGTACCCACCGTGCTGTTGTTAGATGGACTGGACACCGTGACCCCCGCGAACGCCGAGCTCGCGACGGCAATGAAGACGGAAATGGCCGTGATTGTTAGGACGTGCTTCTTCATTTGGGCTTTTCTCTCCGGTTGGGATTATTTGGTCTGGGACCGGTAAAGCTTTACAGCTCAGAGGGATAGACCGACTCGGCGGAAGACCCTCGGTCGTGCAACGCCGCTGGAACCGCCCGGTGAACACTGTAGGCGGAAGCGGAGATTTGTTGAGCGGAGGTCTCCACTGTATACAGGCTTCACCCGAGTGTCAAAGAGAAAATTCAGTAATCCGAAGAAACTACCAATCGCTAGTGCTAATACCTTTCTAGAGGAAAGTAGAAGCTAAGAGCTATGATTATTTACGATGCAATATCTAGGAGAATAACGACGTGCTCACGCAAAGCTAAGTAGAAGCTAAGTGCGGTTGCGCAAAATGAGGGGACCTTCGCTCCCGAACTGTCATTTTGTTACGTTGCAAATGAGGAGTTAAACAACTGTAAGGACGGCAGGAGCGAAGCGGCGAAAGAATGCGGCTCATGGCGCAAAGCGGTGAGACTTTCACAAACGCGTAACCAGTTCCGGAGGCGCGAAAGAAAAGTCGCTATTCAGCCCCGACCGGACGTGCGTCTGCCCGTTGTTTTCACGAATGGCGTTTGAAATATTGAACCGCTCTTTCGTGCGCCTCTGCCTTCTTCCGCGTAGCGAATGTTCCAAGGTTCCGTCTCTTGCCGGTCTGGGCATTCTTCTTTCGGGAGTAAAGGCGATATTCGCCGCTTTTGAGTTTTCGAATCATGTCGCGCTACGCCGCTTTCCGGGTGCGACTCGCTTTCATCGCCGCTTCATGTCGCGCAGTGGGGCCTCACTTTTTTGCAGCACTCCGCGCTTGTTTCGATAATGCTGATTTCGATGCCGCGGAGTGTCCCTCTTTCTTCAACGCACGGCTTGTCGCACGAGAGCGCTTCGGCGATACCTTCCGATGAGATTGACTTTCACCTTTTCGCGAATCACGTGCGGCCTTCTGCTTTGTCGCGCTTGATACATTCCGGCCACGAGGAGCACCCAGCTTCACACCCGCGCGACGCGCCTTCGATAAGCCAATCGCAATCGCTTGTTTCGTAGACGCCGCACCGTGCTTTCCTTCACGGATGTGGTGCATCTCTTCTCGTACGAACTCTCCAGCCTGAGTGCTGGGAGATTTACCTTCTCGTGCGTCTTCGCGGGCGCGTTCGAGAGTACGTTTTTCAGGCATAGCTAGCCTCCTTCTATCTACGGTAGTTCTGCCCGGCGATCGAAATACATCGAAGAACTTCTGTAGGAGCGCGATTTTGATTGCTGTAGGTTATCTCGCAATGGCAGAAGCTACACTTCAGTTCGCCAGCAGATTCACTTCATCCAGCCAGACGTCATAAGGCTCCTGTTTGTAGTTGCCGTCCATCTGGAATGCGATGTCAACTTCCTCCTGATACCAATTCGGTTGTGCGCCATAGTAGATGTCGACGGGGTAAGTCTGATCTCCAACGCTCAAGCTGATGTAGTGCACCTTGTTGCCCACCCGTTCCAGTTTCCAGGCGAGATGAATCCACGTGCTCGAAGGAAAGTGATCGCACGGAATGGGAATGGGTACCCATATCTCGTCCAGCGGGTCCCAGATGTTCCATTCGTGACTTTGGTTAAAGTCGCATTGCGTTCCCCACGTCCAGCGAGTTCCCCCAAACGCCTGGTTGACGTCAAATTCCAGCGATTGCGGAGCGTCCCCAGGGTTTATGTAGAAATACAATTCATATGTGAAGTGACTTACATTGCTTCCGCCGCCGATCGGAACCCAATAGAGTTCGTTCGAATACGGAGTTTTCCCTCCCAGGCTGAATTTGGCCGCCGATCCGTCCAACGAAGGCGTCGCTTGATGGAGCGTCAGGTTAGAGGTTGCGACTCCCAATCCCGCCGCGCATGTTGAATTCGCAATGACGGCCGAGCAGGAAACCCAGTCGTAGTGGTCCTGAATGTTCTTCGCTCCCGGCCCTTGCCCAATCACATTCACCTGCATCGATGTGGTCGCAATGTATCCCGCCGTATCTTCTGCCACGATCTCCACGGTGTGCTTCCCATTCGGCATCCAGATCAATTGATTGACTCGCTCGTTCGGCGTGTAGAGCACAGCGCGGCCGTCCACATAAAGACGCACAATGTAAATAGGATCGGGAGGATTAGCGGCAGCTACGATCGGCACAGGCGACTGTACGTTCGCTCCGTTCGTCGGGCTGGCGATCGACAGCGGAAATCCGCAGAGTGCCGCGGGCGGCGGTTCCTGCGCCGGAGGAACAATGGACGTATTCGACGGAGCTGTCGGAGTAATCGGACAATTCGCTACGTTCTTGGGCAGCCCCTGACAGCCCGCAAGAGAGCCGAGAATTGCCGCAAGCACCACCAAACCGACAATCCAGCTGACCTGCCAAATGTGTCTATGGCGTGAGATCTTCCGCATTTCCCCTCAGTACCCTCTCGTTTTGGTTATCGGACCGACCTCTGCGAGCGGTACAGAAACGCGGCCATTTCAATGTCATCCGGTACATCACCCTTTCTTGCACCGTGTTCAATCGTTAGTTAGCAGTGAGATTCACCTCGTCGAGCCATACGTTGTAGGGCTCCATCTCATAATTGCCGTCCATCTGAAACGCGACGTCAATTTCCTCTAAGGTCCAGTCCGGTTGGTTACTGTAGTAGGTATCTACGTTGTAGGTTTGATTCCCAACCGTCAGGCTGATGTAGTGCACCTGGTTTCCCACCCGTTCAACGTTCCACACGAGGTGAATCCAGGTTTTCGCCGGAAATGGCTTGCAGTCGTAGATGGTCGGGGTCCATCCATTCACGTCATCCCATATGTCCCATTTCCCCGAGCCGTTGAAGTTGCACTCCGATCCCCACACCCAGCGATTGCCGCCGAATGTCTGGTTGAGATCAAATTCCAGTGCCTGCGGCGCATTCGGATTGTCCACGTAGAAGTACAGGTCGTAGGTAAAGTGCGTAACGTTATTCCCGCCCGCAACCGGATTGAAATACAGAATGTTGCAGTATGCGGGAGGGCTCGTGCAGTTCTGCCACGGGCCTCCCATGCTGAACTGCGCCGATTTCCCGTCCATCGCCGGAGTGGAGACATTCTGCGTCAGCGTAGACTGCGGCGTTCCGTAGCCCGCCGCGCAGATCTGGCCGTCGCGCCCCGAACCCGTCGGAAACAGCGCTCCGCAAGATTGCCAACCCGGCATGTCCTGGATCGAGCTGATGGTTGTCTTCGATTGCTGGCTTGTCACTGTGATATGCAAAATCGTCGACGAGATGTAACCCTGCTTGTCTTCCGCCATCACCTCGAGCGTGTGCTGTCCCGGAGTAATAAAAAGCTGCGTATTAATCGCGTCCGTAAAAGTGAAATACACCGCGAGCTGATCCACATACACGCGCATGAAGAAGATGGGATTCTTTGGACTCGCAGAGGCCACAACCGTCGCCGGAGAAGTGGTCGTGCCGCCGTCCATCGGACTGCTCACGCTGAGGGGAAAATCGTTGGATCCACTCGCTGCCGGAGGCGCGCAATTCGAAGTGACCGGCGTGCACGCCGGAGGCGCCGGCAACGGGCTGTTCCCGGGAGCCCACGTGATAGCCACTGGCGGCGTCGTAGGATACGAGGGCTGCGGAGGTGCCGGGCTGGGCGGCGTCACTGCGGGATTTTTCATTCCACCCGTTCCGCAGGCAGTAGTAAGAATGCAAACACCTGCCAGCACGATCCTCGGCATGGACCTGTTAAGTTTTCCGGTGAACTCCGGGGCAGCGGCGAACACGTTCATTACGACACACCTCGGCACTGTTCAGTACGGCAACGCGGATCACAACGAGCGGGTAGGAGACCGGCAAACCGCAGGATTTCGCAACACTACTGTCGATTCAATGTACAAAGATCACTAAACCGGGAGAATACGGCGCCCACCTTAAGCTTGCCCGGCGAATCCCTGACCCGCCTCAAAAGCTGCCAAGTCATTGAATCTCCTCGCCGAATTTCGAAGCCAATCCGATGGTTCCCTGGTTTTTTCAGTGGTAAACTATCGAAGTCCGCTCGCCTGCAACAATTGTTTCCCTCGTCGGAGAGGTGGCAGAGTGGCCGAATGCGGCGGTTTGCTAAACCGTTGTACGGGCTAACACCTGTACCGAGGGTTCGAATCCCTCCCTCTCCGCCAGATTCCCGTAACTCCATCCAGCGCAGAGTCTTGCGAGTTG
>DASYZA010000261.1:0-31427 GCA_035946775.1 Candidatus Sulfotelmatobacter sp. | reverse complement strand
TGTTATTAGAAAGGCCTTCCTTCCGCGGCCAAAACTACGTCTCGACAACGCAGTTATGCCATGAAATGACGGCCTTTCCTAAAACTATTTTGTCTTCCTGTTCAAATTCTCTATACATCACTCGTGAGAAATGCAGGCTAGTATTTCTTTGCGTATCACAGCAAGATTGGCCAGTACTGGGGCGTTTTACTGAGACGTCACTTCGCTGAATGCGTCTCGGTTCTAATTGAAGCGACGAGCAACTCAATCATGAGATCTACTGCGACGGATGCAAATCCTTCGTCATTAATGTGTGCGTCAAGTTCAACGATCCGGATGGACGAGCTCAGCGAGACTCTCAGAGCGTGTCGGTAGGCGTCGAGGGCCTCTGGCGAGTAGAACGGTCCCCCGAGCTTATCGATGGCGGAAACTCCCAGCAGAGGAATGAGAACGGTGACAGGTCCGCTCGCGCGATTGAGCCTCGTGGCTGTAATGCGCCCGATCTCTGCGCATTCTTCAGGAGTCGTTCGCATGAGAGTTACGCTGGGGTTGTGGATATAGAGATTGCGGCTGCAAAACTGGGGTGGCACCGTTTCCACCGGGCCGAAATTCACCATGTCGATTGCCCCCGGGCAGACAACCTGCGGAATACCCTTGCGGCCTGCCGCTTCGAGCCGGTGCGGTCCCGCGCTCATGACACCACCTACCAATTCGTCTGCGAGTTCCGTGGTTGTCATGTCGAGGACGGCTCGAAATGCGCCGTCTTCGATTAACTGTTCCATCGCCTGCCCGCCGGTTCCTGTAGCGTGAAAGACGAGAACTTCGAAGCCTCTTTCTTCGAGTGCCTGCCGCGCGGCGGTGACGCAAGGTGTGGTGACGCCGAACATGGTGGCCGCAATGGCGGGCTTCTGGTTGAGGGCGATGGCTGGCTCCGATGCAACCATGCCGCAAATCGCAGCAGCCGCGTTGCCAATGATTCGTCGGGAGACATGATTCAATCCCGCGATGTCGAGTACCGAAGGCATCATGCAGATGTCACTGGTTCCCACGTAGGGCCTGATATCGCCCGAGGCCAGTGTGGAAACCATCAATTTCGGGAAGCTGAACGGGAGCGCGCGCATTGCCGCGCAGGCGATAGCGGTGCCTGCAGAACCGCCAAGGGATACTACTCCATGGATGGCGCCTTGTTCAAAGAGTCGCTGCAGAATCGCCTTCGCCCCAGTCGCCATGGCGGTGACGCTCCGACCTCGGTCCCTCTCAGCTCTAAGGGCGGCGAGATTCTGATTTGCCGCAGCGGCCACCTCGATTGGCGAGATATCTGCCTCAAAAGTAGCGCTGCCAAGCACGCCGACATTGATCATCAGCGTTCGCAGGCCAGCACTCTCAATCCGTTCACGGAGGAAGGTGAACTCCTCTCCCTTGGTGTCGAATGTGCCGATGAGCGCAACGGTTTTGGCCATCACCGTGTCAGCTTTCCGGCAATTCACCGGGCGCGAGCACACGGCACTCCGGCATTGCGCGAAGGATAGCCTCAGGACCTGGCGGCGAATAGACCGCGATCAATTTCAAGGCCTCCCAGCCAATGTTCACCGTAGAGTGGTAAATGTCCGCGGGAATGTGAACCATGTCGCCAGCGCCGATAGATTCCCACTGCTCGCCGTCGATATCGATCATCTGCTTACCTTGACCGGACACCACGTAGAGAATCTCTTCGGTTCCCGGGTGATTGTGGCGGGCGTGTCCTTTCCCAGGTTGCAGAAGCACAACACCCATGGTGAAGCGCGCCGTGCCGGTGACGCGCGGTTCGCTCAACCACTCGATCGTTCCCCACTCGAAGACCTGCGTTTCGACGGAAGCGGGTTTGATGAAACGGTGACCGGCGAACCTAGTCATGCCTACTCCTTTGGCTGTGCTCCGTGTGGATTTTTAGAGTTTTGAACCTCCCGACCTGCTCGGTAATGGCGCGCTCAGTGGGCAGGCGCTCGACGCTCGAAGCACCGAAGAATCCGCAGACGCCTTGTGTTCGGCTCAATACGAATTGAACATCGTCCGGTTCGGCAATTGGCCCGCCATGACAGAGGACCAGGATTTCGGGGCGGATGGATATGGCTGCTTCCCGTATGGCTTGAATGCGCTCAACCGACCGATCGAGTGTGATCGCTGTCCTGGCGCCGATTGTTCCTTTTGTCGTTAATCCCATGTGTGCGATCAAGAGGTCTGCGCCCGCTCTTGCCATTGCCAGCGCCTGATCTTCGTTGAAGACATACGGACAGGTGAGCAGATCCAGTTCATGGGCTCGGGCAATCATCGCAACTTCCTCGGCGTAGCCCATGCCGGTTTCCTCGAGACTCTCGCGGAAAGCGCCATCGATCAGCCCCACCGTGGGAAAGTTCTGCACCCCGGAAAACCCGAGGTTCTTCAGATCGCGAAGAAAAAGATCCATGATGCGAAAGGGATCCGTTCCACAAACCCCGGCCAGTACCGGGGTTTTGCGAACGAGGGGCAACACTTCGCGGGCCATCTCCAGGACAATTGCGTTGGCGTCTCCGTAGGGCATGAGACCTGCCAACGAACCTCGTCCAGCCATGCGGTAACGGCCAGAATTGTAAATGATGATAAGGTCCGCTCCGGCAGCTTCGGCGCACTTGGCAGAAATTCCTGTACCCGCACCAGCGCCAACAATGGCGGTGCCCGCTACGCAAATCTCTCGCCATCGCTTCAGGCATGCCGCTCGGTCCATCGTACCGCTACTCCCACCGCCTGCTCAGATCACAAAATCACTATAAAATGCTGAGGGCCCGTCCGATAAGGAAATTTAGGCTTGGTCGCGCGATGCATTTTAGAGAGCACAACTGTCTGGAAGCTTGCTCGCAGTAGCACAGGACGTGTGCGCCTTAAAATCGTCATTCTCACCCTCGTGCGATTTCGCGACGAGCACGACTTCGAGTCGCTCCTGGATACGTGGATGAGCGCTTTGGCCTGTACTCGTCAGCTATCAATCCACCGTCAGTCGTTGATAATCTGGCACAATGATTGTCATCGAGTCCCCACGATTGCGGCTCAGCCAGTTCCAGATGATCGATGCACAGGACGTCTTTGGGTGCATCACGCCCGCCGTCGCCAAATTCATGCCATGGGAGCCGCCATCATGGAGCGAGTACGTGACGCGATGCGAAAACAGACTGCGGGCTCCAGAGCCGGACAAATTCTCATTCGTAATCCGGCGCCTCGACAACAGAGAATGCCTTGGCATGGCTTCATTTGAAGATGAGGGTTCTGTTTCCCCCGAAATCGGGCTTTGGCTCAAGGAAAGCGTGCACCGGCAAGGTTTTGGCCTCGAAGTCGTAGCATCACTTATTGAATGGGGCCACGCATCTCTTGGCAAAGAAAGTTTCACCTATCCGGTCGCCGCACTAAACACCGCTAGCAGGCGCATCGCCGAGAGACTTCACGGCGAGATCATAGGTGCACGCACGAACCCGAAGTACGACTCCGTCGTTTACAGGATTCCCTTCTACGAATCGCCACATTGCCCCTAGATATAGACTCTCATCTCTCCAGTAATTATCCGAAGACACTTACATGAATAATCCAGGCAATCGGCTGGCGCATTATCGCCTATGTGCTTCTTATAGGATTCGCTTCTCGAAACGCGATAAGTCCTGTCGGCAACAGCTGAACTCTGGGAACATGCCAGAAAAACCCTCATCGAGTTCAATCTTGATTGCGCCCGCCGAAGGAGGAACTTCTCCTATTGCAATCCCATAGGTTCATCTGGTATATATATGGGAGTCCAAGGGGAAGCGGATGGGAAACAAAAATGAAGTCTGGCTGGGTACACTGTCCCTCATGGTGCTTCGCACGCTTTCGACCATGGGGCCGCAGCATGGATATGGCATGGCCAGGCGGATCGAACAGATCAGCGGGGATCGACTTAGCGTCAATTATGGAACCCTGTATCCGGCGCTGCTGAAGCTGGAACAAGATGGATCGATTCGCTCGGAGTGGGGCATTTCCGATACCAACCGTAAGGCCAAGTTCTACAAGCTCACAGCGGCCGGCCGAAAGCACCTGGAACGCGAGACGCGCGACTGGAACGAAACGACGGCGATTGTCGCGCGCTTCCTGTCACCCATTGAGGAGGCCTGATGCGAACCTGGCGCGGATGGGGGAAGCGCCTGCGGGCATGGGTTGCAGATGCGACTCGGGATCGCGAACTTGGCGAGGAACTTGAGAGTGTCGTCCAAATGCATACGGAAGAGAATCTGCGCGCCGGAATGACGCAGGAGGAGGCGCGCCGACGGGCGCTGATCGAAGTGGGCGGCATGGAGCAGGTTCGTCAAGCTGTGCGCGACGGACGGGGCTTTCCCTGGCTGGAAGGATGGGCGAGAGACGCGAAGTATGCAATGCGGACTCTGTGCCGGACGCCTGGATTTAGCGCAGTTGCCATGGTGGTCATGGCCATCGGCATTGGCGCAAGTGTGGCTTTGTTCACCGTGGTGCGTTCCGTGTTGCTGCGGCCGCTGCCGTTTCCACACTCGAACCGCCTGGTGGCACTCTACAGCCAGGACGATCGTTCGAAACCGGATTCGGAAAACAATGTGTCTTCGGGCGATTTCTACGACTGGCAGAAGGCCTCGCACGGCTACGAGCAGATGGCGATCTGGCGTTGGAGCGGCTACAACATGTCCGGCAGTGCGGGCGAGCTTCCGGAATTCCTCAACGCCGGTACCTGTTCGTGGAATCTGTTTGCAACGCTTGGCGCCAGTCCCGCCTTGGGGAGACTGTTCACCCGAAACGACGATCACATCGGAGCCGGATGGACGGTGATTTTATCCTGGAGCTTCTTTGCGCGGCGCTTCAACGCAGATCCTGCAATTCTGGGAAAGACGATTCGCCTCAACAGCCGGACGTACACGATCATCGGTGTGCTGCCGGCCTGGTTTCGGTTTCCCGATCCGAAGATCCAGCTGTGGGTACCATGACAGGTCGGCGAATCTCAATTCGCAGTAGCGAGTCACTACATCCACATTGGGCACGTGGTGGCGCGCCTCAGAGCGGGCGCTTCTGCGAATGCAGCTCTTCAGGAGATCAGCGCCGTCGAGTACGGGCTCTATGCACGGCTGCGTGGAACCGGACCGATGGAGCAAGGCGTCTTCGCCAAACCGCTGCTCGAGGATATGGTAGGCGATGTCAAACAACCGCTCTACGTGCTGCTGGCGGCCGTCGTTTGCCTGCTCCTGATTGCGTGTCTCAATCTCTCCAACCTGCTGGTAGCCCGTTCGGCGGCGCGACGACGGGAAATGGCCATTCGCAGTGCACTGGGGAGCAGCCGTCTTTCTCTCATCCGGCAGCAATTGACAGAAAGTGTCTTGATTTGCCTGATCGGAGGAGCACTCGGATTACTGCTCGCTGTAGGCGCGACCGAGTGGCTGATTCGGCACTGGACTGAGTTGCCTCGCGGGTATGACGTCCATCCCGACGGGGCCGCCGTCGGGTTCGCGCTCGCGATCACACTTTTCGCTGGAGTCCTGGCGGCGTTGCTGCCGGCGATCTCATCAACTGGCGCGACTGTCCTCGCGGCTCTCAAAGATGGCTCGCGAGGGATCGGGGGAAGCTTGGGACGCGCCTCGCTGCGCAAGACACTGCTGACGGGTGAGGTTGCGCTCACGGTCGTCCTGCTGATTGCGGCCGGCCTGCTCTTCAAAAGCTTTCTAAGGCTGCGTACAGTTGACCTCGGCTGCACGACCAAAAACGTGCTCACGATGACCTATTTTCTGCGCGGAGATGAGTATTCGAAGCCGGAACAGATTGTCAGTTTCGATACTCAGCTTCTCGACAGGGTACGGCATCTTCCCGGCGTCGAGGCCGCCGGACTGACGAACGTCGTGCCCGGCGGAGGCTACTATGGCGACCACGAGATCTGGATTCCCGAACATCCCGCCGAAGCTCCGGGAGAACATCATTTCGTGGCCTTCCGGACGGCTGATCCCGGCTACTTTTCTGCGATCGGTATTCCTCTGTTGCGGGGACGGTTCTTTTCAGACGAGGAACGGTTGGAGCATGACAAGTTCGTCATCGTCAATCAGGACCTGGTGCGGCAATATTTTCCCAGCGAGGATCCCCTTGGAAAGCACCTGCGCGTGGAATGGCGTACGCCGCAGGGAGAAAACTACGAAATCATCGGCGTAGTTGCGAACACCAGCTATGAGTTGGGCAGGCCAGCGCGTCCAATGATGTGGTTCCCGATTCTTTCGGGCATTCCCGGGAATTCAGGAGACTCGGTTTTGGTGGTTCGGTCAGGGAGGGATGTCGCGCCGCTGGCTCTTCCGATTCAGAGGTTGATCGCTTCGCTTGACGCAAATCTTCCGGTGAAGAATGTGCTCACCATGGATCAGATCGTGGGCGAGTCCACGGCGAATTCGAGTTTCAGCGCCACGCTGGTACTGAGCTTTGCTGCATTTTCTCTTCTGCTGGCCGCGATAGGCCTCTATGGCGTCCTCGCTTATCTCGTGACGCAGCGAACGGGAGAGATTGGAATCCGTATGGCTTTGGGCGCGAAGCGGAAGCGCGTGCTGCTGCTGGTACTTGTCGATGGGCTGCGGCCGGCATTGCTGGGCCTCGCGATTGGAATCGCGGCGAGCGCCGGGGTAACTCGACTGATCAGCTCGGTGCTGTACGGTACCAGTCCACTCGACCCGAGTGTATTCCTCTCCGTGGTTGCGACCCTTCTCATCTCCGCGACCGGAGCCTGTCTGGTTCCAGCATGGCGAGCCGCGCAGATCGATCCCATTTCCGCATTGCGGGCGGAATAGCGCCGAGGAAATCTTCGACTTGGTGAGATTTGCGATTTTCCTTCTTCTTTTTCTACTAGCGCATAATCGGCCGAGTCACTCATCTATGCGCATTGCTACCCGAAAATCGGCATCGCGCCAGGTTTCTGGAAGCGACTTACATGCCGACAGTTCTGTCTGCGTTCCGGCACACTGGCCGCACACCGGAATCGGGCTGTCTTGAACACCGGCGCGGGCTTACGGAACTGGGTCTACTGACGGCCGGCCAGTCGACTCAGCGCGTATTTCAATCGAAAAGGGGCCGTCCGGTGCTTCGGCGTCCGCTTGCGCGGTGCTCCGGCGGGCGCGCAATTCCGAAATCCGCCGCGCATCTATGGTCTTATAGCGGCGAAGGCCCATCTCGATTGATCCATTAGCAGTCGAACTGCGCCGAAGTTCGAGAATGCCGCTTCAAAGAAAAGTTGTCTGCACAGCCTCGGTGCGACGGTTGCGGGCAGGCTGATATGGGCTGTTGTCACGATGTCGAGCCAGTTTGGTTTCTAGCGATGTACTTGAAGGGCGCTGTTCAAGCATATCGCTGGTGATGACAAACATCCGGCCTGGGACCGCATGCGTTCGCTCGCCGGGGATCAGTATGCCGATCAGATTGACCGGATCGGCCCCTGCAATGGTCAAATCGACCTTGAATTCAACATTCCTGGCCGAGCGCAGACTGTCCAGCACTTCCGGAAGCGCGAATTGCTCTCCCGCGAAACCGCTGACGAAGCGGCCGCCACGAACCTCGCCTCGATCCTCGAGACGTCGAAGCATACGCAGCAGAATTCCCCAGCGGGGAATATTCGATTCGAGTGCGAGGAGATCCCGGAACACGACACCATACCTATTAAGAAGCATGCGCGCAGAGGATTCGACGGCGATGTCGTTGTAGCGCGCCTGCTCGATCGCATCTTCGGGTGTCGGAGCGTTACTGCGGAATAAGGACCACCTCCCCGCGGCGCTTCTCACCTTGCGATAGGATGAGTTGGCGGCACGGCGGCGATCCGGATCAATCATCGATCGAAGCTGATCGAACCCGTCTGCAGCAGCGAGACCCGCCGCCGCGAGCTCCCACAACGCGTATTGGACCTCGATAGAGCTCAATCCGAGGCTCCGTTCGATTTCTTCCGCAAAGCAGGCTCCCTTTCTCTTCTGATATTCCCAGATCCGCAGGGCATTCGGCGTAAGAGCCTGGGCGAGCTTGGCTTCCTCGACCGCCTGTTGGCGAAGGGCGTGGTCCAGCCAGGCAGCAGAGTCGCGCAGATAAAAGGTGATGGGAGCGGCATTGGTCGGAATCACCCGCTGCGGGCCGCTCCCGTTGCCCTCGTGAAATACCGGATGCGGCGAGACGCGCCCCCAGCCAACCACGCCCGAGAGACAAAGCTGATCGAGCCAGCGGGGATCATAGTTCGCAACGCGCGAGGACAGAATCGATTTCTCCCATTCGACTGCCGGCGCTTCGAATCCTTCGAGTTTCGAGATGGCTTCTAACAATCCGTCTTCGCCGGAAGCCTGGGTCTGAGGCGCCAGGTGCTGCCATCGAAGTAACCAGTGCATGAACTTCGCAGGTGAGACTGGTTCCACCTCACGTCGGCGCGCACCGATCGTCAATTTGTGAATACGCTGAAGGATGCGGCGTTCACACCATTCCGTGTCAAGCTCGTCGCTGGTGGCGACCTGTTCGAAACTCCCGCGCATCAGGAGGCCCTGGGTCTCGAGGAGGAGAAAAGCCTGGAGTGCCCATCTAGGGTCAAGCGAAAAGTACTTGGCAAACCTGTTCGCGGTCACCGGACCCAGGATCTGAATCCAACCTTGGACGCACTGGCGAAGCGCAGCCTCCCGCAGCCCAGCCGGAGCGGGTGGATCGGCACACAAAGCATTTACGGACTCTAGGCGCTCGGCGGCGATCCAACACTCAGTTCCGTTATGCTGCAGGGTTTGAGCGCGTCCGCCGCATACAAGCCGCTCAAACAGTTCAGGCCAATGCCGGGAGCGTTCCTCATCAATCAGGGAGAGGGGCAATAGGACCACGCTCATCAACAGGTCGTGCAACTCGTGGTGGTCGCGTATATCGGGCCAGCACTCGGAGCGAACCGTGGCAATGGCCGCAGCATCGAGCTTCCCGGGACGCTCGAGAACGCTTGGAGGGATTTCCCGGCTCAACGAGGCAGCGCGAGCTCTGCGTTCTTCCAGTCCAGCTTCGTCCAAGAACGCATATGGATTAGCGTTGATTAGCTCATGGGCAAATTGCGATGGGACCGGAGTATCGACGGCGAGGCACTGGATGCTTCCATCGCGGATTCCACGCAGCACACCAAGCAGGCCATCGAGATCCATGGCCTCCTGAAGGACGTCCTGCATCACTTCTCTCACCAGCGGGTGATCAGGAATCTGGATGTCGCCTTCGATGTTTTCAAAGCACGCCGCCGCCTGCGGAAAGACGCTGGCCAGGAGATCCTCCGAGCGCGTGCGCTGCACCTGGGGAGCGATGCGCTTGCCCTTTGAATTGCGCAGCAGTTGCAGGCTTCGTCCCGCCGCCCAGCGCCACCGCGTCTTGAACACAGGCGCGGCGAGAGATGCTTGTTCCAGCAAGGTCCTGGTGGTTACCTCGGTCAGGAACTGAAAGACGTCGGAGAGTGGGAAGCTGTGCTGTTCGGCAAGCGAGATATTGATGCCGTTATCGGTGGCCGCTGCCTGCAGCTCGAAATTGAAGCCGCGGCAGAAGCGCTTCCGGAGAGCCAGGCCCCAAGCTTTGTTGATCCGGCCTCCGAAAGGCGCGTGAAAGATCAACTGCATTCCTCCGCCCTCGTCGAAGAACCGCTCCGCGATGATCGTGGTCTTCGTAGGGACAGCCCCGAGAACCGCCCGGCCGGCGACGATATACGAAATAAGCTGTTGCGCGCCCCACGCAGAAACTCCACATTCCTCCGTCAGCCAGCCGGCGGCAGAAACGATCTCTGGTTGCGCAGGCGAAATGCAGGCGGGCGATATTTTCCGCGTGCGGTCGGAGATCTCCTTCCTCAGCTCACTCACGCCGTCGGACAAAACGTCGGTCCGTTGCGGCGCCTCTCCGGTCCAGAAGGGCACATTGGGCGGCGCTCCGTGCGCGTCTTCGACATCGACTTGCCCGGCGGCTTCAATCCTCTGCACCCGCCAGCTGGTATTGCCGAGAAGGATCACATCACCGGGACTCGAATCGACCGCGAAGTGCTCATCGAGTGTCGCAATCTGAATGTTTTCGGGCTGCAGGATCACGTTGAACAGAGCCGTATCCGGAATCGCACCGCCGTTCGAGATGGCGATCATGCGGGCGCCGCGACGGGGATGCAACTCGCCGTGGATGCCATCATGCAGCAGGTAGGCGCCGTAACGTCCCCGGCTCGAATCGATCCCTTGGGCGAGAATGGCGATGATTTCTTCGTACTCATCCCAGGTGAGGTTCCGGTACGGATAAGCGCGGCGCAGAACTTCGTAGAGAGATTTCTTCGGCCACGGCTCGGCTCCGCATGCCGCCACAATCTGTTGCATGAGGACGTCGATCGGCTGGGAGGGATTTCGAGACGATCCAACTCCCCGTTGCGCAGCTTGCGCACCAGCGCCGCCTGTTCGAGCAGATCGTCGCGCGTAGTGGCAAACAAGCGCCCTTTGGGAACCGCCCCACGCCAGTGACCGGCGCGCCCTACTCTTTGCAAGGCGACAGCGATCGATCGGGTGGTCGAGATCTGGCAGACCAGATCCACGTTTCCGATATCAATGCCGAGCTCGAGAGATGCTGTCGCCACCAGGATCTTGATCTCTCCGCGCTTCAAGCGCCTCTCGGCATCGAGACGCAGCATGCGCGAAAGGGAACCATGATGGGCGCCCACGTTTTCCGTGCCCAGGCGTTCGGCGAGCGCGAAGGAGATTCGCTCGACGAGTTTTCGCGTATTCACAAACACGAGCGTCGATCGATGCGTTTCGGTGCAGGATGCGAGTCTGTCGAAGATCTCCTCCCACATGGCCTGCGAGGTAACGGATGTCAGCTCATCGCTCGGAACCTCAATAGCGATGTCCATCTCCCTCTTTCGCCCAATCTGCACGATGGTTGCCGGTGCACGGTGCGGAGCACTGCCGGTTAGGAACTCGGCCACGAGCTCGATCGGATTCTGCGTCGCGGAAAGCCCAATTCGTTGTGCCGGGCTCATCAATCCCGTGATGAATGCACCGGGAGAGAGCCGGTTTTCCCCGCGTACTAGGGCGTCGAGGCGTTCAAGCGACAGTGCAAGATGAGCGCCGCGCTTGTCATCTGCCACAGCGTGGATCTCATCGACGATCACGGTTTCGACACTGGCAAGATGTTCCCGGCTTCGCCGGGAAGTGAGAAGGATGTAGAGCGACTCGGGCGTGGTCACCAGGATATGCGGAGGATGGCGCAGCATCGCGGCGCGTTCCTTCTGCAAGGTGTCGCCGGTACGAACTGCAGTGCGGATCCCCATCGAAAGATATAGCGGGCGGGACGAGAGCGTGATGAACGCGCTCGAAGAAGCGGTGTCCCAACCGAATGCGTATCCTGGCGGATTGTTCTGGATCACAAAATCGGGTTCGATCCTTTATCCGCGCGTGCAGGAACTGCTGTCCCGTGCAGAGAAGGCGGGTGTGCGAGCCGCGAGGATCGAGACGGAGACCTTCGATGAATTGATGGGCGATTTGGCCCAGCAGGTTGAGGATTTGCCTGCTGAGTTGTTGGGGACGCTGAATATGATGCGGTGCAAAGTGTCCAATGTAGCTATTCCCCCACCCGGTTCCGGTTGGCCGGTTGTGAGGATGAATGCAGTTCCGATTCTGCGTTGGCCAAAAGAGTGCCGGAAGTTCGAGGCAAAGATCGGCGGAGCCAAAGAACTCCGGGTGCTGTTGCAATCGACCCAGGCGCGACTGGTCGCGGCACGTTCCAAGCATGGAGTTTTGGCGTTCGGAGGAGACGCAGAAGTGCGCCGTGTCTTCGCAGCGCATCAGCCTGATCGATTGGAATTGCACTCCATAGAGGTGGGGCGCCTGTGGCGAGAGACCAACGAGCTGAATCTTCTTCGGAGCGCTCTGGTGCACGGGCTGATTCAAGGTACGCCGCTATTGGCATGGACGGGGCGCGGCGTCCACGAAGTTCGTGTGGATGACTCCGCCGCGGACGCGCCACGGCTGCAGCCTCTGCGCACGAAGGTCAACGCTGTGGCGGGAACGGTCCCCGGAACCGGTGTGAAGTGGGCCGAAGCTGCTTCTATCCGGGTGGAATACCGATTGGGCAGGCTTTGGATGCTTCTGGAACCGACCGTGTGGTTTGGGAAAACCGCGTCGGATGATGAACGTTACGTATGCGGAGACTTCGTACGGGAACGTCAAGCACGAAGATATAACCGGGTGGCGGATGGGATTCTCACTGCGTGGCTGCGAGTGCTTCTCCCTGGAGATGGCGATAACGAGATTCGCGCCTTCGACAGTCAGCCCGGAATCGAAGCGCGGTTCGTGCTTTCAAGGCGCACTGCGTTTGGAAGGAGGTCTTCATGAAGCCGGATATCGCGGCATTGCCAGGGTATGGGAAGACCACTGAACCCTTTCTCCTGTTTAGTCCGGAACGGCAGACGGATCGGAACATTCACCCACTGCGAGGATTGGTCGAATATGGGCCGTACAGCAAGAACTTTATCAACAGAGTCTTTGACCCGATCCGCGTGGCTACGATCTTTCCTCAGGGTATGAATGCTCGGGTGCGGGCGCTTTTTGATGAATTTGAGCGATCGCACAATCCACAGGAGAGAAAGGATTACCTGATCCCGTTCCCAGGATTCCGAACGGTGTTTGGAGTGAATCTCAAGCCGGCGGCGGGGGGACTGCACGCTGTAATTCCGGAAAATGCCGACGAGATTATTCACAACAGTGCCCAGCCCCACATCGCTTTGGCTCAGCTCCTGACAGATGCTATGACGCGATTGGATACGCGGCGGAACGAATATGACGTGTTGATGATCGTCTTGCCAGACCGTTGGGAGTACGCCTTTGAAGGGGAGGACGACGGATTCGACCTGCACGACCACATCAAAGCGATCAATGCGTCGCGTGGAACGCCGACTCAGTTCATCAACGAGAGCGGTGCGCTCGACTACCGTTGCCGCGCAAGCGTGATGTGGCGTTTAAGTATTGCACTGTATTGCAAGGCGGGAGGAGTGCCGTGGAAGCTCGCCGATACTGACCCTACTGCAGCCTTCATCGGCGTCAGCTACGCGCTCAAATTCGATCCGAGCGGAAAAGTCACGTTCGTCACCTGCTGTAGCCAGGTTTTTGACTCGGACGGAGCGGGACTGGAGTTCGTGGCTCACGAAACCCGTGATGTGCATCAGGACGGTGACAACCCTTTTCTGAGCCGGAGTGAAATGCGCAGGATCATGGCGCGCAGCCTGAGTCTGTATCAGCGCCGTCATGGCGGTCAATCTCCGCAGAAAATCTGCGTCCACAAGACCACTGAGTTCAAACAGGACGAAGTTGAAGGCTGCTTCGATGCCTTTGATTCGATCGCCGGCGTGGATCTCTACCAGATTAACAAAGAGGTCCCTTGGCATGGAATGCTCTACGAGAATGCGTCTTCGTCGGCAATGTACCCGTGCGAGCGAGGAATCTATTTGCCGCTCGACGAGCGCGAGATACTGCTCTGGACCCAGGGAGATGTCCCACAGGCTTCGAGTGGGAAGCACTTCTATAAAGAGGGCAAAGGAATTCCTCACCCTATCGCATTGCGGAGGTTCGCAGGGCACGGCAACTGGGACGGCCCGGTACAGTCGATCCTGGGATTGTCGAAGATGAACTGGAATAACGATCAACTCTACGATCGAATGCCAATCACCTTGCAGTATGCCAGCAAACTGGCAGCAACGATGAAGTCGATGCCCATTGTGTCGTCGCGTCCCTATGAACTTCGACTGTTCATTTGAGCCAGCGACCGTCGGGCATGACGACGCACACGCGATAATCTTTTTTGTGAGCATAGGTGCTCACTAAAAATGGATGCAGAAACTCTCTTTTCCCGAACTCTTGGCCGCTTTATGACGAACTGGGCGTACATCATGTCTCTGCGCCAGTTTTGCGAAGTGGCCGTGCCTTTGGCAGCTGAGGCTCTTGTTCCAATGCATGAAGCAGCCGTCGAAGCGATCGCGTCCGATGCTGATTACAGTAAGGTCATCGTCAATGTGGATGGTAGCCCAAGTTCGTGGAATACGGAGCTCAAGCGGTTTATGAGCGCGGGCATGACGAATACTACGATCCAGAATTCACGGGTTGCGATTGATGCCGCTAGCTTGGTCTTTGCACAATCGATGCTGGATGATGCTGCGATGGCGTATTGCAGAGTGTGTGCCATGATTGCGCCGGATGACTGGAACGGCACTCTAGATATGAGAAAGATCGATTATGCGACGCTTCGCACAACGTCCACAACGCAGATTCGCGACGAACTCCTGGCCTCTGCTCTAAAGCAACTGGAACGCGAGTCTCTCATGAAGAAAGTCGACACTCTCCATCTCTTATGCAAGCCGCCGGAAGGCTTCGCTCCTATAGGCAACTATGCCTACAAACGGGAGCGGCTGGAAGAGATTGACAACCGCCGTCATCGCATCATCCACAGTGATGGACTGAAAGCGCCGTTGACAGATGTGGATTCCGATCTCGAGTACATCCTCAAAACGAGCAACTATCTAATGGGTCTGGTCAACCAGCGGTATCAGATAAAGATTCACCCGTATAAGGTTTTTGAAGGGCCGGCGCCCGTCGAGCCGGTGGCGTAGAAATCCGTCGAGAGGTTGCTGCGTGGATGAAATCAGCTGTTCATGATTAAGGTAACGCCAACCCGTGCGTAACTTCCTCGTTCGATTACATGCTCCTTGCTCCCGAGGATGTAGTGCAATATATCGCCAGCCTAGTAGCGTGAGACCCACTCTTGATCCGCTCCGGTCATGTCGGAGAGCGGCGTGAATTCCTGGCCCCTGATAATGTGAAATTTCCCGGGGTCAGAAATTGGATCCACCGACTCGATGTGAACGGCGTGGAGATCATCACCGCCTGAGCCTCCTTTACGATCGACTGCCGGCCGACCGCAAAGATCCACTAGCCATCCGGACCACCGGCCCAATCCGGGCGGCACTTTCATCCCTAGCCCGTTCTACGGCCAAGTGGACTGGATTTGTGAACAATCGCCGGTTTTCCGTTACAAATCTGTGCTCGGCGAGTGCATTGGCGATGATGTGCTCAGGGAGAATCCGAAGCCTACATGCGAAGCGTTTCAATCAACGCGGAGAGCGCGGCTGGTTGTTGCCGCCGGCTTGGATAGTAGAGATAGAAGCCTGGAAACGGCTGACACCAGCTTTCCAGCATTCGCACGAGTGTCCCTTCGGCAAGGTAAGGCGCCGCGTGTTCTTCCGACATATAGGCGAGGCCGACATCGTCCAGCGCAGCCCGCGTCACCAGGTCCAGATCGTCGACGATCAGTGGGCCGTTCACTGCCACTGACAGCGCCTTTTTCCCTTTCTCGAACTCCCATCGGTAGAGCCCGGCATCCCCGTGCCGGAAGTTGATGCAGCGGTGCCGCAAAAGATCCCGGGGCGATTTCGGCTTGCCGTGAGACTTGAGATAGCCGGGTGAGCCTACAATCACCGGTTTGTGATCCGGAGAGACACGCACGGCGATCATGTCCTTTTCGATGTATTCGCCGAAATGAATCCCTGCATCGAAACCCGCCGCCACAATGTCCATGCGGCTGTCATTCATAGTGACATCAAGCACGATTTCGTGGAATTTGCGCGCAAACTCGCCAAGCTTAGGAGCCAGCACCGTGCCGGCCGCCAGTCGCGGCACCAGGAGGCGCACGCGCCCGGCAGGCTTGTTGCGCATACCAGCTACCCGATCCAAGGCTCCGTGAACCTCTGAGAGTGCCGGGTGCAAGTGCACCAGGAGGTCACGTCCAGCATCGGTCGGGGCAACGCTCCTCGTGGTGCGCGAGAGCAGCCGGATACCAACACGTTCTTCGAGTCCCCGCATGGCGTGGCTTATGGCAGAAGGAGTAACGCCGAGCCGTTTCGCGGCGCGTGTGAAGCTGCGCTCTTCGGCGACCACAACAAATGCAGACAGCGCGGTGAGATCGTTTCCCAGCATTTGTGAATTATATTCACAAGCTCTTGTCCCGGCAGCCCCTTTATCCCGCTCTTGATCGCTTCTAACCTTATTTATGGATAGAGGCGTCAAGGACGCCGGATCAGCGCCACAAAGGTGGGGCTACCAAAAAATCGGACTCAGCAGGAGGAGCCATGCCTCACATCATCGTCAAGCTTTGGCCCGGGAAATCCGAACGGCAGAAGACCCAACTCGCCGAAAAGATTACGCAGGATGTCATGAGCACGCTCGGCTATGGAGAAGAGGCCGTTTCCGTTGCAATGGAAGAGATTGAACCTTACGACTGGGCCGAGAAAGTCTACAGGCCAGAAATTGTGGAGAACGCGAAAACTCTGTACAAGAAACCGGGCTACACGATGTAGACGGCGAACCTCGCCGCTTTTCGAGCAAAATCTGAATGTCACCCTGCAGGCAGGAGACCGACCCGATCAGCAAAGGAGATACGATGCAGACGCGCAAATTGGGAAAGACGGGTTTAGAAGTTTCGACAATCGGCCTCGGCTGTATGAGCATGAGCGGCGGCTACGGTCCGGGTGGCGACACACAGCAGATGATCTCCGTCATTCGGGGAGCGGTCGAACGCGGAGTGACCTTCTTCGACACGGCGCAGGTTTACGGACCGTTTGCCAACGAGGAACTCGTCGGGGAGGCCCTCGCTCCATTTCGGGGTCAGGTGGTCATCGCAACCAAGTTCGGATTCAAATTCGAGCTCGATGGCGGCAAACCGCGCAATACCGGCGTGGACAGCAGGCCCGACACCATCAAAAAGAGCGTTGAAGGCTCACTGAAGAGGCTGCAGGTGGATGCCATCGATTTGCTCTATCAGCATCGCGTCGATCCGGCGGTGCCGATCGAAGAGGTTGCCGGAACCGTGAGGGAACTGATCCAACAAGGCAAGGTGAAGCACTTCGGGATGTCCGAAGCGGCTGCCACGACCATTCGTCGTGCTCATGCTGTTCAACCGCTCACCGCTGTTCAGAGCGAGTACTCGCTTTGGTGGAAGCGTCCTGAACAGGAGGTTCTGCCCGCGCTTCAGGAACTCGGCATCGGATTTGTCCCGTATAGCCCACTTGGCAAGGGCTTTCTGACAGGCACGATTGACCACGAGAGGTCGTTCGGCAGCGACGATTTGCGCAGCCGGATTCCGCGATTCACGGCGGAAGCCATGAAGACGAACAAGGCTCTCGTCGATCTGCTGGCAACCATTGCAGCGCGCAAGAAAGCTACGCCCGGCCAGATCGCGCTGGCCTGGTTGCTCGCGCAGAAGCCGTGGATCGCACCAATTCCGGGAACGACGAAGCTGGCGCGGGTTGAGGAAAACATCGGGGCCGCAGACATTGAGCTTTCGGCAGGTGATCTCAATGAAATAGACACCACAGCTTCGAATATCACTGTGCAGGGCGAACGATATCCCGAGCAGCTCGAGAAGATGACGAACCTCTAGCCTCCAAGACGCGAAAGGAGATTTGAAATGCGAGGAACAGTTCTTTACGGACCACGCGATATCCGCTTTGAGGATCGCGAAACCCCGCGGATCGAAAAGCCGACTGACGCCGTTATCCGCATCGCCGCCACCTGCGTGTGCGGTTCCGACTTGTGGCCCTATCGCGGAATCCAGAAGATCGCGGGACCTACGCCGATGGGACACGAGTATTGTGGCGTAGTCGAAGAGGTCGGAAGCTCAGTCAAGACAGTTAAGCCCGGTCAATTCGTCATTGGCTCGTTCTTCGCCTCCGATAACGCCTGTCCTCATTGCCAGGCCGGATACCAGACCTCCTGTCAGCGACGTGAGTTTGTCAGTACCGCCCAGGCTTCGACCCTTCGCGTGCCACTGGCAGATGGAACCTTGGTCGCGACACCCGATATCCCTTCCGAAGATCTGGTCCCTGGCTTGCTTGCCGCCTCCGACGTATTCGGCACGGGCTGGTTTGCGGCGGTCGCGGCAAACGTCAGGCCGGGTGCGACAGCGGTTGTCGTCGGCGACGGCGCCGTTGGCCTCTTAGGAGTTCTTGCAGCAAGACACATGGGAGCCGAACGGATCATCGCGATGAGCCGGCACGAATCCCGTCAAAAACTCGCCAGAGAGTTTGGTGCGACCGAGATTGTGACAGAACGCAGTGACGAAGGTGTCGAACGCATTAAGGAACTGACCGGCGGCATCGGCGCGGATTCGGTCCTTGAGTGCGTCGGCACGCAGGAATCGATGCGCAGGCGATCCGCTCCACGCGCCCAGGCGGGTCGATCGGTTACGTCGGCGTACCTCACGGCGTGGAACTCGACGGTGAGAAGCTGTTCTACGCCCATGTCCGCCTTCACGGCGGCCCGGCGCCGGTGCGCCGCTTCCTTCCCGAACTCATCGACCTGGTCTGGAACAAAAGAGTTGACCCCGGCAGGGTATTCGACCTTGTTCTGCCTCTCGATCAGGTCGCCGAAGGCTACCGTGCCATGGACGAACGTCGCGCCATCAAAACGCTGCTCCGCCCGTAGCGCAAAACGGGAAAGCAGATTCAGGGAGGATTGGGATGAGCACCTGGTCGAAAGAGGACCCCCGAAAAATCGCAGAAGCAGATGATCTGCACATCTCGCCGTTTCGCGATGACGGTGTCACTTATGGCACTCCGACCTGGATTTGGTCGTTGGTTGTCGATGATGCCCTATTCGTTCGCGGTTACAACGGTCAGGAATCCCGCTGGTACCAGGCCGCAGTAAAGCAGAAGGCTGGGCGCATTACCACTGCCGGCATGACGAAGGAAGTCGCGTTCGAACCTGTTCAGAGAGCCATAAACGATCGCATCGATGATGCGTACCGGTCGAAGTACAAACGAAGTCCGTACCTGAAACCGATGATCAGCGAACGGGCACGATCGGCGACTGTCAAGATCACCCCGCGGTAGATTCCGCATTACGAAGAGACAAGAACCAAAGAGGAGGAGTACTACATGGAGATCAAGCGAATTGGATCACAACCGTCGAGCAAAGGGCCGTCAGAATGGTTCACAGGTACCGTCCGCATCGATCCCCTGTTCGCCGCTCCGGAGCCGGCGCTCGTTGCCGGCGCGAGTGTCACTTTCGAGCCGGGTGCCCGAACAGCCTGGCACACACATCCCCTCGGGCAGACACTGATCGTGACAGCAGGCTGCGGATGGGCGCAGCGCGAAGGCGGTCCAATCGAGGAGATCCATCCAGGAGATGTGGTCTGGTTTGCGCCGGGCGAGAAGCACTGGCATGGCGCGACTCCGAGCACAGCCATGGCGCACATCGCCATCCAGGAGAAACAGGATGGCAAGATGGTCGACTGGATGGAGCATGTCTCAGACGGCCAGTATCGCAGAGGCTGACTGTGCCAACCCGAGAGCTGGGCCTGTCTGTTCGGCGCCGCCTGCTCGACTGTTGCCAGGCTAAATCGCTCCGTCACATGCTCCGGCGAACCACATGCAAGTAGAGTCGCCTTCGCGTTCGGATGTAAGACAAGGCTACGGCTCTATGCCGATGCAGTCGTTAAAACACCAGTGCAAAGAGCAACACGGTTCCCATCGCGAAGGAAGACGGACAGAATCCGGAATCCCTTCCTTTCCGTCGTCTACGCCTGCACGTGGATCGTCGGATGAAATAATAGACCGGGATTAAAGCTATTGCGACGCAGGGAGCGCCAAACATGTCAGCATCTGCATCGGTAGTCGACATGTCTCTAGATGGCGACTTCACGGCGGTCAGAGATACCGAAACGCCGGCCAAGTAGATCCTGGGCGTTTCAAGTTCCGCGCTGGTGGTTGAAATGCTGAGGATGAGATGACGAGCCAATTGAATCATAAGAATTAATCGAAGATCATCCTTTTCAGAGGATAGGTGCAAACTGGTCTGGACAAGGAGTCTTATTCACAATGAAGAACACCAGTGAGAAGAAGTTGAGAGTTGCTTTGTGTGTGATGTGCTTAGGCTTTGGGTCATCTCTTGTCGTCGCACAGTCGCAACCAGAGTTGACGGACGCACAGATCCGAGCAAAGGCTGATGAACTCATTGCGAAGATGACGCCGGAGGAAAAAGCCGGTCAGTTGACAAAGATTATTAACTTCACCATGCACGGGCCCCCCCCTGGAGCAAGCCATCAAGGAGGGACGCTTCGGCTCGATCGCTCAGGTGTTCAGTCCGGAGGAGGCGAATCGCTATCAAAGAGTCGCCATGGAGCAGTCGCGGTTGAAGATTCCGCTTTTCATAGCGGCAGATATCTTCCCCGGAACGGATACCCTGATGCCTGTACCGATTGCGATGGCGGCCACATGGAACCCTGATCTGGCTCAACGAGTGTACGATGTGGAAGGCCGCGACGCGCGGGCATTGGGAATCAATTGGATATTCTCGCCGATGATCGACATCACACGCGACCCGCGCTGGGGAAGGATTATGGAAGGGAACGGCGAAGACCCCTTCCTGGATGCCTCGATCGCGCGCGCGGAAGTGCTGGGTTTCCAGGGACCGAAGATCGGCACTCAGGGGCATGTCCTTGCCTGTCCAAAGCACTTTGCAGGCTACGGATTCTCGGTCGGCGTGCGCGACTACGACGAAGTCAACATTTCAGAGAGTGAGCTTTGGAATTTCGTTTTTCCGCCCTTCGAAGCGGCCTTCAAGGCCGGTGCGGGCTGCACAATGACGGCGTACATGGCATTAAACGGCGTTCCGGCCGCGGCGAATGAATGGCTCCTGACTGACGTGCTGAGGGATAAATGGGGTTTCAAGGGCTTTGCGGTTTCGGATGCTGACAATATCAATGGGCTGGTGACACAAGGGTTGGCGAAGGACCCGGCGGACGCGGCGGCGCGGGCGCTGAATGCCGGCGAGGACATGGAATCGGCCATTTTCAGGCCGGCTTACTCGAATCTGCCGATGGACCTCAAGGATGGAAAGATCAGTACAAAAACCCTCGACGAAGCGGTGCGCCGTGTGCTTGAGATGAAGATTCGCATGGGGCTGTTTGAGCACCCCTATGTGGATGCGACAAAGACGGATGCGATCTTGTCTGACCCCAAAGATCGCCAAATCGCATTGCACGCGGCTGAGGAGTCAGCGGTGCTGCTCCGGAATGACGGCGGACTCCTCCCGCTGAAGAACGTGAAGTCCATTGCGGTGATTGGGCCGCTTGCAGATTCAAAGAAAGACACTCTCTGTGCAAGATTCAGTTTCGTGAAGCCGAGCATGAACCAAGATGAGACAGTAACAGTGCTCGAAGGCTTGCGCAGGAGGGCGGGGTCGGACGTGAGCGTGGAGTATGCACCGGGTGTGGAGATGCCCAAACGGAAGTTTCCCGGTCTGTTGGGAGGCATCGCGAGTGCTAAATCGAACGTTCCCTTTGACTCTAAGGCAGAATTGGAGCGCGCCGTATCGCTGGCGCGGAAGAGCGATGTTGCCGTACTCGTTCTGGGCGAACCTGCGACCATGATAGGCGAAGCTGCCTCACGAGATTCATTGGGGCTACCGGGAGACCAGCAGGCGCTTTTAGAGGCTGTTGTGGCAACCGGCAAGCCGGTGGTGCTGCTCTTGATGACAGCTCGCCCTTTGGACTTGCGATGGGCCTCAAACCATGTGGCGGCGATCATGGATGTCTGGTATCCGGGCGTCGAAGGCGGCGCGGCGGTTGCGCACTTGCTGTTCGGTGATGTGAATCCGAGCGGGAAATTACCCTTTACCTGGGTACGTGACGTAGGGCAAGTTCCGATGTTTTATGACCACCGCCTGTCGTTTCAACCTGCTACGGAGTCTAGACGCTATTGGGACGAAGAGAGCACACCACTTTATCCCTTCGGGTTTGGGCTGACCTACACCAGCTTTACTTTCGATAACTTCAAGCTAGACCGTCAAACCATCAAGCAGGGCCAGGAAGTCACCTTGTCAGTCGATGTCCATAATGCAGGCAAAATTGATGCTTCAGATGTCGTTCAGCTGTATCTCCATCAGTCCTATGGTTCAGCGGTACGGCCTGCTCGCGAGCTTAGGGGCTTCCAGAAGGTCAGGATTCCGGCGGGCACCACGGAAACAGTCAGATTCACCATAGGACCGTCTCAATTACGTTATTACTGGAGCACAGCCACAAAGACGTTTGTGCAAGAGGCTTCGACGTTCAATTTGTGGGTCGGCGACAACGCGACCGCAGCCCTGCATACAACACTGGTTGTTACCCAATAAATGCCTTTCGCCAGATCGGTTTTTCGGATCTTAGGGCACTCGATAGCCACTAGGAACTTGTTGAAATTCGCAGCGCTACAGCGGATTTGCTTGGGATTTGTATTTCGCCCACGGTGAAAACTCTTGGAATCGTCAGCGTCCACCGTAATGCGTCGCGAACGGCGTCGCCGTCTTTCCGCCAGCATCAGCAACGCTGCATCACGCTCGGCGTAGCCATGGGCGAGCGTCACCATCGCGGCAGCAATCAGTCCGTTACGGTTTTCCACCAACTCGGCCCTTCGATATAATTCAGTGCGAGTCCATCGATCGAAGACGACATGTCAATAGAGTGCGAAAACAAGAACGAGCGCCGTACGCAGAGAACAATTGCGAAATTGCTCGAAGCGGCAGAGAAGGTCTTCATACGCGATGGCTATGAGGGCGCGCAACTTGCCGAAATTGCTTCCTTTGCAGGCCGATCAAAAGGGGCGCTTTATGGGCACTTTAAGAGCAAAGAGGATCTGTTTTTCTCGCTTGTCGAGCACCGGGTTCAGATATATGCCAAGCATTTCGCTCTTAGGACTGAAAAATGCACGAACGAGAAAGAGCAGATCACCGCCCTTTGCAGGAGTTTCGAGGAAGCGATTCAAGATAAGAGCTTTACCATATTGATCCTTGAATTCAAACTCTATCTCCTGCGTCATCCACAATCGGATCCCCGGCTATTCAAAGCTTTGCAAATGACGCGACCCACCAGCAAAGACTGGCAATCTAGGCTAGCTGTGTGGCCTACCGCAACGCAAAGAGCTGACTTCGACCTCGCTCTTGCCGCGATTGGGTCCATGCTCTCAGGCCTGATACTCGAAAGTCATTTCGACCCAGAACGCCTTTCGGATAGGGTGCTCAAAAAGCTGACGAGGAGGCAGTTCCGCTTGTTATTTCCCGCTAGCTCAGTCGTTACCCGAAGCTAATCAATCTTCTAGTCTAACGGGAAAATGGTTGATTCATCAGAACATCGCGGGGAATGAGTCAGATACCGTTTGCAACATCGTTCTCAGCGACAAGAAGATCTCCGGTACATGCAAGACAGAGACGGAGACGACTGAGCGCAAGATAAAAGGCACTCTCGATGGTAAGAGTCTCACGTGGCAGCTTGAATCAGACTATAACGGCACGCCTCTGACCATAACCTACACTGCTAAGATTACGGATGATGAGAACCTCGATAAGTTCACAGGTGAGGTCGCCGTTGACCCGTTCGGAGTAAGCGGCGATTTTAGCGCGGACCGCGCGAAATAGGCTGCGTGCTTTATTGTCCATGCCGGGCAGATGTTGTCCGGCAAGCTCTGATCGAATCTTAGAGTCTTCACTCAGCGCTGCATTCGCAGCAACGTCAAGAAGTTGTAAGTCGAGAGTAGGCTCGCTCTCGCAATATCTCGAAGGGAAAAACGTTGACTGTATGGAACCCGTTAGTGATGGGCAGTATCGAAAGTAAATCGCAGAGGCACGGGGTTGCTTTGAGCGGCTCTGTTTTACCTAGGGCGCGTTCTATGACGCGGTCGTTTCCATAACACTTCAGGAGGAGAACATGTCTGAGATTAAGGGCAAAGTTGTCATCATCACGGGGGGCCAGTGGCGGAATCGGCGCAGCTACAGCGCGTGTTCTTGCCAAGCAAGGTGCGTCCGTAGTGCTCGGTGCACGACGCAAGGAGAGATTGGATGACTTGGTCGCCGAGATTGAACAGGCGGGCGGCAGTGCCATCGCCGTGAGCTGCGACGTTTCAAAGCGCGCCGACCTGCAAAACCTGGTGGACTCCGCCTTGCAACGATTCGGAAAAGTGGACGTCTTCGTGAACAACGCGGGCACTATGCCACTTTCTCCAATGAGCGAATTGCGAGTTGATGAGTGGGAACAAACCATCGACGTAAACGTCAAGGGCGTTCTGTACGGCATTGCGGCTGCACTACCGGTAATCAAAAATTAGAACCGCGGCCATTTCGTGAACGTCTCTTCAGTTGCAGCTATCCGAACGTTTCCGACCGCTGCCGTCTAATGCGGCTCAAAGTCCGCCGTCAGTGCGATTACCGATTGCTTGCGCCAGGAATCCGTGCCCTTCATTCGTACCACCCTGATTCTTCCCGGCGCGATTGAGACCGAGCTAGGCAAGTCGGTGAAGCATGAGGCAACGGCCCAGGCAATTAGCGAGATGGGCATTCAGCCGATCCCTCCGGAGAGCATTGCAAACGCGATTGCCTACGCGATTAGTCAGCCGGCCGACGTCGCCGTCAATGAGATCATTGTTCGACCTGCGGGGCAGGCTCTATAGAGGTTTTGTCGTGGCTCACAGCCCGGTACTTCGATCTGGGCGAATCCTTGATGCTCCCGCATCGAATACGGAGCATTTTTTCCGACTCGCCGATGAATTTGGGGCCGTTGCTGCGAGCCTTGTTCTCATGATGATTCGGGGTAGGATCATCTCCTGATCAACCTTCGCGAGCGCTTCACGGAATCCGGGCTGGAAACCTCGATGTCTTCGATCGGGCTCGGCTGGGCCTGCAAATGCTGCCGGGAAAGGTTCAGATGGACAACGGCGTCGGCGATGTCGCGATAGCCGAGCAGGTTCTGAGTGGTGCGCGGGTCGGCGCCCAGCTTCCAGCATGTTGGTTGCGAGACTGTGGCGCAGCGTAGCTGCGCATCGTACTGGGCGAATAGTTGCGGCGTTGGAGTTCATCCAGCATCATCTGACGGAGTCGGGTCACGGTGACCTCCTTGTGACCCACACCCAATCCCAGCCACCAAACTACTCGGTGGCCACTGCTGCAGCGTTCGCCGCGCAGCGGCTTAGTTGTGCGCCGGGCATGTTCAATAGCTAGGAGGTGCAAGTCCTCTACCCGACCTGATGGAGGTAAGGGTTTAGTTTTACAGACGGTCCAGAGATCAGGCGAGCAATTGCTCCGAAGGCTCTGGTGCGGTTCAAAGACAAAATCCGTGAGATCACGCGACAGGCCAAGGGTATCAGCATCGAGACGACAGTGAAGCGGCTGGCCACCTATATGGTGGGATGGCGCGGCTACTTCGGCTTTTGCGAAACCCCCGAGGTGCTGATCGGCCTTGTTCGTTGGGTGCGGCTCAGGCTGCGATGTGCACTCTGGCGACAGTGGAAAACCCCACGTCGTCGCCGGGCTGCGTTGCTGCAACTGGGAGTTCGTCCGCGTCTGGCCAGCAATACAGCCGGAAGTGGTCGTGGCCCCTGGTACCTGGCTCGCTGCAAAGCTCTCTCCGTGGGAGCTTCGAATGCGTACTTCCGCTTGCTCGGCCTTCCTTCACTGTTCGGGAATTACTAGCCCAACTTCTCGAACCGCCGTGTACGGACCCGTTTGCACGGTGGTGTGGCAGGGGTCGGCAGGTGACTGCCGCCCCTATGCCGATCAAACGGGGCAGGATCCCGCGATCCATCTTGACTGGAAGTCGCCTCCGCGCTCGGATGTAAGACGAGGCTACGGCTCGATGCCGATGCAGTCGTTAACGGCTCCCCGGATTCGCTGCTTGCAGCCCAGGTACCGTTCGGTAGTCTGCACGGACACATGCCCGAGAAGGAATTGAATCTGGTCCAGTTCTCCGCCGGAGGCATGGCACAGCTTTGCACACGACCGGCGAAGATCATGAGGCGCCAGCTGGGCAAGGCCGAGCTCTCTCCCGTACTGTTTTACGACATGCCAGACAAGCCGTTCTGATACGCCGTCGCCCCAATGTTTGCCTGCCCGACAGACACACCGGAACAATCTTCCGGTCGAGATCCCAGCTGCATCAACCCACAGATCGATCATCGCTTTAACCCATTCGGGCATAGGGACGGTCCGGATGTGGCCGCCTTTACCAATGAGGTCAACGATGGCCCAATGCTCTTCGCGCTGCTGCAAATGCACAAATTCCAGATCAGCCAATTCGCGCCGGCGGAGTCCACAGCCAAGCAGGACAGCGAGAATCGCGCGGTCTCTCTTTCCCTTCAAAGTGTCAGGCGCAGGCGATTGCCAGAACCTGCGAGCTTCCTCGGCAGTTAGCCAGTTTCCCAGCCTCACACCCAGCTTTTTGGCACCTTTCACTCGTCGAATTCCGGCGGCGAGTTCCGGGCTGAGAAGTCCAGCGTCCGCTGCTTCATAGGCAAGCCTTCGCACTGCCGCAAGCCGCCCATTGATCGTCCCCGACGCGAGGTTCCGATTCTCCAGGAAGATGCGGTAACGAGTAACGACCACCTTCTTGAACGACAGTCGCGGCTCGGAGCAATACCACTGGATAAACTCATCAATGGCGTGACGGTACCCGCGCTTAGACTCGCGTGAACGAAGGCTGTCCAGGACCGCCGACTTGCTGTGATCGAGATCCGGAAGTCCGAGTCGTGTCTTGGGCCGCTTTGGCTTCTGAGATTTCTTGTTGCCATTTTTGCCCATACCAACCGCCCCCTTCGCGGTTGGTCATGAGCCTATTCCCCAGCCTGACGCGCCGCCCGTTTTACGGCAACTTGCTCACTTGGGAACTTTGAGCGGTGCTGTCGATACGGCACTAGAGATTTGGCACTCATTGCGAATCGGATGCAACTCGTGATCGCCACTCCCTTCTGTTCATTTGGGAGACGCGTCGAACGGCTCAAAACTCTCAGATTGCCGGGCATCGCCTTTGCCCGTATACCGCGCCTGGATCGGATAGGCGTAAACGGGTCGTGAGCGCTCGATCACTCCGTTGCGCTCTCGGGACGCGATAAGCTTATCCGGCGCAATGCCGCGTTCAACCCAATTCTCAAGCGCCGTGAAACTGTCGAATTCGGTAAATCCCGGACCAAGGCCACCATGATGAACGCCGGGGATTAGGAAGAGCCGGAAGAAATCTTCCGTTTCCTTGCGCCCACCCATGAACTTCATGACCGCTTCGTAATAACCGATCGATGAAGTCGCGCTGATTGCGCCGTCAGCCCAGCCGTGCCATAGCAGAATCTTGCCGCCTCGATCCTTTACCGCCCGAAGGTCAACCGAAAGCGCATCGTAGACACGGCGCGATCGCGCGAAAGTGGCAGGCTCACGATCGAAATTAAACTGAAGCGGGTCCCCGATGTTCCGCATCTTTTCATCGATAAAATAGCGCTCGAACTGGATCGGCAGCTCAGCGTTCGCCAAACGCGGCGGCCTACCCGGCCTCGTTAAACCGTAGTAGTTCCAGCCCGCCCACTGGGTTTCCGTTCCCGGTATATACGGATAGGCATACACCACCTCGCCCTTGGAGCTTGTGGCGGGACTCATCAGCTTCTTCACGGCGGCGACCTGCCGAGCGTTCAAGCAGCCTGGGCCGCCTGCACCTGGCTCGCAGGCCACCATCTCTGCTTGCCATTTGCAGGAAGGCGGATCCGCGACGACTCCCTCGTCCACGCCTGCTTGCGCACCGCAAAGGCGCAACACAGACTGGTGCACCGCGTTCGCAGCCGCGGCATCCAGCACGCTGCCGCCATGGTCATCGTGGATAGCCTGCCAGAACCATACAGACGCCATAACGTTCCGGCCAGTGTAGTCATATACCGGAGCGCTCGGCATGTAGCCGACGAAGTCCTCTGGGAAACGCTGTGCTTCCATAAAGACCGCCTGGCCTCCCTTAGAATTGCCAACGATGTATGCATGTCGGATTGGCCTGCCATAGTAGTGAGCGGTAATGGCCTTGGCGATCAGGGTCACGACGTGAGTGCTGCGCCACCCAAAGTCTTCCTGCAACTCCGGTGCGTTGGCCGCCCAGATGCCGTCAAATCCCGCGGAACTCTCGTGCCCGCCATTCCCCGTCACAGATGCATAGCCACGCATCAGGCCAAGATCAAGGAATTCGGGCAAAACTTCACCGCAGAAGCCGCCGCAAGCATAAAAAAACAAATTGCCATTCCAATCGTGCAGATTCGGCAGTTTCAGTTCGAACTTGTTCTGGGGTGCGGCGTAGCCCGCGACGTCGCAATACTGCCGAATCTCGCTAGATCGATGGCTCGTTCCATCGGAGTACCCACTCGGATATTCCGGGGTATAGCCGCTCGGGTAGGAGGTCGTGCGGCGGATTCCACCAGGTACATCTACCATCCGCGCGGAAGTCACGATGGCAGGCCCGCCCGGAACATCCGTCAAATTCAACCGCTCGAGCGCCGCACAGGAATCCACGCTCACGGTCGAAGAAGAGTTTTGCGCCCCAGCAACCGCGGGAAGCAGAAGGACGCAAAAGAACGCCCATCTCCCTTCGAAGAGAACTGCTCTTTTCATTTCGGAACCTCCCTCGTGATGACCCAAACGCACGATTGGGCTCTTCTCCGTGTTGGTGAACAGGGGGGAGCACAGTTTACCCATCCAACAAGTGCTTTGCAAGAATGCCGCCCTTCAGTGAGTCAATCGCGTCGCTGTCACTCGGCGTTCCGTTCCCACATGGATGCACTGCAGATTTCATCCCTGCTCGCTGCATCGGAATCAACTAGCGGAATGAACCGCCAGCAGAGTCAGCTCGAACAAAGACTTCAGACCAATGCGCTCATCGGGAACCGCTTTTCCCTCCGGATCGCGGGTTGGTGATGGGAAATTTGCATGTTCGACGATCCACTTGGCCGTAGAGTCGCCATGTCGGACAGTGGCCAAGTTGCTGCGAAGTGGGCCTCGCAAAGATGTGAAATTCCGGCTTAACTGCCCCAAATCCTAACCCCGGATAATCTCCCGTTCTCAGGAGGCAGGATTGCTTCATTTGGTCACCTGGCGGCGTTGATTCAGCATCCGCTGTTTCCCCGAAGGCATGCGTGTCGCAGAGTCTAAGCGCCATATGGGGTACTCCTTCATTATCTCGGTTGGTTTCTTGCGATGGTGGGCGCTGGGGCTGTCCTCACGGCTAAATGGGATTGACAGTCTGTAGGCGGCTGCATCAGCTTTGCCTACGCAGCCTGCATGGGAATCACTTCGCCGAACGGCGCTTCGCGGCCTCCAGTCGATGCCCATAACAGGGGATACGAGGGCAGGGAAGTCGGGAAAGAGCCGTAGAGATCAGTCAGGAAGACCATCGTCTGGGGCCGGATGCCTTGCTCGTCGAGCTACTCGAAGCACGGGCCGAACGCCGTGCCTCCTCCGCCCACTGGGCTGAGAGCAATCCGCTGGCGGGCTTCGTAGATCTCGACTTTATGAATCTCGGCGTCAAAATAGAGCACATACACGCGCTCCGGCCTCTGGCCTTCGAGGATCGAGCGCGCCTCGCCTCGAACAGAGATAACTGGCGGGCACTGATGGAGCCCGAGCAGTCAACGGCAATGGCGACCTCGCCCACGCCCTCCCTCACCACCCCCGGCAGATAGAGGCCTGTCCAGAGATGCCGCCGGTTCGGTCGCATCCAGCTATAATCTGCCGCGATGCTCTCCGACCACAGTCGACGCAGGAGTTCCCGCTAATCAATCGAGGCCGCCGCAGCTCCTTCGATTGACCGTTGGACTCCCGCCGGCAGCTTGCCTGCCTGGCGGGCAACGGTCACTGCATGGTTGACGGGAACGCCCCCTCCCGCGTCTGCTCGTCTACGGAAGGACCCTCATCACTTGCTTCGGGTGCATCGAGAACCTGGCCGATGCCGCCTTCGGTTTCCGGGGTGGAAGGACCGTCGGCGTTGCGGACACATCGGCATCTGCTGCGTTCTGAGATCTCGACAGCTTGGCGCAAAAGATACAGCAAATGCGAAGGAATAGTAGCAACACTCTCTGGAAGTTTGTGGATCGAGTTCTGCGATCAGGGGAGGGAACTCAAGCGGGAATTGAAGGAACTCAATGGCGATTCTGACGCGAGGTCTTGTCCAAGTAGTCAGCTTTGCGCGTCTTCGCGCTTCTCGCAGTTGCTGTCCCAAGAAATCTGCCCAGTCCTGCATCATTTTCTTTCTGGGCTCGAGATACTTGGCGTAATCGTAGGCGGCGCTGACTTTGTTTCGCTTCAAATGAGCGAGCTGCGTTTCGATGTGCGCATCCTCATATCCGCGCTCATGCAGAATGGTCGAAGCAATCCCCCGAAACCCATGACCTGTCATGATCCCGGCGTACCCCATCCGCTTCAATGCACCCAGAATGGTTCCTTCGCTCATGTGCTTGTTTGAATCCCAGTCGCTCGGGAATACCCATTTGGTGTTGCCGGTGATCACCTGGAGCTTTCGCAGCGCCTTCACCACCTGTCGGGCGAGCGGGACAATATGCGGGCTCGGCTTCTTCATTCGTTCTTTGGGAATTTCCCACCGGCTTCCATCAAGATTGAACTCGGTCCACGGCGCCCTCACTAGTTCACTTGTACGAACGAATGTCCAAGCCATCACCCACATTGCGATCTTGGTCACCTGCCTGCCCGTGTAGCTGTCGATATCGAGTAGCAGCTTTGGAAGGTCTTCTAGCTGAACCCGCGGTTGGTTGACCGTTACTACAGATCTGAGAATGTCGGATGGCCGGATGTCGCTCACCGGGTTTCGCTTGGCATGACCGTGTGCAATCGCGTAACGGAATATCTGGCCCGTGGTGCGGAGGGCCTTGCGAGCCAGCTCATTTGCACCCCTGCCCTCAATTGCCCTCGCCAAGGCGACGACCTCCGGTGCCTCGATCTCATCGATGGGTCTATGACCGAGGCGGGGAAGAATATCCGTTGCGATCCGGTCTTCCATTTGCTGAATGTAGCGATCCTGCTTTCCGGCTTTCCAGTGATCGAACCACTCTCTCTCGATTTCCGCAAAGCTTTTCATCGCAGAGTGCGCTTCGATGCGGGCGGTGTAGCCTCTCTTCTCTTCTTTACGGACGTCCATCGGATTGCGCCCGCTGCGCAGGATTTTTTCCTCTGCCTGATGCTTGAGGCGGGCTTCTTCCAAACTCACTTCCGGGTAGGGCCCCAGCGACATCTGTTGGTACTTTCCCTGATAACGAAACTGCCAACGCCAGAGCTTTCCTCCAGTCGGCGTGACGTAAAGGAACATGCCCCCGCCATCGAAGAGCTTGTAGGGGTTATCGGATCGCTTTGCTTTCCGGATCTGGACGTCTGTTAATTTGGCTCCAGCCACATCAACACCCCGTTACGCGCGTGCTGAAAATGCCCACAGGAAGGCCCACATTTACATGGATTCGGCTGGATAAGTACGGACAGGTCTGGGCCTGTGGTTTCGTAATTCACTGATTCTATCGGATTGATTGGGCGGGTCTGGATGAGTCTGGACGGGTGCTGGCTCCTCAGGTAGGACTCGAACCTACAACCCTTCGGTTAACAGGG
>DASYZA010000260.1:0-24806 GCA_035946775.1 Candidatus Sulfotelmatobacter sp. | reverse complement strand
GCGGGAGCCTTGCGCAAAATCGCCCCTTCTCTGCCCACGATCCCGTTTCGTTCTTCATCCATCTCTTCATCCGCTCGACTCTGCTATCCATCGACACCCTGATCACATCTCTCCCAGCTCTGATGAATTAAGCAGGCTAGGGATGGACCTTGATCTCCAGCTAGAAATGTTCGCAGAAGCTCTCGACCAACTGGACCAAGATGGTGAGCTGTTGAATCAAGTCCTTGAGATTTCAATTCCAGACTCGGATGAGGAATTCGAGGTGACTCGGTACAAGATGCCAGCCTAAACCCGGTCCGGAAACGATAACCACTTAGGGGGACAAAAACGCCCTAAACTCCACAAATGAAGGAGGGGCGCAATCAGCCGATGCTTCTGACCACTGCTACTGGCCAGTATGAATGTGCCGATCCGACGAATGGAGCGATTCAATTGGAGAATATGGGGAACTGGTGTTTTACGTCGACAACTGTCGAATGAGGGTTCAAGAGCTTGAACGAATCATTTACCAAAAAGTCACGTGACATTCGGATCAGTTGTCATACTCCATTGTTTGAGCAGCCACTCCGGCACGTAGCAGCGGTCGCGATTTTGTGCGCACCAGCGCCGCAGCTGATCCGACGAAGCGTAGTCGGCTTCGGCAAGTCCGAGCCGACGGGCCTGCAACTCAAATTCAGTGGGAGATGACGCGGGAGCCACTGCAGGTTTTCCGCTGCTCCAGCTGGGATTGCCTGGTTTGCGTGTCACTATAATTTCCAAGTTGTGCTGGATCAAGACAGATTCAGAGAAATGTATCGATTGATTCTCGGTGTTCGAGTCGCTCGCGTCAAGCGCAGGCCTTCTCCTTTGCGGTCGCGTGTTGCAAAATCAATAACTTGCCCGGAATGAATGCGGGATTAGAGTTCAATGACAGACCTACAAGTGCGGGAAGACAATAGGCTGGAGCGTCCTTCTCGCTCCCCGGAGAGCACGCTCTTTCGTCGGCGCAGATCCCTAGCGGCGAGTCCAAATCGCCCTCATTCATAAGGTCGGACTGATAAGCCGGGGGAAAAGCCCACAAAAGTTGAACCTGTGGGAACTAACGCGTTGCTCGTGCGGCGGCCCAGAGCACATCGGCCCTAGTCAACCTAGTTCCCTTCTGCAGTAATTAAGGATCCATTAAATCCGAAGCCTGAAGTCCGCTCTCTAAGGCAACTGCAGTTCGAGTTCGTAGATCTCGTGTGAGCTGACATCGCGCACCGCCAGGACACTGCCATCCGGTGTGATCCCTGACCACGTCCCCCATATGCCCCCAAAGCGTCGCAGCGAATCCCACGACAAGTATCGGCGAGAGATGTTTTCGCCCACCTTGACCACGTGCATCGACGGCTCCGCCGCGTGGAATCGCTCCACATAGATCGACTTGCTATCGGCCGCCCAAACCGGATAACCCACCGTGCCATCCTGCGCGTGCAGCCATTCCGACCACTGACGAGTCAAGAAGTCGAACCGCAGGAGCCGCTTCGAATCCGATGACAATGCTGCCAGGTATTTTCCGTCGGGCGACCAGCGCGGACTAAACAGTCCTTTCGATCCAGGCACCGTCAATGCTTGGTGTGTGGCCGTGTCATAAATCGCGATCTCATATGCCGCCAAGTCCGTTTCGGCGAGATTTACGCCATATGACGGCCGTCCGAAGGCGAGGAACTTCCCATCGGGCGACCACGTCGCGTCCGATTCCTGCCGGTCTCGCGGCAGCAACTCCCTCGGACTGCCACCCTGAGCCGGGACTACGAATACCTTCCACACGTCGCCCGCTTCGGTACCAATAAACGCGATCTGATTTCCTTCCGGCGACCAGCGTGGCAATGTCGCGAGAATCGGCGAATAGGTTAATTGTGTCCGTTCAGATCCATCCTGACGCGCCTTCCATAACGTGAGTTGCGGATAACTCACATACACGATCCATTTTCCGTCCGGAGAAAAATCCGCTTCACCGGCAGACACTCCCGACAAAAACGGAACGAATTGGCGCGATGCCGCGTCATACCGCACCAACTCCCCTTGCAGAAGAATGCCATTGGCGAAGATCCGGTTTGCTGTCACGCCGGGCAAGGGATCGATATACCACACGGGTCCGGTCGTGAGTCTTACCGGCTCGGCCTTTCTGGGAAGAATCCCGTGATCGTCGCGCAGCGCCCACAAATCCACCGATCCGCCCGCTCCCTGCACAATGAAAATGTAGTAACGCCCGTCCGCCGTCCAGTCACCGTCGTATTGCAGGGTGTTGGCGCTCCATCCTGACAACAATGGATGCAGGTTCGATCCATCGACATTGATCTCCCAAATCGACGAAACCCTCTTCCCTAACGGCGTCAGCGTCAGCCGCAGCCGCTTGCTGTCAGGAGAAAACCTCACCTTGCTGGGAATTTCTGTGAAGCTTCGTAGCTTCCTGACGTTGTTGCCATCCGCGTCGGCCACTAACAAATTGAGACCACTGGTAAAAACCAATTGTTTGCCATCCGGGGACCAACGAGCCTCGGTTGCCTCGATCTCGCCGATGCGGCGCGGCGTCCCCGCCGGAATCGGCAAGGCCCACAGCGGTGCTGGATTCGTGTCGCCGTAATCGGTGACGAGCAGCGTCGCGCGATCGGTGCTCATGCCGAGTACGTTAACGTTTCGAAACGGAGTGAGAATCGTCAACGTTTCGCCGCCAGCGGCCGACACCTGTCCCAGTGCGGTGTTTCCAGTCGACATTTCGGAGAAATATATACGTGTGCCGTCGCTGACGAGAGGTCCTTTGAAGAAACCGTCATGCGTGATCTGCTTGAGCCCGGTGACTCGCGGCGTCCCGCGCGGGATCACGAGCCAAGTGGCTACCAGGATGAAACACAGACAGGCCGCCAACATCAGCGATGGCGCCCATCTGACTTTCTTGCGGCGGCGCGCTTTTGTGCTTAGGACCTGGCCGCTCGATGCCAGAATTTTGTCCGAATCCGTATCGCGTTTCAGCCGCTTCAAATCGGCACGGATTTCCGAAGCGCTCTGGTAGCGCACGTCGCGATCTTTCTCCAGAGCCGCATGGATGATCCGCTCGCACTCAGAGGGCAACGTCGGGTTGAGTCGCCCTGCCGCGGTCGGTATGCGATGCAGGATCGCGTCAAAAATCGCAGCCGTGGTGTTCCCGGCAAAAGGGAGAGACCCAGTCGCCATCTCGTAGAGCACCGCCCCAAACGAAAATAGATCGGTCCGTGCGTCCAGTTCATTGCCCAGGGCCTGTTCCGGCGACATATACGCCACCGTCCCCAGCGCGGTACCCGGCGTAGTCAGATTGCTATCGCTGACCGTCGTCACAAGACCTAACACAGCTCTGCCATCGATCTTCGCTAGACCGAAGTCCAGCAATTTTGCATGCCCCCGTTCGGTGACGAAGATATTGGCAGGCTTGATGTCGCGATGAACGATACCGCGCGAGTGGGCTGCGTCGAGCGCATCTGAAATCTCGATTCCGAGTTCCAGAAAGCGGTCAAGATCCAGAGTTCCGTGTCGCAGCAAATCCCGTAGTGAATGTCCTTCCAGACACTCCATCGCGATGAACAGATTCCCGTCCTGCTCTCCCACTTCATAAATCGTGCAGATGTTTGGATGATTGAGCGCAGATGCCGCGCGTGCTTCCCGCCGGAAGCGCTCGTATGCCTGCCGGTCTCGGGCAAGATTGTCGGAGAGGAACTTCAATGCGACACTTCGACCGAGTTGCAAGTCTTCAGCCTGAAAGACCTCGCTCATGCCCCCGCTGCCGAGCTTTTTCAGGATTCGGTAGTGAGATATGGACTGGCCCGGGACCGCTTGCAGGGTGGACACAACCACACCACCTTCCTGGCCATCATCATAAGAACCCACCCGAAAATGCGAAGTGACCACACTCACATAAAACAAGGCCCGTGCGAGCACGTTTTAGGCCAGCGGGAACCTGAGCAGCAAAGGATTTCCTCCTGCGGTGCTGTGGCGAGACGGTCAAATTGAAATTGCTAAGTCCCTTTGGCGGATCGGCGGTGGTCGTTAACGCGATCAATGCGGCAGCGACGAGTTGGCCTGTCTGGCTCGAACTCGTCAACAAAGGCAACTACTGCCTGGCGGAGCCGGAAAAAATCTATGCTGTGTATTTGCCGCACGGTGGTGACGTCACGATCAAGGTTCAGCCGAACCATTATCGAGCGCAGTGGTTCAGTGCTCTTAGTTAGGGGAGAACGGATTGATCTGCCTGAGTCCAAAAGACGTACGGGGTTTACATGCTATCGGTCGAGCAAAGACAGATCGCCGGGCCAGAAGGCGTGACCGGGCAACTCCCGGAATGACGCCAACAGAGGGGCAACTGCAGCGGGAGAACCTGGCGAATTTGGGTAGCGAGGATGACCAACAATTCGCAATACGCCTTTCTCTGTAAGTCCGCCCATGCAGTCCAGACGGACCTCGGTCTTCAACCGCCGCATCCAGCTCACCAAGGAAGGAGAGCCAAGGCTCTGGCATAGACTTCTCAGGAGTGGGTGTAGGCAAGATGCTTGCCCTCCATGTCCGTAGGAAGGTTCCAGTGCCTCGCAGTACGCGACCGCTAACCCGGAAACCGCGCATTTTTCGCGGGTAGTCGAGTGCGCGGCGAACCAAACGATGCGAAGCTATTCTCTATCCCACATGCACGCGAGCCTGGGACCGGGAGCGGGGACAGGCTTGCACCGTGATTTTGATGTCCTGCCCCAACAGCAGCAGAAACCGCATCAGCCGCTCCAGGGAGAAGCCGGAGAGATGCCCGCGAAAAAGGGCTGAGACCTTGGGTTGATCGATGCTCAGCAGTTTGGCAGCCTGCACTTGGGTCAGCCCCTCGTTCTGGATCAGCAGGGCGATTTTGTGGGCAAGCTCGGCCTTGGCCAAGGCCTCCTCCGAGTTGGGCAGTCCAAGATCGGCGAAGACGTTTCCGCTGCCGACCACGTAATCCTTTGGGCGTTTGGGCATCACTATTTCTCTCTTTCCCGGTCGATCTCGATGGCACGTTGCAACCGCCGTTTCACAAGGTCGATGACGCTCTTCGGCGTGGCTATACCGCGCTTCGATTTCTTCTGAAAGGCGTGCAGCACATACACAGCCTTTTCCAGCTTCACCGTGTACACCGTACGGAACGTGTCGCCGCTGTGATCGGAAACCACTTCCAGCACTCCGGTTCCGACGTTCTTCAGCGGCTTGGCGTCGATGTGCTTGCCGGCCATCTGCGCCTGATAGAGAGCAAAACCAACCTGCTACTGCACGGCTTTCGGAAACTCCAACAGAGCGCGGTGTGAATCGGCAACGAAGATCAGTGGTTTCATGGTACCTTTTGAATATGCCAGATATGGCATATTTCGTCAAGAACAGGTTTTTGGTCTTCCCTTTCCGTCGGAGAAGGTATTGCCGTTTGCGTTGCCCGCGAGGTGACGCACCGCAACGTGGTCCGCATTTATGACCTCGGCGAAGCCGACGGGATGAAGTTCATAACGATGGAGTTTGTCGAGGGTGAAGATCTGCGCTCCATGCTGCTGCGCGAAAAGAAGCTGGCCCCAGAGAAGGTGGTGGAAATCGTCCAACAGTTCTGCCGGGCGTTGGAAGCTGCGCACGCGGTCGGCACCATTCATCGTGATCTCAAACCGCAAAATGTCATGCAGGGCAAGAGCGGACGCGTTCTCTTTTCGCCACTCACTCGAGTAACGCGCTTGCGGCGAGATAAAGATCGACTGGGGCCATCTCCGTGCGTCCTTGCCAACTGACAAAGGTAGGGGATAATATGGTTGAAAGGAAATGTACCTAAAGTAAGGAGATATCGATGCTACATTCTACGGTAACGAGTAAGGGGCAGACGACCATTCCCGAGAGAATTCGAAAGGCTTTGCGAATCAAGCCGGGCGATAAGCTGGAGTACGAAGTAGAGGGAGACCGAGCTACCATTCGGGTACATCCGGGCATTCGATCACTCAAAGGTGCGCTCGCGAGCAATAAAGGAAAGGGAATGTCTTTTGCCGATATCCGCGAAGCCTCCGCTGACATTGCGCGTCATGAGGGTACGCGATGAGCAAGGAAAGGCTTGTCGATACTAATCTAATTGTCCGCTATTTGGTACAGGACCACGAGAAGCATGCCAGAGCCGCTGGCAAGCTTTTCGATGCCTGCGATCGTGGGGACGTTGTAATTGTAGTCTTGCCGGTGGTTCTGGCAGAGTGCGTGTTTGTGCTCGAGTCTTTCTACCAACATCCCCGTCCCGATATCGCCTCTGCCCTCGGACGTTTGATCTCGAGTCCCGGCGTCGAGATCACCGAGGTGACCGTTCATCTCGATGCTCTGAACCGCTATAAAAGAACAAAGGTTCACTTTGTCGATTGTCTGATCGCCGCCACGGCCGCGGCCAAGAACGTGCTAGTTTCCAGTTTTGATCAGGACTTACGAAAGTTTGTCGACGTGCGCGTGGAAAACTGAATGATTGGGAGCAAAACGCTAGTGTTGTTAATCGCGCTGGCAAGCGTTTTCCTTCCGGAACGTGACGGCCGCGCAAGAGAAACGGATTAATCCGAGGAAAATTTGCCTGTTCCGGGCGATGCAATTGCGACAAGCTTGAGCAGAGCCCGCCGGCTCGCCGTTCGATAGCGATGCAAATGTTCCAGGCTGACGTCGGCACTCGAGCCATCCAAGGCACTTTTCAAGCAGTTCCCTTCTAGTTGCACCGCGCGACGCTGATGCGCAACTTCGACGACCACAGAGCGCACCAGTTCGTCGCCCTCCGCATGGTTTTGACCGTATTGGTGCCGCACAAGTGCATAGACACCCTGGAGCTCAGGATCGATCGGCACCCCATCGGAGCCGAACAACAACGTCTCGCTTCTCAGCCCGTGGCGCCAAGCGTTGCCGCGGGTGCGCGCCTTGCCCTCGGCTGTGCGCGGCCCCCGCGAACGTTGTGCGTTACGCCGGTTCGCCTCGATTTTTCGCTGCAAGATTTGGCGTGGCTTCCCTGGCGACCGCGTTACTGATCCGTCTTCCTTGTTGTTGCGAACGGAGGTTGGCTCGGAGCCGGCCGCGCACCGCGCCCTTTCTCTCGCAGCGTGTTCGCGTTCAGGGTGGGAGAGAACGGACGGCTCGTTGCTCTCGGAGTTTTGCTTCTCAACCGCCTTGCGATCCTTGTTCCTGGTCATTGACCTTCCTTCATGTTCCTATTTCACCCGCACGGAATCCCGGGCGACATAACAACGACGCAAGGGCGTTCGGAGTGCGTCCGCATTCCCCTGCGGCGTGTTGGTTAGGCGGCTTTGGGCACGTCGCCCTCGGCCGTTTCAAGCTTCTCAATGCTTGATGCCTTCTGACATGCGCCAGAAATCGGCGATCATCAGATCAACCAGCTGCGCCATGTCGTTATTGTTCATGTCAAAGTAACCTGCAAGGGTCTCATAGAGAGACATGATTACCTCATGCAGCTTGCCGTTAGTCTGCTGAAGGATTTGGCGGGTTAAATAACCAGATACAGATGAAGAGGAGGAGTTCTTCCTTTGGCCGCGAGGCACGCGGGAACGGATCTTCTTTGGAGTCTTGGGCGTGTTTTTGGTCTTGCGCGCAGAGCCGGTCGCGGTGGTCTTTTCCTCGACGTTCTCCGGCGCCTGATAGGTGCGGTATTGTTTTGGGGGCATTTTGGCCTCCTGCGTTGTCAGTTAAGGGTCGGGAGCGAAGCATTCGCACCCATGGATCCTGCCGCCGACCACTTCTCGGGGCGGGATCCCCCCCATTAGTCCAATACCCAAGTTGCCTTGATTTCTTTCGCCTGCGATGAAATTTATTTTTGTTCTCTGGTCCCCCCGCACCGTTGGTTCGGAGGGCAGACAGGGTACTAGCGCGGTCGGGGGAGGCCGGATAGGAGTCCAGGAAGCTTGGCCCCGCCTCACTAAGGACTGGGTGAAGGGCCCCAAAACACAATCGGCGGTTCGTTCGGAAGCTTCCGATGTCTCTGGCAGGAAACGCCGGCTAAGAACTTGAATCATTCTCGCCTGGTGGCGCCTCTGATTCCCAAGGGTTGGGTGCGCAGCTCGGCCCCACTCGGTCCTGGTCTTTCCCCGGCCGTCTCTGTCCTATGGAGAAGGAAAAACGAGACAAGAATTGAAGTGAGCGTAGAAACCGAAGGGCGACGATCATGCGAGTGCAGACAATGGTTCGTCAAAGCTTCCTCGGAGGAATTGTTGCAGACATCTCGCCTGTCCATCAGCAGCATCCATGTCCGAATATTTGGTTTGTAGTCCGATTCCTTTGACGAGTGACCGTCTAAAGGTGCCAAGATGGCACTTCCGGCCCCTATTTCTTAACAACTTGGGAGTTATTACCGACCGGCACGAATCGTGCTAAAGATCATGGTTCGTTGATCATCGGATTTCGAAGACACTCTGATGTAGAGCTTTCCTGTTCAGCGGCGGTTCACGCAATCGAAGGAATGATAGAAAGCTGCCTGAGTTAGACGGCGAATGAATGGGAACTTCGTTGGGAATACGAGAGCGTTACTTTGCAAAACTCGCCTCCTGCTGCGAATAGGGAGAAGGAATGAGGAATCGAACCTTCAGTACAGTCTTGTTCTTTCTATTGTTATATGTGTCTGGGGTTGCGTTTGCGCAACCCTTAGCAAAGTACCCAAAACACCCGTCATTAAATAGCTGCGCCAACGATAGACCGAAGCCGCTGAATCTTGCTCTGCGGAATCGAGATGGAGAGCAGGTTGACGAATCGCGGATTTGGCAGTTTCCAGACAACACTTTCTTTTTCATCGCGGGTATGACGATCGATGCCGACGGTGCCCCGAACGCTTACCACCCTGATGATACCGGTATTGATGAATTGGCGAACGCCGGTAGACCAGGCCACTGGGACGGCATCATTACTGATCGACACGGCACCCCTATCGTTCAAGGGGAGGCCGATCCTTTCCCCGGTTATTACATCTCCTGCACTTCACTGGCAGACAGGACCAAAGAGTTCAACGACCCAAGGCGGTATGTTGATGCCACGAAGATTCCCTACGTAGCGTTACCGGAAGAGATCGCCGAAGGCGGAGGCGCGCAGTTGGGGGATTTCGCATTTGTCGTCAACCTCCGCAACGGCAAATCCTCGTTTGCTATCTACGCAGATATTGGGGCTCCAGGTGAAGGCTCCGTCGCACTGGCCGAAAGGCTAGGGATTGCCCCGGATGCGCGCCATGGCGGTGAATCGGACGGAGTTCTATATGTGTTCTTTCCCGGTTCCGGCAATATGCAGCCACGCAACAATGATGAGATCCAGGGAGAAGGCGAAAGGCTGCTGTCCGATTCGAATGCGATCGAGAAACTATCTTCATGTTCACAAAGTGACGGTGGTCCTGTGATCAACAGCAGAGAACTTTGGTTGCAGCGTCGCGCGTTCCAGTCAATGACAAAACCGACAAAGCGACGGGGCTTCCGCATGCGGTGTTTTTGACGGGCCCACAAAGAGTCAGGGATTCATCAGAAACGAAGGGAGACCAAAGTTATGCAAACTGCTGCCTTGGAAAATACGAAGCCGTTCGAGGATGCTGTCCGGGAAGTTTCGAAGGTTCGTACGATCGCCGCTGATGCCGTTCAAGAGGGTGTTCGCTCTGCGGGGCAGGCCATCAGACATGGCCGCCATGCTGCCGAAGATGCAATTGAAGAAGTGAAACACCTAGTGAAACGAAGGCCATTCGAAGCCGTCGGTCTAGCGTTTGCCGCCGGACTCTTGGCAGGTGGTTTTTTGACCTGGGTGGGACTACATAGACGCTAACCGTAGTTCGAAACCTCCAGTCGACATGGCAATCGGCATGGAAGAGCTAGAGTGAATGTGTTCCCCGGCGCGGGGAACCGGGCCGACGGTACTCGGGGGAGGACCGTCGGCCCTGTTTTGTATGCGGGGAAGGAGGTCGGCCGAGGTTCCATGACCAACATACGTTCAAGTTGGATTTCCACACTGAGAAGCATTCTCATCGGATTTGCCTTCTTTGTCTTTGGAAGTCTCTCTGAGGTTTGGCTGCAGCAGCACACACACACTCGCACGACTGCGATGATTTCTGACGCTCTACTTGGACTCGCAGTCGGTCTCGTGGTGTTGTTTTACGAGCGACGACAACAGCGCAACATCTTAAGAAAACTGGAAGTGATACGGCTGATGAATCATCATGTGCGGAACTCGCTGCAGGTCATCTCATTTGCTGCGTGCGGCTCCCAGCAGGAGGCGCTTGAGGCTGACATTCGAAATGCTGTGGACCGAATTGAATGGGCATTAAGAGAGGTTCTTCCTGGGCAAAGACAGGATATTGAAAATCTTTTGTTTGACCCGCAGATCTCGACTAAGAAGGTGAAGATAGCAGTTTAAATCTGGATTGGGCGCAATCGCCATATTTCAGTAACCTTGGTACCCTGAGGAGGCCTAATCGCAATCAACCTGTCAATGAGCCTTTCCCGCAAATGCCGAATCGCGGGGTTTCAGCCGAGCATTGAGGTGAATCCAAAATGCGACGAGGAAAAAACATGTCGCGAGCGCGAATAGAAGCAGACGGCCAATCCAGGGCGTTGTAATGCATATTGTCCGAGTGCAAAAAGAAGTCTTCGCATTCCAGACTGCTGGTAACCCCGCAGCCAAGCGCGGACTCCGCAGCCTCGGCCGGCTTTGACGGTGCAGTGGCGACCGGCACAGCGTCAGGTTGCTCTTCCCCTCCCTGGACTGTGGCCTCGGTTGCCGACGCCGCGGGGCTGAGAGTTCCATCCGCGGATGCAGACGGCTCGCCTTGCGGGGCTGTGGAAGCTGAACTGGTTCTTGCGCGATTTTGGCTATGACTCAGAGATGTTGGGCCGGGATGAAGTCGACGAGCGGCAAATGGTCGGGCTCATTGGAGTGGTCAAAGTCAGCCATATCGTCTTTAACGGCGCTTCCCTGCTCCGTTTCGATGGTTTTGCTGCTGCAGGTCGGTGGGAAGAACTCTCCCCCGCAAATCTCGATGCTCCGCAGGTGGCCTGATGATTTACAGCTTCACCCAAATCAGTCAGTTTCTGACTTGCCCGAAACGGTACCGTTATCGCTACCTCGACTGCTGGGTCGAGCACGACAAGCGTGCCTCGATGCTCTTTGGACGAGCATTTGAACAAGCTCTCAACGCCTATTTTCGTCGCGAAGATCCCGGGGAGACTCTCTTTCGAGAATGGTCGGCTGCAAAAAAGGAGCAGCTGAGATATGGAAACCACGACACCTGGGATCGCATGTTCGATCAGGGTCTGATGCTGCTGACCCGATTCTGCCAGGACGATCGAGTTCGGGTTCCCTGGCCGCGAAGAAGCCTGCAGGTCAAGTTCACGCGTCGTGTGGACGAAAGCAATTTTGTCGGCTATGTGGACGCGATCGGCAGGCTGGACGAAAACCACTGTGTATTGGAATGGAAGACTTCGGCGAATCGGTACGCCGAGAAGCCGGATGGCTTGCTGGCACTGGATCCGCAACTGATTTGTTATTCATGGATGACCGGCATTCCAGAAGTTGCTCAGATCGTCTTCATTCGCAAACGCCTCGTCGAAATCCAATATCTGAAGACGACGATTACTGATTCTCAACGGCAGCAATTTGAACGCGTAGTCCGCAACACGATTCGAAGAATTGAGGCCGCGGAGTTCTTGCCGCATAGCGGAATTCGCTTCCCTCAGAACCCCTGTACGACGTGTCCTTATGTGGGACTGTGCCTGGGAAAACAGGACATCATCGACGTCAATCTTGTGCGACGTTCCGGAGCAGATCTTGGTTGGCTTGACGAGCTTGATTACTGATTTTCCGCCGATGCCTCCGAAACTGAATCGAACTCGAGCGCTGTTCGTGCTGTCGAAAATTGACGAGATTCTGGCGTGGGAACAGCGGAAGGACGCGGAGCGCGACACCAAGTTCGTGGAGCTTGGACGGTATCTATGCGAGGTGCGAGCAGGCCAATACTGGCGAGTCGAAGGACTGAAGTCGTTCGAGGATTTTTTGCAGAGGAGATTTCCAGAGTCGAGGAGGAAGGCGTACTACCTGATGTCGATCCACGAGAACCTACCTCCGCAGGCGCGGAAGCAGCTGGAGAATGTGGGCTGGACTAAGGGAATCGAGTTGGCCAAAGTGGCGCGCAGAGACAAACAGCACTTCGATTGTGCAACGTGGTTGCACAAAGCTCAGGAGTTGTCGAAGGAAGATTTCCAGCAAGCGGTGGAGCGAGAGCTCACCGGAAAAACGACAGAGCCTTGGGAGATCGTTTACTTCAAACTGTATCAGAGCCAGATTTCGGTAATTCATCAGGCCCTCGAGATAGCTGCGCTGATGCTTGGCTCAGACCGATCGCGAGGCTATTGCTTGGAAATGATCTGTGCAGATTTTCTCGCGGGAGCCAACTTGGACAACGGGGATCCGGAAACACTGTTGTTTTCGATGAAGCGGTTCTTTCGTCTTCTGCCAGAGCAGCAGAAACAGGCATTCCTTACTCAGCTGAATGAAGAGGCGGCATGAAAGCGGTCCGCCCGAAGATACCACCACTGCGTCTGGATCCCGATGCGTACGATGAGCTGCGACAACAGGTGATCCGCAGGGACAACTGGCGCTGCCAAGCTTGTGGTTCAATGACCAATCTGGAAGTTCATCACCAGGAATTCCGTAGCCACTCCGGTGATGATGCCGAGACAAACCTGATCACGCTGTGTAGCACATGTCACGGTCAGACGCACCGGATCAACTTGAAAAATGGCTTCTGTCACCGGCAAGACGACGCTGCAGATTACCTCTGAAAACCGCAGGCATGAGTCTTGAAATCTTGTTCTGCATCTCGACTGCAGAGATAACGGGATGAGGCACAGTGATAAGATAGCTCTCACCACAGGCGCCAAGCAGAAAGCCGAGTGAAGCAGCTTGCGCCTTTAGATCTTTGCCGTTGAACGATCGATGGATATCTCGGCTGTTTCATATGCCAGTGTGAATCGTCTCGAAAGGCGCTGTAACAGGCAGGATGTTCACTCCCAAACTGCAGATCCTCCCGGCCGCGCAACGCAAACTCTGGGAAGAACTAGGGCATACTCCCAAACACTTCGTACTTTACGGGGGAACTGCTCTCATCAAGAAATTCGGCGCCCCCGTTGAGCATGATGGAGTCACGGCAGTAACGTTCACGGAAAAGCAGGTTGTCTGTCAACTTGGAATTGCTCCAATACGGATTGACATTTTGACCGAAATCACTGGGGTCGAGTTTGCCAACGCTTGAAAAAAAAAGTCCCAGGCACCTTCTTTGGTGTTCCGTGCATTTCATCTCCAGAGGTGATCTTAAAGCCAACAAAATGGCGTTAGGCAGCCCAGTGACGTGAAGGACCTAAAGCGCAATCCAAAGAACAACGCTGATTGATCGAGCCATGTAGGCAGCCGGCTTGATGCTATTCCTGGACCGATCCCGGGCCGCTGGCGTGGACGAGTTCTGGGAAATGAACTAGCCTTTCCGTTCTTCTAGATAGCGCGAAACGGCGTCCTGCCAGGAAGGCATTTTGATCCCGAGGCTGTTCAGGCTCGCAGGGGAAAGCACAGAGTACGCGGGCCGCTTGGCCGGGCGGGGCATCTGCTGAGTAGTAATCGGCCGGATTTCGGTGCGAAGCCCGTCTTGACGGACAATCTCCCGAGCGAATTCGAACCACGAGCAACTTCCGGCGTTGGTGGCATGAACAATCCCGCTTGCACCTTTGCGGCACAACTGGGGAATCACTCTCGCCAGGTCGATCGAATATGTCGGGCATCCACGTTGATCGTTGACCACATCGAGCGTGGATCGAGTTGCAGCCAGTTTCAAAATCGTGTCTGGAAAGCATTTGCCACCCGTGCCGAACATCCATGCCGTCCGCACGATGCAGCAGCCCGGGAGCTCTTCTAGCAATTTCACCTCGGCTTCCGCCTTCGATCGCCCGTAAACACTCTGCGGATTGCGTGGATCGTCCGTTTCGTACGCGGACGTTTTCGTCCCATCAAAGACGTAATCAGAGCTGAGGAAGAGTACTCTGGCACCAATCCGCTCCGCTGCCTGGGCGACATGTACCGCACCGTCGCGGTTCACGGCGAACGCCAACTCCTGATTGCTCTCGCAACCGTCCACATCTGTGTAGGCGGCAGCCAATACGATCCACTCGGGCCTTATTTTCTCGATCGCTTCCCGAACCTTAGCAGCATCGCGTATATCGACATCTTCCACGCTTAGACCGATAACTTCGTCACCGCTCCACTCCCGCCTCAGAGCCTGCCCGAGCAGGCCCGAAGCTCCTAGGATCAATGCTTTCATTAGGGATTCCTTCTAATCAAACGTTTCGGCCTCGCGCAGCGGTACGCCTCGCTGATCCTTCGCCGAAACGATGGGTTCGCTTTGCAATCTCCAATCGATCTTCAAGTCCGGATCATTCCAGGCAAGTGTGCGCTCGTGCTGCGGGGCGTAGTAGTCGGTGGCTTTGTACAGAACATGAGCTTTGTCGGAAAGAACCAAGAATCCATGCGCGAATCCGGCTGGGATCCACAGCATCTTCTTGTTTTCTTCGGAAAGCCGCACGGCCTCCCAGCGGCCGAACGTGGTGGAGCTCCTTCTGAGGTCGACGGCGACGTCCAGAATCTCACCGATAATGGCACGCACTAGCTTCCCCTGCGTCTGCCGGATCTGATAATGCAACCCCCGCAGCACGTTGCGACTCGAGCAGGAGTGATTGTCCTGCACGAAGGTTTCTTCAATTCCCAACTCAGTCATACTGCGCTGGTTGTAGCTCTCCAGAAAGAATCCGCGATCATCGCCGAACACACGGGGTTCGATGATCCAAACTCCCGGCAGCGACGTCTCAATTTTGGTAAACGAAGTCACGGTAGGTGAAGAAATCAAGCCCACGTTCAGAATACCTTCTCTTTCAGCAACTGTAGCAGGTAGGCTCCGTAGCCGCTGTTCTTCATCGCTGTTGCGACCCGTTCTACGTGATCAGCTGTGATATAGCCGTAGCGATACCCAACCTCCTCCGGGCACGCGACCATCAAACCCTGCCGCTTCTCGATCGCCTGAATGTAAAGGGCAGCGTCCATCAACGATTCGTGTGTTCCAGTATCTAACCACGCCATGCCGCGGCCCATCACGATGACTTCAATCTCTCCATTTTGCAAGTACACCTTGTTGACATCAGTGATCTCCAGTTCCCCACGTGCGCTGGGCTTCAGAGATTTGGCAATCCCGACCACTTGCGAGTCATAAAAATAGAGCCCCGTCACCGCATAACGTGACTTCGGTTGCCGGGGCTTCTCCTCGATGCTAAGCGCCCGTCCAGCATGATCGAACTCCACGACTCCGTATCGTTCCGGGTCATGCACAGGGTAGGCGAACACCCGCGCCCCACGCTCCGTCTGCGCCGCTGTCCGCAGGTCTTTGCCTAGATCGTGACCGTAGAAAATGTTATCTCCCAGCACGAGCGCGCACGGACTGCCGGCCAGGAACTCTTCGGCAATCAAAAAAGCCTGCGCGATGCCCTCGGGCTTCGGTTGTGCACGGTACTGAAACTGAACGCCGAATTGGCTCCCGTCCCGCAGCAACGCCTGAAATCGCGGCACGTCCTCGGGCGTCGAAATGATCAGAATTTCCCGGATCCCAGCCAGCATGAGCGTACACAGCGGGTAGTAAATCATCGGCTTGTTGTAGACCGGAAGCAGACTCTTTCCCATCGCCTGAGTCACCGGGTACAAACGGGTCCCCGACCCTCCCGCCAAAATGATCCCTTTGTACCGCGTGCTATCGTTCATGAGTTCTGTCGTTTTTCCTCTGTCCTGCCCGTGTACGGACTATACCGAGTAGTGAGTCGCAATCCACTGTCGATAGCTTCCGCTGGTTACCTCACGGATCCAATCTTCGTGCTCCAGATACCAGCGAACGGTTTTGCGAATGCCGCTCTCAAAGGTCTCCTTCGGCCTCCATCCCAGTTCGCGCCTGATCTTGTGGGCGTCCATAGCATAGCGACGATCATGTCCGGGGCGATCCTTGACAAACGTGACCAACTCACGACGCGAGCCGAACGCTCTCGGCACAATTTCATCGACTAGATCGCAGATGGTATGCACGATATCGATGTTCGCCTTCTCGTTCCATCCTCCGATGTTGTAGGTCACTCCGGGGCGACCGCGCTCGAGCACAGTTGCGATTGCCCTGCAATGATCCTCTACGTACAGCCAGTCGCGCACGTTTTGACCATCGCCATATACCGGCAGCGGTTTGCCATTGCGGGCGTTTAGGATCATCAGAGGAATCAGCTTCTCGGGAAACTGAAACGGCCCGTAATTGTTAGAACAGTTGGTGGTCAGAGTTGGAAGCCCGTAGGTATGGTGATAGGCCCGCACGAGATGATCAGAAGAGGCCTTGGAAGCAGCATAGGGGCTGTTGGGCGCGTACGGAGTGGTCTCGGAAAATGGGGGATCGTTCGGACCCAACGATCCGTAGACCTCGTCCGTTGAAACATGGAGAAAGCGGAAGTGCTCTTTCTCACTCTGCCCAAGCTCCGCCCAATAAGCACGAGCCTCTTCCAGCAGAGCGAATGTGCCATTAATGTTCGTAGCGATGAAATCCTGTGGACCGCGAATCGATCGATCCACGTGGCTTTCGGCGGCGAAGTGAACGACAGCAGCCGGCTGATGCGTCTCCAACAGTTCGCGCACCAGCTTGCGATCCCCGATCTCACCATGCACGAACTTGTATCGCGGCTGGGCGGCAATGCTCTCCAGGTTGCGGACGTTGCCGGCATAGGTGAGTTTGTCCAAATTGACGATCGAAAAAGTGTCCTTCTCCATCCGCTGTAGGATGAAGTTCGATCCGATAAACCCGGCTCCACCGGTGACAAGTAGAGATTTATTCATAATAGATTTTCACTGACGAATCAGAATAATGATCCAATCCAGAACGTGCAAATTGGAACAAAGAGTACCCGGATGAGGCGAAGGAGCATAGTTTCTGATCTACACCAACGTGTCATTGACGAGCCTGATCCAGTATCGTAAGTTCCTCTTTATGCCATTTTCGGGAGTGTCTGAGGGGGTGAGTCCCGCCAAGCCGCCAAGTTCGAATATTGTTGATTGGCATAGAAAGATATTCATATCGCTTATCGTCGCTTCTTTGGTGATCTGGTATCAGCCGATCGTCTCAACAATCAAACTCGCGCTCCATAATGATGCTTATACGCACATCTTATTAATCTTGCCGATCAGCATTGCCCTGATTTTCTCTGAAAGAAAAGCTCTGCATTCACTTTCCTGGTCCTTTGGCTGGCTAGGATGGTTTCTCATTAGCGGGGGCGTTCTTCTTCGAGATCTTGGTGTATTGCTGAAGGCCGACTCTGGATTGCCGCTAACGATGCTGGGGTTAGTTTTGTGGTGGATCGGAGCTGTAATCAGCTGCTTCGGAGTTCGAGCACTTCGCGCGTTTCTGTTCCCTTTGTGCTTCCTGTTCCTCTCGGCTCCTCTACCGGAACAGTCAGTCGAGAAAATCAAAGACATTCTGCAGCATCAATCTGCATTTGCCACAGCAATATTGTTCCATGCCGCGGGTGTACCTGTCGCTCGCGATGGCGTCGCGGTATCGATTCCCGGTTTAGACATCGAAGTGGCAAAGGAATGCAGCAGTATTCGATCTAGCACAATGTTGATTGTCATAACTCTGGTGCTCGCGTACTTATTTCTAGGCTCCTGGTGGCGAAGACTTCTGTTGGTCGGAATGTCTCTTCTGCTTTCCGTCGCAAAAAATGCGGTGCGCATTTTTACGATTGCAGAACTGGGGACGCAAGTCGATCCCGGCTATCTGCACGGACGGTTACATCATCAAGGCGGAGTCGTCTTTCTCGGGCTCGCTATCGTCGTTGATCTGTTCTTTTTGTGGGTTTTGCGAGGGAGCGAATTTCGAGCATCGGCTTCGTCCAACTCGTGCTGAGTCCCAAATGCCTCGATTTTCTCTTCAGCTTGCGCAAGATGCAAAAAACTATTTCTGTGGGCTGCTATCCCAAGCACAGTCAAGCGCACTATGACTTCAACCGCGCGAGCTCATTCCGCGCGTCTGCTGCATCGCTTGCCCCAGGACTCATTATGAGTACTCGTTTCAATTGTTCTCGGGCCATCCGCGTTTCACCGTTTTTCGCGTAGGCCATTCCCAGATGATAATGATATCGCGGGTTATCGGGGACCTTGCTGTCCTGCGTCAGCACTATTGCCGCCTTGAGCGATTCGACTGCTGAAGGGTAAGCGCGCTTCTGATAATAGATCCAGCCCAGTGTGTCAGCCGCATCGGCTGACGTTGGCATTCGACGACGTGCTGTCTCGGCCAAAGACAATGCAACGTCAAGATCGCCACCTTTTTGCACGATTACGTAGGCAAGGTTGCAGGAGGCGATTGGATCATCATGCCTGAGTGCGAGCGCCTTCTGATATTCCTCATCAGCATTGGCCCAATCTTGCCGGGACTGAAAAATCTGTCCGAGCAGAACGTGAAAACCTGCGTCGTGCGGATTGTCGTTGGCGGCTGCGCGGTATGTCGCAATAGCTTCTTCAGTTTGGCCGGCAGCGGTCTCAACCTGACCGAGCTTCATTGAGGCATCTGTGTTGTTCTTGTCGAGTTGCACCGACGTTGAGAGTGCTGCTCTGGCTGCAACGAGGTCCTTCTCCTGTTGGAACAAAACAGTTCCAAGTAAATCGTAGAATGCGCTATTGTCGGGCACCCTGGATATTTGAATCTTCGCGGCGGCTATCGCCGCATCTGGCTGTTTGAGGGCGAGATAAATGCTCATCAACCCTCGAAGCGCATCACTGGATTTTGGGTCTCGCTCCAGTGCCGAGCGGTAGGCGCTCTCCGCCTCTTTAAAGAGCTGTTGAGCAAAGTTCAAATTCCCCAATTGCACGTAACCAGCGGCGCTTCCAGGAGCTACTTCGATCGCGTGGTGCACGTCGTTTTCCGCAGCGCGAAACTCCTTGCGATTGATCTCGGAGACCGCTCGGAGAGCATAGCCGTCACCTGACGTCGGGCGGAGAGCAATCATCTGACTACTCGTCTGGGATAGTGTAGTCATATCTCCGCGCCGCATTGCTAGAATTCCAAGTTCACGCTGTGCGTCGAACAGGTCTGGACGTACTCGAACAGAGTCCCTAAGTTCTCTTTCCGCACTCTCCAGATTCCCGGATTTTTGAAATGCCACGCCGAGATAATAATGCGCCATTCCATTGTTGGGATCGTTCTTGATTACCGTCTGCAAGGTAGAAATGGCAGCATTGGCGTCACTGTTGCGCAGTTGCAACTGTCCCAGATAAATCAGACCGTCGCTATCGTTGGGATCTGCCTTCAAAATCTCTTTGTTGACCTTCTCCGCCTCATCGAGCCGGCCCGTGTGAATCAAGAGGTCGGTAAAGTTCTTCTTCACCTGAAGGTCTTTCGGGTGATCCTGATACAGCGTGCGATATTCGCTGGTCGCTTTCTCAAGCTCTCCGGTTCCAATATAGAAATCGCCGAGCATCCTATATGCGACGGAGTTGTCGCCGAAGTTGCTCTTCTTCTGAATCAGCAGTGTCTCTGCATCATTTTTTCTTCCTTGGGCGAGATAAATGCGGGCGAGTGCCGCTACAGGTTCGGGATCTTGGGAATTAGCCTGAATGGCCTCATGAAGCTGTTGTTCCGCGTCAGCAAGTCGGCTGCGCACCTGATAATAGTTAGCCAACATTAATCGGGAAGCGATGGCCTTAGGATCCAAATCGACGGCCCTTTTGAAATTCGCTTCCGCAGCATCCGCTTGACTGTTCCTGAGTTGCATCAGCGCGAGTTCCAAATAGGAGTCGGATTCATTAGGACTGAGCGACACCCCTTTTTCCGCTTCCCTGAGCGCCGCAGGGAAGTTGGCCTGGGCTGCCAACAGGTCGGCCGCCACGCGATGAGATTTCCCATCATTCGGGCGTGCCTGGATTATCCAGTCCACCTGCTCTTTAGCTGGGTCGAAATTCCGTCCGGCAATCAATAACCTAGCCAACTCCAGCCTTGCGCCAAAATTCCCGGGCTGCAAATCGGCGGTCCGGGTCAGTTCTTGTGCCGCCCGAGGCCAATCCTGCTTCCTCAAATAAACCAGCGCTAACCCGTAATGGGCCTCAGCATAATTCGGATCGACGCTCAAGGCGTTTCGATACTCGACGATGGATTCGTCGAGCTTTGCCTTCTCGAAATATTGCTGTGCACTATCCAAGTACTTCTGTTTGCGGACGTTAGGGTCTCGAGAGCAGCCGGCAAACGAAACTACGATAGTTAAAACGAGGGCTATAGATAACGAACAAAGTGTCCTGATCACAATGCTCCTTGATACCCGAGAAGACAACATCCCCTATGCCAAAGGATATAAGAAGGCGGGCACATCCAGAATGGCTCTTTCGTGCCTTTAAGTCTTGAAACTACCGTCTTATTTTCAATGAGATACGACTAATCTAACAGTTGCAAACGCTTGCAACAGTCGCAGAAATTATCAGTCTTGACAGCTGTAGTTTTCGAGCTAAAGTAGGGATCGTTGTAGTGGGCGCGGGCTTGTATGAGCGCTCAGTGTACTCCTCCCCCGTCTCGAAACGAGGAGCGCAGACTCTATATGAGAAAAGCAGTGCAAATCTGTGGTCTGATATTGGCAATTTGCCTTGCGTCGGTCGCTTTCGCCCAGACTTCCGTAACTCTCACCGGCGTCTCTGGGCAGTCCTATGACGGCATCTACGTGAGCCCGTACTATGCCACCGTAGGCGGTACGACTACGGCTGTCGTCTGCGATGACTTCGCAGACTCGTCTTACATCGGCTCGAGTTGGAATGCGCAAACGACGTCGTTTTCCAATGTCACCTCCAACCCTACTTCTTGGACATTGGCGGGGCAAAGTGCGTCGTTGTACGGTGCCGTGGGGTACCTTACCAACCTTGTACTTACATCTTCGGGAAACACCCAAATTATCGATACGTTCGCATTATGGGCGGTGTTCGACCCCAGTGGCGTCGAGAGCTATCTTCTTTCGCATCCGTTCACCCAAAATGGGCTGAGTACGTCTCAGCTTTGCATCGATATTTTTGGATCGAATGGCTGTTTGAGCACGACGGCTCAGGCTGGGAGCTTGCTTGCGCTTGCCGAAACCTATACACTTGGTCAATTTTCGAACCTGGTGGTGCTCTCGCCTGACGTAACTGGAACGTCGAACGTGTGCACAGCCGAAAGCACCAAAAACCCATGTCCAGCGCAAGAGTTCGTCTATGTATCGGTAGCTGAGGGCGGAACCGCTGCGGCCTATCTCCTTTTGGCTGGCTTCTGCTGCTTGGGAGCGATCTTCCTCCACTCTCGGCGGCGACTTGCTGCCAGGATGCTTGTGTAGAATTTCAGCCCTTCTAAGTATAACGAAAGGCGTGCCGAACCTGGCACGCCTGCTCTTTTTGGAAGCCAAGCGTAACGCCAGATCATTCTGTTCTGCCTTCCGCAGTGTCTTGGGCATTGCGCTCCCAATTTCCTGCCTCGGAGCAGAGGGGAAAACAACCTCGCCTATCTATACTCGCAGGGGCAATCATATCTTCACTTTCCCGCTGGCTCCGCACAAGTCCGAGTTTGACTTGAACTCAGGGACAAGAATGTCGAAAACCAGAGACGCGGCTGCGGAGATGATAAGGGACTTGCAACGAATTGGGAAGGAGAACGGAGGAAGGACCAGGCATCGCGAGAGGTAGGACTGACGAACGAAGCACCCAATCTAGGCTTGGATGGTGAAGAACGTAAGAATGGGTGTTGCTCACAAGCCAGAGTCAAAGACAGACGCGCGATGAAAACACAGGGCAACCTGCTCTTCGACACCCTCTGCCCCTTTCCCTCGTCCGAAACTCACGCTCGATGGGACGGCTCGGAGCTTCCGCCTGCACAATGCAGTCGCACTTGGTGCAGCTCAGCTTAATGCGCACATGCCGGATCACCACGAAACTGGCGGGCACTACCCCAGCATCTCCGAAACGTTCTCGCCCAGTTTTCGTAGCTCGCCCTGGCATTGCGGGCACACCATTTGTTTCGGATCGTGCCGGCGCGTTTGTCGCGGAAGATGATCGGGCCAGGTACGACGTGTCGGCTTGGCTGTTGCTGCCGTACCCCAAGCGGCTTGAACCGATGCCGGATCCGGCAGCTAAGGCTCTTTCTCGCCAGCATTCGACTGCAGTTCCTCCAGCCGTAATTCCAACTGTTCGATCTCTCGCGACAGCTTCTCCGACCTCCGCCCAAACTGCATGCGATGTAGCTTCGACAACAGCAGATTCAGATGCTCGATCTCGCGCTCACAGGAGAGTAGTTGCTCGTCTTTGCTGATCAACTCCTGATGCTGGGTCAGGATCAGCGCCCGCAGCGCTTCGGCTGGAAGGACGTTCAGATCGGGCAGCGCACTCACGGGCATGCGCGGAGTATTGCATGAATGCGCGCGTTTTCATCCCGTGCAAGCACGAAAAAGTTGTGGAAAAAATCTCGCGTGTTACACCGACAGCTGCGGCTCCCAGGTGCGCTCCGGTCGTCGCCAATCGATGCCCTCCAACAGCATCGATAGCTGCGCACGCGTCAAACAGACCGTGCCACTCTGAGCTTGCGGCCACACGAACCGCCCACGCTCCAGCCGCCTCGCGAATAAGCACAACCCATCGCCGTCGAACCAGAGTACCTTGATCAAATCACCGCGCCGTCCGCGAAACACGAATACGTGTCCGGAGAACGGACTCTGTTCCAACTTTGTCTGCACCAGCGCACTCAGCCCCGTAAACCCTCGCCGCAAGTCGGTTACACCCGCTGCGATCCAGATCCGTGTCTTGGCCGGCAGCGCGATCATCGCGTGAGACACTCCAACAACACGCGAACCAACTCTGGATCAGCAGAGCCTTCGATGCGCAACTGTGCCTGCCGCAGTTTGATGTCAATCGTGCCTGGACTAGGTTTTGGGTTCGCAACCTCGATCGACATCGAGGCTTTGTTACTGGCATGGGTCCTGACTGACGGCAAGCTTTCACTCACTCGCACGGGACGCAACTTCATCGTTGCCTTCTGCTCCCCCAGTCTTCCGCTCAAGTAGAGCGGGCGCCAGCCAGACACCTGGTTCGCATTTACCCCGTGACCTCGCGCGATGCGTGCCACCGACGCGCCTTCGATTAACGTCTCTTCGACAATCCTTCTCTTCTCTGCAATGCTCCGATGTTGTCGCTGGGCGGCATCGGCCGATTCATTCTTCGCGGCGATCGCCTCTGGCACCTGTCGGGAAGTGTCCATCTACACTCCAAGTGGACACTTATTCCTAACAGGCTGCTGAAAAAATGATCGGCAGCGAGTTTGTCTGTCTGTTTCTCATTTTGATTGGTATTGAACTGGGTTTCTAACCGTCTTTCGTTTGCTTCATGCCCGGCGAGACACACGTCGGCCCCGACTTACGCCGTCGAAACGGTGGCGACCAGATTGCGCATGCGCACCAGATTGTAGGCGGCGCAGGCTAGGGTAAATATCCAGTGCACTTTGCTCACTCCGCGATGCCGGACCTTCCGCATCAGCGCGACCGTCTTCAGCCAGCCGAAGCATTCTTCGATCCGCTTCCTTTTCTTCTGGCTCAGGGCATAACTCGGGTGCCGCGTGGTACGGCCATCGATCGCGCTGCCGCCGCGTCGTCCCAGGTTCTGCGCCACATGCGGCGTCACGCGCAGATGGCGGCACTCCGCTACAAAGCCGAACGTGTCGAATCCCTTGTCGCCGCCCACGGTCAGCGGTTGCGCGCCGGGCAGTCTCTCCATCATGACCAGTGCTGCATCCCGTTCCGCCGTCCCATTCGCCTGGAACACTTCCGCGTCCACAATCAGTCCGTTCCGGTTCTCCACCAACAGGTTCCCGCTGTAACTCAACTTCGACTCTTTCCCTTTGCTCTTGCGCGCCAGCCGAGAGTCGGGATCGGTCTTGGACTCGTGGGTTTCGTTCGAACGTTTCTGCCCGTGAAAGTCCACCGTGGGGTTGCCGGGATCATCCGGCGGTGGAGTCGGTTTGCCCTCCTTGGGTTGAAAGCTCTTCAGACTCGCCCAGGCTTCCAGCAGCGTGCCGTCCACCGTGAAGTGCTCGTCCGAGGTCAGCCCCTTTCCCCGCGCTTGTTCGACCACCCGCGACAAAAACTCTTTGGCCACGTCCGCTTCCAGCAGGCGGTCGCGGTTCTTGGTGAAGGTGGTCGCGTCCCAGACTTCGTCGTCCGCGTTCAGCCCCACGAACCAGCGAAACAGCAGGTTGTAATCCATCTCTTCCATCAACAATCGCTCGCTGCCGATCGAGTACAGCATCTGCAGCAACTGCGCCCGCAACAGTTTTTCCGGCGCAATCGATGGCCGGCCCATGCGCGCGTACATGCTGTCAAACCGCCGCGAAAGCTGCGTCAGCACCTCGTCTACCATGGTCCGGATCGCACGCAGCGGATGATCCTGTCAGCGCCGGTGTAAAAATCCCCAAAGTGCCGGTTGAAGAATCCTCACCCCCTAACGTGATAAACCGAGACCCACTCCGTATCGAGGGGGTACCGACACTTGCTAAGGGGGAAAGACGTGCAAGAACTGCGAGAGCTGCAACGGCAAGGTGTAAGCATCCAGGCGATCAGCAAGCTGATCGGCTGGGATCGAAAGACGATTCGCAAGTACCTGCAAGCATCGAACGCACAACCGGAGTACGGGCCGCGGAAGAGGTCGGCGAGCAAACTCGATCCGTTCAAACC
>DASYZA010000259.1:0-1672 GCA_035946775.1 Candidatus Sulfotelmatobacter sp. | reverse complement strand
TGCTCGCCTTCGATTTCCCATTCAACGTGAACGCGAACGTCGATCCCCTGTTTGACCGACGAAGTCACTGTACAATGATCTTCAAAGATCTCCGCACATCGGTTGATGCGTGGATGCTGCGCGGTCAACCGAGGCCGGACTTTCACGTCCACGTGATCGATTCGCGGGAGCCCCTCTGGGTTCGGTTTGACAACAGCGGTGGCCTCAGTTTCGCAACCCAGCACATTGATGTGGGCGTGGCGCAAAGCTTCCAGTAATGCAGCGGAGAGACAGTGGCCTAACGCCGTCGCAAGCAGTGCCGGAGTGGACGGCCCGGCGTTATCGCCCACGGGGTCCGGCTCATCCGAAACGTATGGTTGACCGTGCGGGACGCCATCCTCGCTTGCTTGCGAGACAAACTGGTAGTTCCGCCGATGCCGGAGTTGCACCGTGAAGCGCCGCTCATCTTGCTCGCGCATTTGCATGGATAGAGCCAAATCCATTATAATAGTTTTGTGGTGTCGAGAGCACAGCTCTTTTCCAATCGTCTTGGGGGCCGGTCGGCACGCGCCATGGGAGCCGACGGGCATGTCCGTCCAGACTGAGGCCCACAATGTGCATACGTTAGAAAGGAGCCGCGAAATGGGATCGCTTCACAATAGGCCGCTAAGCCTCGCGAGAGATCGCATGGCTGCGTGCTTGTCCCGTGCCCTGGATTGTTCCGAATCGATGGGGCGGTACCTGGAGCGCGGAAGGGGAGAATGGCTGGCTCGCTATGGCTACCTTCTCGCTGCCTGGATTGACCTCGCTATTCCATCGCTTCGCCTGATTGGCGCGAAGCCATTCAACGGTCAAATCAAAAGAATGGATATTTTTCGAGAACTTCTGGACGTTTGCGCGATCTCAACGGTTGTAGAAACCGGAACATGTCGTGGTGCGACAACCGAATACATGGCAGCCAATTTTGGCGGGCCAATATACAGCTGTGAGTTGAACCGACGATACTTTGAATATGCAAAACAGCGATTGGCACAGTGGAAGAACGTCGAAGTCACACTCACCGATTCTAGGCAACTCCTTCAGGGTCTGTTCGATCTTCGTCTTGAGGGTGACAAGTTCGTTTTCTTTTACCTGGATGCACATTGGAATAAGGACTTGCCTTTACTTGGAGAAATTTCGCTGATACTGAATAGCAACATTGGCGCCGTAGTAATGATCGATGACTTCGAGGTTCCATTTGATGAGGGCTATGGTTACGACACTTACGGCCGAGGCAAAAAGCTGTGTCTTCAGATGTTAAGTAGTTTTCTCGACCGGCTGGAATATGCTTACTTTCCCAGCTTTCCGTCAACGTCGGAATCTGGTCCCCGAAGGGGATGCCTGGTGTTCACCACATCGGCAGAACTGGATGCCCGACTTCGAACGCTCGCAATCTTAAGGCGGGCAACACAACGTGACTGGAGTATTTACGGATGTCAGCTTTCTGCGGCATGAGGGGAAATCGTGGTCGCGAGCATGCCAGTGGGGGCGATTCGGCACCCGATTACGCCATGAGAGCCAACGGGCACATTCGTCCTGCCCGGAAGGCCTCACAAATATGCACGCGTTAGAAAGGAGTCAGTCCCATTCCTATTGCAGCAGATGCGAAGTTAAGATGCACTCCCGAAGAGTGTAGCCGGATCGCGAAGAAGGC
>DASYZA010000258.1:0-2267 GCA_035946775.1 Candidatus Sulfotelmatobacter sp. | reverse complement strand
GAACTCTCGTACCCCTTCCTCGGGGAGAAGCAGGGCTGCGGCAAACGAATTGGCCCGAATCTCGTTCAACTTTTCACGCTCGGCCGGACGGCTGATCGTGGCCTTTTCCTTCCGGTCAAATAGCAAATGCCCGTATTCGTGAGCACACGAGAATAGTTGGCGCTGTTCGCTGTGCTCTGCGTTGACAAGGATCGCCAATCCATTCTTGTCATCGGCTAGGAACAATCCGGATATGCAATCTTCCAGTGGCAATCGTCCTACGCGTACACCCTGACCCTCGATAATCTCGGGCAGATCGGGCAACGGCGCCGTACCTAGCTTCAGTCGGCCTCGCTCATAATCCGCGATGATGTTGCCCTGTTGGATTGCTTCCCATTTGCTCCCGGGAGGTACGAGTTCATACACGGCAGGACTGATGAACTTGCGGTCCGCTCCTACCAGCTTTTCGAGTTCCGTAAATTGACGGCAGAGTACCGACCAACGAGAAACGGCTTGGTTGAGTTGGTGATTCGTTGCCATTTCCGAGTCGGACCGGAATAGGACCGTCACGGAATCCTGATCCTCGTTAAACACCTCAGCGAACAGGTCCTTAGGGTCAAAGCCCAACTCCTTGGACAGCTGCATGAGTTCGACGCTGTCGAGGGAGCGATTGCCTGCTTCGATCTGCACCACGGCAGGTCTGGGGATGGCAAGCAAATCCGCCAGATCTTGCTGCGTGAATCCACGGTTTTCCCGAATCTTACGAATTCGGCGGCCTAGTTCGGCTGCATCGAGAGACATGGCGGCTCCTTTCTATCCAATAAGTTACAGTCCAATGATGACATAAAATCACACTCTTGTCAATTTTATGTATTCGATGATAGTATCTTAATCATACATTCGTCTCTCCGGCTCAAAAAGCCAGCGCAGAACGCTCAAGGAGCGCCATTTGACTTCAACCACTGAATCAACCGGTACCTATGCCACCCATATTGTCTGCCCAGAAGAATTCTCCTCCCTCTGGGACGCGATCATCGTCGACCAGCAAATCAAGGACTCGCTTCTCTCCCAGGCAATCCTGAACTTTACTCTGCGTCCGAAAGTTGACCGCGCCGTCGTTCCACTGCACGGAATCATTCTCCTTACGGGAAAACCCGGAACGGGAAAAACTTCTTTGGCGAGGGGACTGGCGTCGCGCACGGCCGAGAGTCTCAATGGCAAGGGTTTGCGCTATACCGAATTGGAGCCCCACTCTCTGGCTAGCGCGGCTCATGGGAAAACCCAACAGGCAGTCACCAAGCTGTTTAGCGTGACCATCGCGGAACTTGCCATGCAAGGGCCGACCTTCGTCCTCCTCGACGAGGTCGAAACCATCCTCGCCGATCGCGCGAAACTCAGCCTCCAGGCCAACCCAATCGATGTTCATCGTGCGACGGATGCGGCTCTCGTGCAGCTTGACCGGTTGGCGGCAGAGTACAACAACCTCTTGCTGGTTGCTACCAGTAACTTTCCCGAGGCCATCGATTCGGCCTTCCTGTCACGTACCGATCTCATATTGGAGATGCCACTCCCCAATGCTAACGCTTGCAAACAAATTCTGACGGATACGGTTCGCGGCATGGCAGCGGCCTTCCCGCCCCTGAAGAAATTGTTGAATGACCCGGAACTTGATGCGGCTGCCCGCGCCTGCGCGGGACTCGATGGACGCCAAATCCGGAAACTCGTCGCCGCTGCATGCACGTTCGACAAGCGAGTCGCGGTCGATCCCTCGAAACTGACTGCTAAGGACATCCGCATGGCGGCCGAGCGTGCTCAGAAAGGAATGAAACTATGACGGTTGTGGCGCGGACGTTTTGCTCGATCCCGAAGCGGTCGGCACTCGAGACTTGGACTGCGATAGTCGCTCTGCTGGCTCCCAATGCCGGTTCGGAGGCACGCCGCGAACTAGAGTCTGTCGCGGGGATCGCCAGTTCGCTGATCACGCGAGAAGCGATGAACTCGCCGATTGTCGTGTATGGTTGCGGCCCCCGGGTTCGAATCTACTGCGTCTACAACGAAGACGCAATAACGGGCGACGCCGCCAATGAGAGCAAGTTGGCGTTCGATGCCACCGACGGCGATTGGCACATGTCGCTGCCGTGTCCGGCCGACGACTTGGATTGGGTTGTCGGCGCCCTGGCAAAGAAGACAAAAAGGATCACCGCCCGTGACCAAGCTGATGCGGTCGAGTCGAAAGACAGTTCACAGGCATTGAAGGCGGCCGGTAATGGTGGAACCGCCAGCATCAA
>DASYZA010000257.1:0-2245 GCA_035946775.1 Candidatus Sulfotelmatobacter sp. | reverse complement strand
ATTCGAAATCATTGCGGAGCCGAACCGACGCGCGATATTGAGCCTGCTGGTCTCGTCACAACAGTCGGTGGGAGAGATCGAGCGTCAACTTCATATGCCGCAGCCGACCGTGTCAAAGCACCTGCGCGTACTGCGCGACGCCGGTTTCGTGGAATCGACGGTGGACGCACAGCGCCGTATCTACCGGCTGAAACCTCAACCATTTCAGGATGTGGACGCCTGGCTGGCTCCGTTCCGCCGGTTCTGGTCCGCTCACGTAGACGCTCTGGAATGCCACCTCGACCACATGGAGCGATCAAGACGAACGAAAAGGAAGACTAAGGAGAAGACGGCGCGGCCCAAACCGCGAACGTAACAAAGGAGAAATGAAATGAAGATCAAAGTGACCAGCATATACGTGAACGATCAGGACAAGGCCCTGCGCTTCTATACGGAGGTGCTGGGCTTTGCCAAGAAGACCGATTTTAGTCAGGGCCCCTATCGCTGGCTGACCGTGGCCTCGCCCGAGGAGCCGGACGGTACTGAGCTGCAACTGGCGCTGAACAACAACCCGGCGGCCAAAGCGTACCAGCAGGCGATATTTCAACAGAACCAGCCTGCGGCCATGTTCTTCACCAACGACGTCAAGGGCGACTACGAGCGGATCAAGACCCGCGGCGCTGAGTTTACCATGCCGCCCACCGACGTGACCGCTTCGACCATTGCGATGCTGAAAGACACCTGTGGCAACCTCATTCAGCTCACCCAGTTGGCACGCTACTCACATTAAGGAGCAGATGATGACCGATCGCGCGCAGTACGCACCGGGTCCGGCCAGCGGAGCGCAGGTACGAAAGGACCGCGGACAAAACGGTAAAGACAAGTGGACGCTCATTCTCGTCAGAGAACTGCGTCACTCGCCGGAAAAAGTTTGGCAGGCGCTTACCGACCCGGCCCATCTGCGGGAGTGGGCTCCCTTCGACGCCGACAGGAACCTGGGTGCGGTTGGAGCCACAGTGAAGCTCACCACAGTGGGAGCGCCCGCGCTGCATGTTACCGAAACAACAGTGACGCGAGCCGACGCTCCCAAGGCTCTTGAATACAAGTGGGGCGGCTTCGATATGCGGTGGGAACTCGAATCCTTTGGTGTGGGCACGCGCCTGACGCTGTGGACCAACATCGGTCACCGCTTCATCTCCATGGGCGCTGCCGGGTGGCACATTTGTTTCGATGTACTGGATCGTCTTCTCAGCGGAACTCCGATCGGCCGCATCGTCGGCCCCGAGGCAATGAAGTTCGCCGGCTGGCAGCGGCTGAACGCGGAGTATGCCAAGCAGTTCGGTATCGAAAAAATGCAAAGCTAGGCCACGGTAAATGAAGCGGGATCACTCCCCGGATTACGTCGCAGGGCTTGGGCAATTCATTCGGCCGCTGCTATTTCTACGGCTCGATCGCGGCGGTCAAGTGATTCTGCTTCAGCGACGCGTTGAAGGCGCGCGTGTCGCCCTCGACGAATTTTTTAAACTCCGCTTGAATCTCCGTCAGCTGCTGCTTGAACTCATCGTTCACAGCGATTTGTTGCGCCGTAGGCGCCAGATCACCACCGCCGCTTCCGCTTCCGGGAGTGCCGACCATCGGCCCCACCATCCAACTGATGCGCTCATAGAGTTGCACGGGATTGCGGAATGCGTCTTCACTGCGGCCGGTATTGTGAACGTCAATCAGCTTGCCTTCGAGCGCAACGACCTTGACCTCGAAATCCTTCGCAGCCTGTATCGCGGCGGCATGTTTCTGCGCATCCGCGTTAAGCACGGTTTCAAGATCTTCGACCTGCCTCCGCGTCCATTCGAGATGATTGATCATGTCGGCAGCCTGGTTCTCCTCGGCCAGCACTTGTCGGGCGAACTGCACTTGCGAGCGGATCGATTGTTCCGTCCCCGGCGAGTGCGGATCAGGCAGCACGTTAAGTTGTGCAGTCCCTTCGTTCCCGCCTGCTTTCACATGCACCGTGTAATTTCCCGGCGGCACGACGGGACCCGCGGGCGGAATTCGCGTGCCGTACGCGGCGTAATTGTGGTGCGGCTCCGCCCACGGCGCGTCAAAGGGCGTCGTCTGCATCTTTACCGGCGAGCCCGGTTCGTACCTCAGATCCCACCACACGCGATTCAGTCCGGCGTGTCCTTCCACTTTGAGCGTGCGGATAGTCTCGTTGGCACCGGTAAAAGTGAGTTCCACACCCTTCGCGGGAGCTTTCAGCCAGAAGTTG
>DASYZA010000256.1:0-2904 GCA_035946775.1 Candidatus Sulfotelmatobacter sp. | reverse complement strand
CGAATCGCGCTTGCCCCAATTTGGGCTGGCGTGCCGCGGCGCTGCCGCAGAGGCCAGCTGCCTTTCTCATACAAGTATCTCCGCCATGAAGTGAGTTTTGGAATGTGAGAAGATGTTGCTGAAAGGATAGCGGCATGCGAATTCTAATCGTCGGCGCTGGCGGAGTTGGCGGCTATTTTGGAGGACGCCTCGCACAGGCAGGCCGTGACGTGACTTTTCTCGTTCGTCCGAGGCGAGCCGAGCAAATCGAAGCCCAAGGATTGCGGATTGTCAGCCCAAAGTATGGCGATCTTACGATTCGCCCCAGAGCAATAACCGCAGCTCAGATCGCATCACCATACGACATTATCTTTTTGAGCGTGAAAAGCTACGACCTCGCCACCGCGATAGTCGATTTCGCGCCGGCAGTCGGTCCACAGACGGTCATCATTCCAGTGCTCAACGGCATGCATCACATGGACGTGCTGGCGGAGAAGTTCGGGAAAAATGGTGTCCTGGGCGGGGTTTGCTACGTTTCCACTAAAATCGATTCGCAAGGGCGGATAATCCAGCTCGCCGATTTTCAGAGTCTCATATGTGGCGAACTCGACGGGAAGAAGACCTCGCGGATAGAAGCAGTGCATCAGGCTTTTCAAGGGGCTGGATTTGACACTGCCATTTCCGGAGACATTTTGCGGGACATGTGGCAGAAGTGGGTATGGTTGGCTAGCGTGGGAGCCATCACCTGCTTGCTACGCGGAAATATCGGAGAAATCGCGGCGGTCCCCGGCGGAGCCGATTTATCTCTTTCGGCATTTCATGAATGTGCTGCAATCGCCGCTGCTTGCGGCTATCCGCTGTCGGAGCCATTCCTAACAGAGAAGAGTTCCCAAATCACTGCACCTTCTTCCTCGTTGACCCCGTCAATGTATCGTGATCTAAAAGAAGAGGCACCCGTCGAAGCGGACAGTATCCTAGGTGATCTTATCGAACGGGGACAGAAACAAGCGGTCTCTGCGCCAATCATCCAGGCGGCGTTCGTCAGTCTAACCATTTATCAGCAAGCGCGCGCCCGCGCGAAACTGCCTGCGGTTGACATTGGGAGCACTGCATCCGCTCACTAGCCAAACGCTCTGGTTGACCCACACGACAGTCTGACCGGCAGTTTCGTTTGGAGCTTTATTTCCTGCATGGACGGTCGCCAGTGAAGTAATATCGATTTGAATTCGCCTTTTGGCTGCGCCAGGGTGCTGAACCGATGAGCAGGTCCTTTGCGAATCTGAACCTTCTTGCCTTTTACGAGATTGCGCGCCTTGCCAATCTCTTGGATCATCCCGACCTTTTGCGGTCGCCGTCGTTCCAGAAAGCCAGGGAGCTTTATAAGGAAAGGGACAAATACATGTTAGAGGCATTCGGCAATCAGGTAGCCATCGACGATTTTTTCAAGCTTCATGTGGAAGGCCTTCTGGCAGAACAGGGTAAACGCTGGGAAGATATCTGGGCGGAGTTCGCGCCGGATTCGTTGAAGGCCTACCCTCTCTCCCCCGGAACTCTGTGACGGCCGGACCAGTGTTCTTACGGAAAAATTCGGCGGCAATAAGCGGGCGCTAGGCCGCTTGTGAAGAGATGCTGAAGCAGGCGGCCAAAGGTCCTTGTGGCCGGATCAATAGCGGACTTTGCGGCCCGGCCGCTGCTCCATTTCTCCCAAAGTTGACACAGCCCGAAGTAATTTCACTCGTGCTCCGATCGGCATCGGAGCGGCGGCCCGGACGACCCAAGGCGGCAGTGTAAGTCTCGATTGTTTCTGGTCGGTCACACAGGGACCGATCTGCAAATACGTGTTCACGAGCATCACAATTGTGTACATGCACGTGCTATACTTTGGGCTGGAGGAGGATGAGATGCCTGGTCCCAGGGTGCGTTCGCATAAGCACTTTCGTTTGAACGCAGCGAAGATTAAGCGCGCGCAGAAAGTCTTGAAGGCTGGCACCGAAACAGAGGCAATCGAGCGCGCCTTAGATTTGGTGATCTCAGAACACGAAGGGAACCGGTTGGTCGGGGAGGCCAATGACAGGTTTGTGAAGAGCGGCATTGCCGTGAAGGATGTCTATGGCACGCTGGAGCCCTAGGTGCAGCCCGTACTATTCGACACATCGATTTACATCACGGCATTGCGGTTGGGGGATGAAGCGGCCCTGGGATTGAGGCGAGTTGCGGCGGGCGCGCCGGTTTGGGTTAGTTCGGTCGTGCTCGAAGAACTTTATGCCGGGGTCAGCACGCACAATCGGTATGTCATTGAACGCCTGGAACGTGATTTTCACAGAGCCCGGCGTATCCTGGTCCCCAGCCTGACGGACTGGTCACAAACCGGGAAGGTGCTTGCTCTTCTTGCCAGCAAGTACGATTACGGGCAGATCGGGAAGGGGCGCTTGACCAATGATGCGCTGATTGCAATGAGCGCCGGTCGTTTGGGAATCATCGTGATAACGGCGAATGCACGCGATTTCAAGAAGCTTGCGGAGTTCCGGCCCTTCCAGTGGCGGATGGAAAAGCCGCAATCGGAACATCGGCCATGTAAGCACCAGCTATGCCGAATGTAGAATTCCCTGGCACGTGGTGGCTCGTACCGTAAGTTGATCGGACAAACGGGCGATGCTGGGATGAGCTATCCCCTCCCCGGCCATTCTGCGCCTGATGTCTGGAATATGATCGACAAGTTGGCGAGCGAAATCACTTGTGCGCTGAATGAGTCTGTCGGCGTCAACGTGCAGCTCTTCCGCGAGTTTGCGCCAATGATGAATTCGGATATTTCGCAGACGGTATTCGCCGCCGAGCTTCATCGACAGTTTGACGCGCTCGATGTCGAAATGTAGCCGTTCGAGGCGGCGGTCCCAATGCCGGTCACAGAATCCAAGATTCCTCTTG
>DASYZA010000255.1:0-2630 GCA_035946775.1 Candidatus Sulfotelmatobacter sp. | reverse complement strand
GATCGATATAAAACGTTCGCCAGATAGTCATCATCAGCGTCAGCAGCAGAAAGGAAAAGCCGAGGCTCAGGATCGTGAGGATGCTCCTACGCTTGTTCCGCAAGACATTGCGCGTGGCGAGTTGCACCAGAGTCATAGGGGGGCGCCTTTAGTCTGAGACACCGCCCGGCCGGAATCGGCTCCGGCCGCGAACCACGTAGGGACGGACGCATTCGTCCGTCCGGCGGCCCAGCTGTATCGGGCCGCAGCGTGTTCTCTCAGCCGCACCGAAGTCGTCCGCCGCCCGGGCCCTCCGGGTAGAGCCGTCGGAGGAGCAAAACCTCTACGTTTTCCACAGCCTTCCACAGCCCACTCCTGCAAAAACCCCGTCTGCCCGTGCGCCTTCTCTCCACCTTAACCCCTCGTTTCGCTCTAACTCCTGCAACTCCAACATTATCAGCAGAATGCCCACAGAAAGTTTTCCACAATATTTATTTTTGGTAATTATCCCTTGAGTTCACGTAAGGTGGACTGCTATGATCCTTTCGCATGTTGCCGGAAAAGATCACAAGCGCCAAGGCAAAGGTTGAGTGGGCCTACGAGCATATCAAGCAACTCCAACTCCAGCGGCTCGGATTCCTGAATACACATCCCTATAAATTCACTGCCAATTACGACCCGCAAACGCAGGAATTGGTCTATTACTTGATCGAGGTCCGTGACGCCCCCTTGGATATGTCGCTCACTTCTAGCGACATTCTGCACAATCTCAGAAGTGCACTCGATAACCTCGTTTGGTCTTTCTCTGATCCCGCTAAACGAGGTGGCAGAACGTGCTTCCCGATCTACGACCCGGAGAAGACCGATCAAGCCTCGGTTGATGGAAAAATAGAGGGCCTTTGCGTCACGGGACGCAAAATCATCGAAGACCTCAAACCATACAAAGGAGGGAATGAGCTTCTCTGGCAACTCCATCAATTGAACCTGCGGGACAAACACCGACTTCTGGTTCCGGTTGCCGCGTCCTTGGCCGCGTTCAACATAGGCAAACATACCGCGCACGTCCAGTACGGAACCGAGACGCTGCTGATGCGAAGTCCGAAAGGTGGTTTCCGTGCGAGAATCGCTCAAGACGCCTACATCCCACCCCATTGTCCGAGGTGCCCTCTGAAAGCAGGCGATATACTCCTCGTTGATCCACCCGGAACGAAAGTGGACAAGAATATTGATTTTCGATTCGAGATAGCGTTCCACGAACCTGGGATCATCGAAGCGGAACCGATTCTTAAGGCGGTCTACGAAATGCACTACGCGGTTGCTGAGATCGTCGGTTTCTTTGCTGAAATCCCCTGACACACTCCCGTCGCTTCCGCCATCCGTGCTAGACTGATGGAGGTATGGCGGGCATACGCTCATCCCGGCAAGGTAGCAGCGAACGACCCGTTGCGAGTCATCGAGATTTGAATCCTTCACCCGAAACCCAAGCTAAAATGCGTCCGTTGGCGCGGGCGACATTTGAGCGGGTACTTCAACGCGGAGCGCAGCCAGTTCAGCGACGCGCTTTAAAATCGAAGTGAAGATTAAATTTCCTTGATCCCTCCGGTTGTACCTAAAGGAATACTCATCCAAGTAGCTCTGCAGATATTTCTGGCTGACCTGATGATACACGCCACCGATTCCACGCTTTACTAGCGACCAGAATCCTTCAATAGTGTTCGTGTGAACGTCGCCCATCACATAGACCTTGGCAGTGTGGTTGATCCGCCGATGCGTGTAGCTGTTGCGATGGCTTTCGAGGTTATCGTAAACCACGAAATCGTCTGTAAAGACCGTGCTCTTTGGCAACACGCGTTCCTTGATGACTCCCATGACCGTGTGTCTCTTCACATCTGGCGTCGTTACGGCAATCACTTTGCCGATGCGATCTTTGGTGCTGCGCTGAGCAATCCCGACCACCGGAATTTTATTCTTGTCGCCAAGGCCCGGACGCCCGCGATGGCCCTTAGCTTTCCCGCCGTGATACATCTCATCGACTTCCACCGCCGATCCCTCCAGTTGCATGTCAGACTCGGACAGCAACGAGCGAATCTGGCGGAACATCCGCCAAGCGGTTTTGTAGGTCACTCCGGTTTCACGCTGAATCTGTTTGGCTGAGATGCCGCAGCGAGTCGAAGCCATGAGGTACATGGCGTAGTACCAGAGACGCAAAGATGTGCTGCTGTGCTCAAAGATCGTCCCGGCCATTGGGGAAACCTGAGTACCGCAGTGATCGCACGAATACACCGGACGCCCCGCGATGCGGTAGTGCTTCCGCTTCTGCTGGCATTTTAGACAGTACGTGACATTGGCCGGAAAGCGCTGCTGCATCAGATGCTCAAGGCAAGCGTCATCATCGGGAAACTGTTGATTGAAGTCCCGAATCGTGTATCGCAAGTGTTGCGGAATTGTCTGCCTGCGGTTCATGCACTCAGAATGCCACAAACCTTACGTGATGTCAAGGGATAATTACCTTATTTTTTTCGTGTGACACATGACCTTTACTCGGAGAGCGCTTCTGCTACTTCCACCAGCGCATGGTGCGCGGCGTCCGCACCCCGCCCGAAGCGCGCCTCCATCCCGTTGCCCTGATCGAGGACGAAGAATCCATCCAG
>DASYZA010000254.1:0-1592 GCA_035946775.1 Candidatus Sulfotelmatobacter sp. | reverse complement strand
GAGAACGCCATGTTTGAACACACGAATACGCGATAGCCACAGGTCATCGCGAGTCGCATGCTCTTGTCGTGTGAGTTTCGCAAACCAATTGAGAAGCGACACCCATTCATTTCGGTTGCGAGGTCGAGGACGCCGAACATCTTCATGCCATCCGGCGATACACCATATTCGTCGTGAACGACTCCGATGTGGCGAAACCCGAGAGTTTCGATTAGGGCCTGCACGATCTCGTGATGGGGGATCGGGCGGTGCGTTTCGGTCGCCGGTGGTGTGGGTACCAGCGCCAGTTCTTCGCGGCCAATCGTGCGGCCGCCATAGCCAATGAGCGTACTTGTTTCTGACATACTGCTTTCCTCCTTTGTTTCTGGTTGAAATACGAGCTCTAGTTACGAAATCCGAACGCCGGCCGCGCCATCTTTGAGGCGGTGTCATGTGAACCGATAGACTTGAATGTGGGTCCCACCGACAAGAACGCTGGCTTCCGCCGAGGCACTCGAATTCCGTGCGAGATCCCGATCACTCTCACCAGCCTGGATCCGGCTCAGCCTTTTTCCGGCGAATGCTTGGTCATCCTGGTGAACCCCCAGGGATGCGCCGCACGTTTCTGTCGTCCCTTGGAAATTGGAGCGACGGTGCGCCTGGAGGGGCTTCCTTCTAGCAGGAACGTCACGGCGCGGGTGGTGAACTGTATCTTGCTCGGGAAGTTCGAGAAACTTTGGCTGTTAGGATTGGCGCTCGATGAGCCGGGCAACGTATGGGGCATCCATTCGGCACCCGATGACTGGACCCAATAAGGCCTCCAAGAGTCTCACCCCTGTTGACTCCATCAGCCCAAGTTGAATAGCGATGCTTGCTCCGGGACCGTTGGCTTGCTGCGCGGCCTTCTGCCCGTCAGCGATCCCGGTCGATGCCCGAAGATCAAAACTGAATGCCCGGTAATGGCTTCGTCGAGAAGACTCGCAGGGTCAGCGCGAGTCTCAGGCAGGACCTGTGACGCCGCGATTAGCGGAACATCTTCGTTCGATCCAGACGTCGCGGGGAACAGCTTCTGATGTTCGGCGTTGAGCGCTTTCCATACAGCGTCCGCGGATTCTCCGATGCCGTTCCGTTCGACCAACTCCCTTGCCATCGCGGAAAGCATGTCGTCGTCTTCGTCGATCGACTGAAGTCCCTCGCCCGCAAACTTGCCCTCCATGGTAAGGGCTACGAGAAGTTTCTTTCCCATCAGGCGCAGACAGGCGGTCTGCATCGTTGCCTCGTAGCAAAGAAACTTCACCCGCACCGGCCGCCGTTGTCCGATCCGCCAGGACCGGCGACTGGCCTGACGCAGCGTATGCAAGGAATATCCCGACTCATAGAAAATGATGGTCGGGAAATCCAGCAGATCCAGGCCCGTTTCGACCAGCTTGGGATGGGAGATGACCACCTCGACACCTTCCTTGATCTGGCGTGCATACCAGGCTTCCCGTTTTGAGGTATCGACGCTCGCCCGCAAGACTGCCGTGCGAATGCCCTCGTTCGTCAAAATTCGCTGGAGTCTGGCGGTGACGTCATGCTTTTGCGTGTACACGGCGAACACCTGGCAACGGCGT
>DASYZA010000253.1:0-1535 GCA_035946775.1 Candidatus Sulfotelmatobacter sp. | reverse complement strand
GTCTGCTTAAATCGCACTTCGCGTTGCGGACTACGCGCCCCGCTTCGATTTCAATTCCGTCAAGAGCTGCTCGATGCGATCCTGCTTCTCGAGCGCGGCAAGGCGATCTTCGATGTTGTCGGAAGCGATCTCGGACTTGGCCTGGCTGACGGCCTCCGAATGCGCGACTTTGCGCTTCATGCGATCGAACGCCGCCGCCTTTGATCCGTCGCCGGACGCCATGCGGGCGTCGCTAGCCTTGCCAACAGCGCGGGCGCGGCGATGCTGTGCGATCAGCAAATCGGCCTTCGCCTGGGCTTCGGCCAGCTTTTGTTCGAGTTGCCTCAGCGCGGACTTCAGGTTTTCGACCTGAGCTTTTTGATCCGCGAGCTGCTGCTTGAAGTTCTCGGTCAGATCGCGATAGCTCTCCACCCGCTGCAGGGATGCACGCGCCAGGTCGTCTTCTTTCTTGTCGACAGCCAGCTCGGCCTTGCGCATCCATTCAGCAATCTTGTCTTCGTTCTCTTTCTGCTTCTTTTCGAGCAGATGCTGGTCGGCAATGGCAATCGCCACCTGCGTCTTGACCTGCAGAAGCTGGTTCTGCATGTCGAGAATCACCTGCTTGATCATCTTTTCCGGATCTTCGGCCTTATCAATCAGGTCGTTCAGATTTGCCCGGACCAACGTCGAAACGCGCTCTAGTAATGCCATGGCGATACCCCCTTCTTTAAGCTCTTAAACTTCTAGCTGCAGGCTTTCTCTTTCTGGTGCTGACTCAGTTTCTTTATACTTTCCTTTGAATTGGACCGTCAGATTGGTGCGCGGCTGCGCAGTGTGGACATTCCGACTCTTCCTTTCTCCGGATCGAGGCACCGAGAACCACACCGATTGCGACTCCAATCCCAATCCAAACTCCTACGTTCCCTGCGATCACTCCGAAGGCCGCGCCCAGTGCCACTCCCAGGGCGAGTCCCAGTCCTGAATATTTCGGCTTGCTCTGCATAACCAGCTCCATATCGGTCTCCGGCTTCCCGCTCTCGGCCCCCGAAGACCGGGAACCGGAGGGCGGAAGCCCGTTTAACGCGGGAACGGCCCCGGCCGTTCCCGCCCCCCGCTACGCCTTTGGCAACTCGGGCGGCTTGGGCACCTTGTCACCGATCTGCCGGATCTTGCCCAGCAGATCGGATAGCGGCATGCCCGAGAGCGTCTCGAATAATGCCGGCACCTGTGCAGCCATCTTGGTGATGTCGCCGGTGATCTTGTTCATTCCGGCAGCCTCGCCGTTCCCAGTGGAGACGACTGTGATCCTGTCGACATTTGCCAACGGACTCGCCAGAGCTTTGACGACTTCCGGCATGCTGGCAAACAGCTTGTCGATCACGGCCGCCTGGTTGTACTCCTGATACGCCTCGGCCTTCACGTTCATCGCCTTGGCTTCGGCCTCGCCCTTCTTGAAGATGATCTCGGCTTCTGCCTCACCTTGTTGGCGAATCGATGAAGCATGTCCCTCGGCTTCGGCCATCAGGCGACTCTTTTCTGCTTCGGCAAGCGTCTGA
>DASYZA010000252.1:0-32843 GCA_035946775.1 Candidatus Sulfotelmatobacter sp. | reverse complement strand
GAATTTGCGGCCACAGCGCTGTGCGGCGGAATTGTGATTTCAACCTGGGCACTGCGGCTAGCGGAGCCGACCGAACAGCCGGCCAAGGTCAAGGGAATCCATTCGAGCTTTCCTATGTTCGTTCGCCTCGCGTACCTGTGGGCGATTGTAGCTGCGGCGCTCGGTATCTGGGCTTCGCTGGTTCCGGACTCACACGGGATTTGGGGCGCGTCCCGTCATGCCCTCACCGTGGGATTTCTGGCCACCATGGTTTTCAGCATCGGCCAGCGAATTCTACCGGCATTCTCCGGCATGCGACTGCTGTTCAGCACCAAGCTGATGTTTCTCTCGCTTCTGTTCTTGACGGGCGGATGTCTGCTACGCGTCAGTTCGGAGATTCTCGCATATCAGGGATTTGCTGCCTGGGCTTGGTCGTGGCTTCCCATATCGGCGGTTTTGGAGATGACGGCGGTCACAATCTTCGCGGTGAACTTGATAGGCACCTTCCTGAGCCATCCTCCGTCCCAGGAACTTCAGCGGAACAAGTGAACGGATTACCGGAGATTCGTGCATGGACTGTGTTGCAGCATGTGGCTTGGGAGGGGCCGGGCCTGATCGTGGCGGAAGCCAAGAGACGTGGCCTGAGGCTCGACGTCCGGCGATTGGACCTCGGAGCCACCGTCCCGAAGATGCATGATGTGGACGGGCTCGTGGTGATGGGCGGACCGATGGGCGTCTATGAGGCCGACAAATATCCATTCATCGCGGAAGAGGGCCGTCTAATGGAGCAACTCGTCGGAAACGGCCGGCCAGTATTAGGCGTATGTCTGGGTGCGCAAGTTCTCGCGCATGCTCTCGGGGCGAGGGTATATCCGGGAAGGGGGCCGGAAGTCGGCTTTGGATTTGTGGAGTTGACCGAACTAGGGGAACAGGATCCAGTAGTCGGAATCGCTGGCTCGTCTCTCCCCGTCTTCCATTGGCACGGTGATACGTTCGATCTGCCCATAGGCGCCGCACTCTTAGCTTCCAGTGTTTCGTATCCACATCAGGCGTTTCGCTTTGGAAATACGGCCTACGGACTGCAATTTCACGTCGAGCCGGATCCTGGAACTTGGCTGGCGTGGCGCGAACATCTGCCCAAAGGTTTGCTCGAAGAAGCCGAACTGAAACAGCATTTGATTGAGCACGTGGGCAGGACCGTGATTGGGAATTTCTTCGATGTTGCACGGGGCAGCGGCCCTACTGCGGACACATTCCGGCAACATGCGGAGGCTGGTTAACGCGCATCTTTAACCGTTGCGTTTCTCGAACTGACTTTGCCTCCTGTGACATACATCCCGCGCAACGGTACGAATGAACTATTGGACCAATCAGTGGCGGGTGCTGAAATAGAAGACAAGGCAAACGAACGAACGGGGAGGCAAAGTTGATGACGGCAGCATGTGACAATGCCCGTAAAGAAGATGCTCGAAATGGGGTTCTACAAAAGAATGATGGATACCGACGGCAACCCATGGAACTAAGAGCGTTGGGCAATACAGGTCTACGTGTTGCGCCGCTCTGTCTCGGTGGAAATGTGTTCGGATGGACGGCTGACGAAGCCACCGCCTTTCGAGTGCTGGACAGGGCGGCAGAAGCCGGGCTGAATTTCATCGATACTGCAGATAACTATTCTCAGTGGGTGCCTGGCCACTGTGGCGGCGAGTCTGAGGGCATCCTAGGGCGATGGTTCGCGCGTAGTGGAAAACGCGACAAGGTCATTCTTGCGACCAAGGTGGGAAAACTCGCGGGTTTGGGTACACCCTCCCTTTCTAGAGCTTATATTTCTCGCGCGGTGGATGCTTCCCTCAAACGACTGCGTACTGACTATATCGACCTATATCAGGCTCACACCGATGATCGTGCAACCCCGCTGGCGGAGACTCTCGAAGCTTTTGCAGAGGTTCTCCGGTCAGGCAAAGCGCGCGTCATTGGCGCATCAAATTACGACGCTCCAAGACTTAGGGAGGCGCTGCGACTTTCTCGCGAGTCTGGCCTGCCTCGATACCAGACCCTGCAGCCTGAGTACAACCTGCTCGAACGTCAGGAATATGAAGAGAATCTCGAAGCTCTCTGTTTAAAAGAGCATCTCGGCGTCATTAGTTACTTTTCACTCGCAGCCGGATTCCTGACTGGAAAATATCGCTCAGAAGCAGACCTGCGCATAAGCCCGCGCGGGAAAACGGTCAAGAAATACTTAAATGCTCGAGGGTTAAGGATTTTGGCGGCGCTGGACGACGTGGCCGCCGAATACTGCGCGACGCCTGCCACCATATCGCTTTCTTGGTTGATGGCGCGACCGAGCGTTACCGCTCCAGTTGTCAGTGTGACCACACCTGGCCAGATGGATGATCTCATCAAGGCGTGCCATCTCCGGCTAGGGCATGCCGCCGTTCAGCGTCTAAATGAGGCGAGCGCCCCGGAAGGCGTAAGTCTCAGATCGGCGTAAGTCGTGCTGGGGCGAATCAATACTCAAGAAGGGAAACCAACATTCCACGGGGCGATTTTGGGCGCAACAGACGATTGGCGCAGGTTTCTTCAAGGCTTTAGTCATCGCAATGTTTCCATTCGCTCAAGAGTAAGAATATGCCAGTTCAAATTGGAGCCGAGACACACAACTTTACCGATCCAACCGGGCTGCTAACTGACTGTCACCGCCGTATCGAGATGTTTCTCGGTGCGCTCGAAAGGGTTGCAGCGGTAATCGACCGACCTCTCGCGGAGAGCACGGCGCGAGCACTTGAGTCCGCCTTGCGGTACTTTAGCCAAGCCGCGCCAAAGCACACGGCGGACGAAGAAGAGTCTCTGTTTCCACGGCTGCGGCAGATGCGGGACCCCGAGATCGTAGCCGCCTTTGCACGGATGGAAAGGCTAGAGGAGGAACATCGGTCGGCGGCTCCTTTGCACGATGCAGTCGAACGTATCGGCAGGCAATATCTTTCGAACGGAAACCTGGACGATGCTGAGGTCACCGAATTCCGCAACTCGGTTGCAAGCCTCTTGACCCTGTACAAGCAGCACATCAGCATCGAGGACACGTTGATCTTTCCTCTGGCTTCGCGACTGTTATCCGAAAGTGAAAAAGATGCCGTGGCGAACGAAATGGCGCGCCGAAGAAAAGTGCGGCTCATCACCGAACTGTCCTGAAGTTTCACTGAACAGAGATCGGGTCCGAACCCGACGAGCTATTACAGAATTCAGACAATAAGAGTGACTTCATCTGTGAAACAATGCGCCTTCGCCGCGGGTTTCATCATGGACAATCTTCCGATGATCATTCAGGGAGGAATGGGAGCTGCCGTCTCCAACTGGCGGTTGGCGCGCGCGGTGTCCCGCCTTGGACAACTTGGCGTGGTTTCTGGCACAGCCCTGGACTCGATTTTTGCCAGGCGGCTACAGGATGGCGATCCGGGCGGCAACATGCGCCGGGGCCTTGACCATTTTCCAATTCCCGAGATCCGGGAACGGCTCTGGCAAAAATATTACATTCCCGGTGGGAAGGCGGAAAGAGCGCCCTACAAGAGCCTGCCGACACACTCGAAAGATACTCCCAGCGAGCTGAAGGAACTGTGCGTTGTGGCCAATTTCGTTGAGGTCTTTCTTGCGCGTGAAGGCCACGACAATCCAGTCGGAATCAACTACCTCGAAAAGGTTCAACTACCGCATCTACCGTCGATCTACGGCGCGATGCTAGCAGGCGCGGGATACGTCCTGATGGGCGCGGGCGTGCCACTCAAAATTCCGGGCGTTCTCGATCGCTTCACCAATCACGAGCCCGCGACCTATCCTCTGCAGGTCACTGGTGCGCAGGATGACGATGGCCGCACGATGGTGTTCGAGCCTGAGGAGTTCATGGGATACAAACAGCCCCCGCTCGTTCGACCTAAGTTTCTCGCGATTATTGCCTCCAATACCCTGGCGACGACGATGCTGAAGAAGGCCGATGGAAAAGTTGACGGCTTCGTGATCGAGGGCTATACAGCCGGCGGCCACAACGCGCCGCCCCGCGGAAGACTTCAGCTCGATGAAGCCGGGGAAGCGATTTATGGCGAGCGCGACGTGGTCGATCTTGAAAAAGTCCGTGCGCTCGGGATTCCGTTCTGGCTTGCCGGCGGATATGGCTCGCCCGAGAAACTGGTGGAGGCTCTGGCCGCAGGAGCCAGCGGAGTGCAGGTCGGGACTGCGTTCGCGTTCTGCGAAGAGTCGGGACTAAAAAATGCTTACAAGCGCGCCCTGCTCGAAAACGTTCGCTCGGGTATGGCGCGCGTATTCACCGACCCAGTGGCTTCGCCCACCAGCTTTCCATTCAAGATTGCCCAATTAGAGGGATCGCTCTCCCAGGATGAAGTTTATTCGGCTCTCCCTCGGATCTGCGATCTGGGCTATCTGCGCGAAGCGTACAGGACCCCGTCTGGAACAATCGACTATCGCTGCTCCGCAGAGCCTGTGACGACCTATGTATCCAAGGGCGGAAAAGTCGAAGATACGATAGGAAAGAAATGCCTTTGCAATGCCCTGATGGCCAATATTGGACATGCGCAGGTAAGAAATGGAAAATACACGGAACAAGCTCTGATCACCTCCGGCAATGACCTGACCGGAATCGCTCGATTCCTATCTCCAGGAGCTTCGACCTATACGGCCGCCGACGTGGTCGCAAAATTGATGATGGGCGCCCACTTTGGCACGCGCGAGCGGGTCGAAAATGCAAGCAGATCTAGTGCCGACATGATTGTCTCCTCTCGTGTCGTGACATAAGTCATCGCAGCCTGGCTTCTCGCCTCTTAGACTTTTCTGCCAACTGACGTCGGGGTCCAAACACGTGAGCAAGGAGGAGACATCGGAAGTGGCCAACAAATGGATGCCCCTAATCTTGGAAGAACAGTGCACCGGATGTGGTTTATGTGTGGAGGCCTGTGGCCCAAAGTCGCTGGCCATGGCGGACGGGGTTGCTGTGTTGGCTTTCCCGGATACTTGCGGAAGTGAAGAGCATTGCATCTCTGCCTGCCGCGATGATGCGATTCAAATGGCGTGGCTGCCTTTTCCTGGAGATCGGAGCGTCGGCAAGTGGCGAGAAGAAATCATGCAGTCGCCGATCGCTCAACCCCCGAGCCTGTAGCCGATGCCATGATGATGATGAAATGAACTATCTGCACCGATGGTATTGCCGATCAGGGCGCTGGAAGGAGAGACTTGAAACCGAAATCCTGCCTTGGTCGCTGAATGGCGTAGAACTGGGAAGCGACGTTCTCGAGATAGGACCAGGACCAGGTCTGACGACTGGGTGGCTGCGAAATCGCTGCACCCGGCTTACTTGCCTTGAGGTCGATCGTGACCTCGCAAGATCTCTCGAGCAGCGCACGGCAGGGAGTGGCGTTCACGTCGACTGCGGTGACGCGACGGCGATGCCGTATCCGGATTGCTCGTTTTCAAGCGTGCTCTTGTTTACCGTGTTGCACCACGTGCCCTCCCCCGCACTTCAGAATCGGCTTTTTGCAGAGGCCCACCGCGTGCTGAAGCCTGGTGGGACTTTCGCGGGCGTTGACAGCCTGCCGTCGTGGGGGATGAAAATTTTCCACATCCGCGACACCCTCGTCGCTGTGGATCCAGTGACATTGCCTCGCCGACTTCAAGCCACCGGTTTCGCGCAAATAGATGTTCAGACCAGCAACTCACGATTCCGGTTTGTTGCACACCGTCCCTCCTGATCGTACAAGCAACGGAGCAGTCGCTCTTTTTCCAGCACAGGGTCGGGAGGAGTCACGTGCGTTTTGTCGCGCGGCGCCGCGTGATCTTCGATTGGTCCTGAGCCCAAGTGAAGGCGCGAGTCGCAGAGGGGAGGCCAAGCGTGCTTACAGCCAGAACAACAACATGGTTAATCTCTTCCTGACTGAGGCCGGCTTTTCGGGCGTTGCGAACTGCGGAGTGTGTGGCACCCTCGAGGCCGGCGCCGATCGAAAGGGCAAGTTTGACCAGTCGACGGGTGCGTTCATCGAGCGGGCCGGCCTCATGACACCGTTCCCCCAAATGTGTGAAGGCGCTCCAGACGTGCGGATAAAGACCTTTGAATTGCGTGACGGGCTTGGGAAGTTTTTGAGCCATGCTCATGCTCCTTTCTCTAAATGCGTTTCCGGACCCAGTTTAGCGGGAGAAGCCCTCGCGATTCGCAAAATCCATCCGACCCGAACGCAAAATCGCTTGGACTCGCTGCGCTTTGATCACACTGCGATGTGACGGAAATCACATCGTGACAAAAGTCACAGACAAGCAGCTCGCCGAACTTTAAAACGATATCCGCATGTAGAGGTCAACAATGCTCTCGACGACCTCCGAATATGCATTGCGAGCGCTGGTTAACTTGGCTCAACGGCCAAACAACCCTGCCGTGCCGGGACGGGATCTGGCACGCGCTGCCGAGATACCTGCCAATTACCTGTCAAAGGTCTTGTTGACGTTGCGCAAGGCTGGACTGGTGGATACAAGCCGAGGCTCAGGTGGCGGATATCGCCTTCGCAAAGCAGCCAGCGAAATCTACCTGATCGACGTGGTGGAGCTGTTTGAAGAAATCTCACGAACCAGTCCGACTTGCTTTCTGGCGCATACCCGTCCATGTTCCGACTCGATGCCGTGCTCGGCCCATGCTGCCTGGCGAGATCTGCAGGCGGCGTATCTGGGATTCCTGGTCTCCACATCGTTAGCGACGATCGCCGGCGAACGCGATCAACCGTGGAACAGTTCCGAACCCGGGAACGGAACCACGCTTCCGGTTGCCAATTGAGGATGAGTGCAAGATGCGTGGCCTAAAAATGAACTGTTCGACGAGCCCAGCCCGGATCGTACGCCGTCAACCTCGCTGCCTGTTGATGCTCTGCGTTTTAGTGATGCTCAGCATGGGCACCGTCGCAGCCCAGCAAGATCCCTCCACTTTTTTCAAGCAGAACTGCACAAGCTGCCATACCGTGGGAGGAGGGAGACTCGTCGGGCCAGACCTGAAGGATGTCGCAACACGGAAGGACCGGCAATGGCTCGTGCAGTTCCTCGAAAGCCCCAAGGCGATGATTGACAGCGGCGATCCCTACGCCGTGAGACTCCAGCAGGAGGCCCGCGGGGTGGTCATGCCCAACATCGTGGGGATGAACCCACAGCAGGCCGCGGCATTGTTGGACATGATCACAGCCGAGTCCAAACTGCCACGCTCACAATTTGCAGGACTGCAGATCAGCGATCGTCCTCTGACTCCGCAGGACGTTGCCAAAGGGAAACTGATTTTCATCGGGCAGCAGCCGCTGAGTGGGGGCGGACCGGCGTGTATCTCTTGCCACAGCATCCGGGGACTCACCTTGCTTGGAGGGGGACGCCTCGGCCCGGATCTGACGCGTGTGTACGAACGGTTGCAGGGCAGGAAAGGCTTGGCTTCTTGGCTGTCCGCTCCCGCGAGTCCGACCATGACACCGGTGTTCAAAGACCACGCCATGCAAGCAGAGGAAATTCTGTCTCTGGTAGCACTGTTGGAGGATTCGGCGAGGAAAGGCGGCGAGGCCGACTCGACTCCCGTGCTCAATTTCTTTCTGCTCGGTTTGGGAGGCATGGTGTTGGGATTGGTATCACTCGATCTCGTCTGGAAGAAACGCTTTCGCGGCGTGCGATGGAGTCTGGTGCACAAAGAAAACGGGCAGGATGAAAACGGTCATACAGATCACCGAGGTGAACGATGAAGGTGCGCGACCCGATTTCGTGGATTCGCGATGACGTCGATCCCAAGCTGCGTAGTTGGGAAGAGTTCTACCGCAACCGCTGGCAGCACGACAAGGTCGTGCGCTCAACCCATGGCGTGAACTGCACCGGCGGCTGCACCTGGCAGATTCACGTCAAGGACGGCATCGTCACCTGGGAGATGCAGGGCCTCGACTACCCCATGCTGGAGCATGGTCTGCCGCCGTACGAACCGCGCGGTTGCCAGCGTGGTATTTCCTATTCCTGGTACCTCTACAGCCCGTTGCGAGTGAAGTATCCGTATGTGCGCGGAGCATTGCTTGATCTATGGAAACAAGCGCGAGCGCAGCATGAGGATCCAGTCGATGCCTGGAAGTCCCTAGTTGAAAATCCCGAGGCGCGCCAGCGTTGGCAGCGGGCTCGGGGTAAGGGTGGGTTCCGGCGCTCGGACTGGGACACGATGCTTGAATTGATTGCGGCCGCAAACATCTACACGATCAAGAAATATGGGCCGGATCGCATCGCCGGTTTTTCGCCAATTCCTGCGATGTCGATGATCAGCTATGCGAGCGGCGCTCGCATGCTCGAGTTGATGGGCGGAGTCGCACTCTCGTTTTATGACTGGTACTGCGACCTGCCCCCGGCTTCGCCCGAAACCTGGGGGGAGCAGACAGACGTTCAGGAATCGGCCGACTGGTACAACGCGAAGTTGCTGGCGGTGATGGGATCGAACCTGAACATGACGCGCACACCCGATTGCCACTTCGCCGCCGAGGCGCGGCACAATGGCTCGAAGATGTGGGTCTTCACTCCCGACTTTGCGCAGGTCTCGAAGTATGCCGACGAGTGGGTACAGATCAATGCCGGCCAGGACGGCGCGTGGTGGATGGCCGTCAACCATGTGCTGCTCAAGGAATTCCACCACGAAAAGAAAGTTCCGTACTTCCTGAACTACGCCAAGCAATACACCGACTCGCCATACCTGGTGGAACTGACCGAGGAAGATGGGAAGTGGCAGGCAGGACAGTTGCTGCGAGCCAACCGTTTGAATGGCTATCAGGAAATCGAAAACGGCGACTGGAAGTTCCTGATGTGGGATGCCGCGGATAATCGGCCGAAGATGCCGATGGGCAGCGTCGGATTCCGCTGGGGAAAGGAAAAGGGCAAGTGGAATCTGAACCTGAAAGACGGCGTCGATGGATCCGCCATCGATCCGGTTCTCTCCTTCGTTACGCAATGTGACACCGTGATCGCGGTCGCTTTCAATGATTTCAGCGAAGGGCGGACGCTCACGCGGTCGGTTCCAGCACGCAAGGTAAAGACTGCAGACGGCCGCTTCGTCACGGTCACCACCGTTTATGACCTCTTGATGGCACAGTACGGCGTCGCTCGAGGCTTGCCGGGAGAGTATCCGGCCAGCTATGACGATGAGGGCCAGCCTTACACGCCTGCCTGGACGGAGAAGTACACCGGACTCAGCAGACAGGTCCTGGTGCGGTTTGCGCGCGAGTGGGGCAACACGGCTGAACTCACCAAGGGCAAATGCACGGTCATCATCGGGGCGGGCATCAATCACTGGTATCACGGCAACCTCATGTACCGCGCGGCGATCCACGCGCTGATGTTCTCTGGTTGCATCGGGGTCAATGGTGGAGGACTGGCGCACTACGTCGGCCAGGAGAAACTGGCCCCAGGGGAGTCTTGGTCGGCCATCGCTTTTGGCCGAGATTGGATGCCCGCCGTTCGTTTGCAAAATGCGCCGAGTTGGCACTATGTCCACACCGACCAATGGCGCTACGAGAGGGACTTCACCGACTATCACACCGTTCCACCGGCGAGCGGGAATGGATTGTCGTCCGGGAGTCTGGCGCACGGTCACACCATGGATACGCAGGTGCGTGCTGTCCGATCCGGATGGCTACCGTTTTACCCGCAGTTCCAGAAGAGCTCGCTCGAGGTCGTGAAAGAAGCGGAGACCGCCGGCGCGAGAACTCCTGAGGCGGTCGTAGATCATGCCGTACGCCAACTCAAGGAGCGGAAACTGAAGTTCTCGGTCGAGGACCCTGATGCTCCCGAGAACTGGCCACGGGTTTGGTACATCTGGCGCGGCAACGCGCTCATGGCCAGCGCGAAAGGCCACGAATACTTCCTGAAGCACTACCTCGGTACGCATACGAACGCGATCTCGGACGAGACCCTGGCAGAAGGCGCAGCCCAGGAAGTCGAATGGCACAAGAACGCGCCGCAAGGAAAGATGGACCTGGTGGTCGATCTGAACTTCAGGATGGACACCTCCGCGCTTTATTCCGACATTGTGCTGCCCGCTGCCACGTGGTACGAGAAAGCCGATCTGAATTCGACCGACATGCACAGCTTCATTCACCCCTTGTCGAAAGCTGTGCCTCCCTCCTGGGAATCTCGTAGCGACTGGCAGATCTTCCGCTCGATTGCGAAAAAGTTCTCCGAGTTGGCCGAGAAGCATTTTCCTGAGCCGGTGTGTGACCTGGTCGCCTCACCGCTCGCGCATGACTCGGCGGCTGAGATTGCACAGCCCGATATGAAGGACTGGATGCGCGGAGAGATCGAGGCGATTCCCGGCAAGACAATGCCCGCGCTGAAGGTGGTCACGCGCGACTACCGCAATCTCTATAACCAGTACATCTCGTTTGGCCCGCTCGTGCGATCGAACGGACTCGGTGCTCACGGCACTCACTACAACGTCGAAGATGAGTACGACCGCGCGCTGATAGCTTCTCCCACGACTTCCTGGAACGGGAACAAGTACCCATCACTTTTGGAGGACGAACAGGTTTGTAACACCATCCTGCAGTTCGCCAGCGTAACCAATGGCGAACTGGCCTATCGCTCCTACAAGGACATCGAAGAAAAAGCCGGTGTTCCGGTGGCCCATCTCGCCGAGAAGAACCGGGGAGTGCGGGTGGGCTACAAGGACCTGCAGGCGCATCCGCACCGTCTGCTGAACAGCCCGATGTGGTCGGGCTTGACCGAAAACGGCCGTGCTTATTCCCCCTTCACCTATAACGTCGAGTGTTTGATTCCCTGGCGGACGCTCACGGGTCGCCAGCACTTCTACCTCGACCATCCTCTTTATATCCAGTTTGGCGAACATCTGCCGGTCTACAAGCCAAAGCCGCTACCAACGCAGTACGCGGACCTGATGTTCAGCAAGGAAGTCGGGCCGACCAAAATGCTGAACTACCTAACACCGCACGGCAAGTGGCACATCCACTCGACCTATGGCGATAACCAGCGCATGACGACGCTCTCGCGCGGTGTCGAGCCGTTCTGGATGAACGACAAGGATGCGGCGGAGATCGGAATCGAGGACAACGACTGGGTTGAGGTTCACAACGACAATGGCGTCGTCGTAACTCGCGCGGCCGTAAGCGCGCGCATCCCTCGGGGTATCTGCATTCAGTATCACTCTCCGGAACGGACGCTGTCCGTTCCCACTTCGCCTCTGCGGGGCCATCGTCGCGCCGGTGGCCACAACAGTCTGACCCGCACCCGTCTGAAGCCGAACCTGATGGCGGGAGGCTACGGGCAGTTCACCTTTCATTTCAATTATTGGGGACCGACGGGATCGAACCGCGATACCCACGTCCTGGTGCGCAAGTTGCCGGAACTAAAGTGGTGAAACAGAACTTGGACGAGAGACGGACAACAACATGAATGTACGCTCACAAATTTCGATGGTGTTTCACCTCGATAAGTGCATCGGCTGCCACACCTGCTCGATTGCGTGCAAGAACATCTGGACCGATCGCAAGGGCACAGAATACATGTGGTGGAACAACGTCGAGACCAAGCCGGGCACGGGCTATCCCACGAAGTGGGAGGATCAGGAAAACTACAACGGCGGCTGGGAACTAAAAGACGGCAATCTGCAACTCAAATCGCAGAATAAGTCCAATGCACTGTTTCGCATTTTTCATAATCCCAACCAGCCTTCCATGGACGATTACTACGAGCCGTGGACCTATGACTATCAGAGCCTCTTCAACGCACCCGAGGGGCCTGACCAGCCCACAGCGAAGCCGATTTCGATGGTCACCGGTGAATACGTCAACATTGAGGCGGGACCGAACTGGGATGACGACCTGGGTGGGTCTCCGGTTTACGCGAGGAACGACCCCAATCTCGAAGGCCTGACTCCCCAACAACGGGAACAACTCTTCGCCACCGAACGGCTGGTGTTCTTCTATTTCCCCAGAATCTGCAATCACTGCCTGAATCCTTCGTGTGTGGCGGCGTGTCCTTCGGGAGCGCTCTACAAGCGCGGCGAAGACGGCATCGTGCTGATCGACCAGAAGCGCTGTCGTGGGTGGCGCGCCTGTGTTGCCGCCTGCCCTTACAAAAAGACGTACTACAACTGGTCCACGGGAAAGTCGGAGAAGTGCATCCTGTGTTTCCCGCGCCTTGAAACCGGTCAGGCCCCAGCCTGCTTTCATTCCTGCGTAGGCCGAATTCGCTATCTGGGCAATGTGCTTTACGATGCGTCTCGTATTGAGGAGGTCGCGAAGTTCCCTGATGATCAATTGATCGAGGGACAGCGCTCGCTCATTCTGGATCCATTCGATCCTGAGGTGGTTGCGGGGGCGCGAGCCAGCGGACTGCACGATTCAGTTGTAGAGTCGGCGCAGAAATCTCCCGTCTACAAGTTTGTGAAGATCTGGAAGCTGGCCCTCCCCCCGCATCTCGAATTTCGCACGTTGCCGATGCTCTTTTATGTTCCGCCGCTGTCGCCGGTGATGGCCAGCAAAGAGGGCGGCTTGATTGATCACGTATCCGGCGACTTATTTCACGACATCGAGGAATCGCGCGTCCCGGTCGCCTATTTGGCAAAACTGATGGGCTGCGGACAGGAGAACAAAGTCCGTTATGCGCTGCGCAAGCAGAAGGCAGTCCGCTGGTACCGCCGCGCACACACGGTCGGAGACGTGACGATGGAAGTGGCCCAGCGCATGTTAGCCGAGGCCGATTGTTCCGTGGAGGAGGCGGAAGCAATTTATCAGCTCACGTCGTTATGCACCTTCGAAGACCGCTTCGTGATTCCACCGATGCACCGCGAAGAAGCACTGCAGATGATGGAAGATCCGCTGGAACACAAGGCGAGCGCCGGATTCGGTTTCGTCAGCGGCCCGCACAGGGGAATGTAATGGCTGATCTCTATCACGCTTTCGCCGCTTTGCTGAGCTATCCGGACGAGGACTACTCCGAGCGTGTCCAGGCAGGCTTGTGCCTGGCGACGCATGAATCTCGTGAACTCCTTGAGCAGTTTGCGCAAGCCGTCGAAGGACTTGAGACCTGGGAACTGCAGGAGTTGTTCACGCGCACCTTCGACATGAATCCCGTGTGTTCGCTCGAACTGGGCTGGCACTTGTTCGGCGAGAACTATGAGCGCGGGCTGCTGCTGGTTCGGGTGCGGGAGGAATTGCGGCGAGTTGGGATCCAGGAATCGGCAGAGTTGCCAGACCACCTGACGCATATCCTGGAATTGCTGGCCCGCATGGACCACGACAAAGGGGCGGATTTCGCGGCGGCCTGCGTGCTGCCTGCGCTTAAGAAAATGCTAGAGGCCCTGCACGGCAAAGAGAATCCTTTCGAGAGCGTTCTTTTCGCTGTCCAAATATTCCTGCATTCACAGTTTCCCCAGATCCCGCTGACATGCGACAGAACCGAACCTCTGCTTAAGGTGCTTCCACTCGAGGAGGACCTTAGAGGCGGAATGAGAGGCGCAAGCCGTGACTAATGCGACGATCAACCAACTGCTCTTTGTGATGTTGCCCTACGTGGCACTTTTCACCTTCTTCTTAGGAACGATCATGCGCTACCGCAAGGCGCCGTTCTCCTATTCCAGCTTGTCCTCGCAGTTCCTTGAGAACAATCAGCATTTCTGGGGAGTCACCGCGCTGCACTACGGCATCATCACTGCGCTAACGGGGCACCTGATCGGACTGCTGATTCCCCAATACGTGCTCGCCTGGAACCGGCAGCCGCTGCGCCTCTACGTGCTGGAAATTTCAGGCCTGGCGTTTGCGCTTATGGCGCTGGTCGGAGTGCTGGGCACACTCGAACGCCGGGTGCGCTATTCGAAAGCGCGCAAAGTGACAAGTGCTGCAGATTGGACGATCGAAGTTCTGCTTCTAGTCCAGATCGTCGTCGGAATCTACATTGCGGTGTTCCATCCCTGGGGCTCTTCCTGGTATGCGACTTCGGAGACTCCTTACCTCCGATCGATTTTCTTTTTCCGCCCCGACATCACTTATCTGGCCACGATGCCTTTCGTCGTCAAGCTGCACATGGTGAATGCCTGGCTGATTATCGGACTGTTCCCCTTCACACGACTCGTGCACGTGCTGGTGGCTCCGGTTCCTTATCTCTGGCGCAAACCGCAACTGGTGCGCTGGTACGGGATCAGGATACTGCCGCTGCGCGGCCGTGGAGTGAGCGGCGCAAGAGGGTAACAGGAAGAAAACAAGAATGGAACAAAGGCCCAATTCGTCTCGAATCCAGAAATATCTCGGGAGCACGTTCCTGACGCTGGTTCTCGTGACCGCGCTCGCCTTCAGCCTGCTTGTGCTGGTGCCGAAGTTCAACGCCTGTGCACTCCCGGGAAACCAGCGGGGCTACGAACCGGCGCAGCCGATTGCCTTCTCGCACCGCCTGCACGCTGGCGAGTTACAGGTGCAGTGCCTTTACTGCCACTCGGGAGCGGAAAGAAGCCGCCATGCCGGGGTTCCGGCAACGAATGTCTGCATGAATTGTCACCGATTCATCACAGCGCCTCTGGGCGCGATTCGCGCCGAGGATGCGGCAGCCAAGAAAGAAGGACGCGAGCCGCACCGGGTCGTCTCCCCGGAAATTCAAAAGATCTATGACGCCTTGGCCCTGAACGATCAGATGAAGACCGACCCGGCGAAGGAGCCACAGCCGATTCAGTGGATCAAGGTCGATAACCTACCGGATTTTGTTTACTTCGATCACCGTCCACATGTGAATGCTGGTGTGGCTTGCCAGAAATGTCACGGGCCGGTCGAAAGCATGGAGCGCGTGCGCCAAGTCGAAGATCTGAGCATGGGCTGGTGCGTGAACTGCCATCGCGCCGTGGACCGCACGGGGCTCGATGGCAAAGGCAATTTCACCAGCGCACCGGCGCCTGCGGCACAAGGGCCCGCGCCAGTAACGCATCGCGTTTATGCCTCGACTGACTGCAGTACTTGCCACTACTGAGGAGAGTTGCGTGAGTAAGCAGGACAAACATTACTGGAAGGCTCTTGAGGAGAAAGAAGGCGGACCCGAGTTTCTTAAGGATGCTGCCGCAGAGCTTGCCAAGAGCGGCCCGCGACAATTCCGCCGGCGCGATTTCTTGAAGGCCGCCGGATTCACAGCTGGCGTGGCGTTTGCGAGCGGATGCAGCCGGGCCCCGGTGCAGAAGGCGATTCCGCTTCTCTCACAGCCCGAGGAGATTGTTCCTGGGCGATCGTTGTTCTATGCCTCAACCTGCGCGGGATGCAACGCCGGTTGCGGAGTGCTGGCCAAGGTACGGGACGGACGTCCGATCAAGCTGGAGGGAAATCCCGAACACCCGTTTTCCCGTGGCGGATTGTGCGCCACCGGCCAGGCTTCAATTCTGGGACTCTATGATTCTCAGCGTTTACAGCACCCCTTGAAACAGGGCAGCAAAATAGACTGGGAGACTGCAAACCACGAGATTCTTGCCCAGCTCGCTTCCATTCGCAACGAACACGGATCTGTACGGTTTCTGAGCGGGACTATTACCAGCCCTAGTCTTCTCGCTACGATCGAGGAATTTCTCAAGAGCTTTCCGGATTCCCGGCACGTCGTCTACGACCCAATCTCGAACTCTGCGCTGCTTGATGCCTACGAGCAGACGCACGGAGCTCGAATTCTGCCGCGATTCCACTTCGAGAAGGCCGAAGTGATTGTCAGCTTCGACGCTGACTTCCTGGGGACGTGGATTTCGCCAGTCGAGTACACCGCAGCCTATCGCGCGGGCCGGACCCTCGAGGAACAGCGCGTCTCCTATCACGTACAGTTTGAAGCCCACATGAGCGTGACTGGCAGCAAGGCCGATCAACGCTTTGCCGTAGCCCCCGGAGATACAGGAGTCCTGCTCACTCATTTGACCAAGCTGATCGCCAAAAGGGCAGGAGCTTCGGTCGATTGGGCCGAGCCGGACGCTTCCCCAGTCCCGATCGCGTTTCTGGAACAATTGGCCGACCAGTTGTGGCGCGCACGGGGGAGCAGTTTGGTGGTGTGCGGCTCGCAGGATGTCGAGCAGCAGGTGCTGGCCAATTACCTGAATCACCTGCTCGGCAACTACGGGACGACCATCGATCTCGACCATCCGTCGCGGCAGGTGGAGGGAAACGATCGCGAACTGGAGCGGCTTGTCACGGAATTGGAAGATGGCAGAATTCGCGCGCTATTTGTTTACGGAGTGAACCCGGCATTCGATCTGCCGGGCGGTGACGCGCTGGCAGGGGCGCTCCGCAAAGTGCCCCTGCTGGTGAGTTTCAGCCAGCGATTGGATGAAACCGCCGAGTTGGCGAGCTACGTTCTGCCCGAACGACATTTTCTTGAGTCGTGGGGCGACGCAGAAGCGATCAGCGGTGTAGTCAGCATTTTTCAGCCAACGGTGCATCCGTTAGGAGAAACGCGGTCGCTCGTCGAGACGCTGGCTGCGTGGAACCAGAAAACGCCGGGCACAGCGAAGCCGGGCTACGAGTTGTTGCGCGACTTCTGGAGAGCCGAGGTATTTCGACGCCAGAAGAAGCAGTCAGACTTCGACGCATTCTGGGATCGGAGCGTTCACGACGGCTTCGCTGAAGTCGAGCCCGGCGCGGTGAAAACAAAGCCGTTTGACGTCCGTGCAGTCCAACCCGTTCTGCGTTCGTCTGCGGCTGCCAACGCATTGTCGCTTGTCCTCTACCCGACCGTGGCGATGCTGGACGGGCGCAACGCATACAACCCTTGGTTGCATGAGCTGCCCGATCCTATCAGCAAAGTGACCTGGGACAACTACGCCAGCCTCTCTCCCGCGACCGCAGCAAAGCTCGGCCTAGCTAACGGTGACATGGTTCGTCTCACCGCGTTGTACAAGAACAGCCAGTCGCTGGAGCTGCCGGCTTACGTTCAGCCCGGGCAATACGACCAAGTTGTTGCGGTGGCGCTGGGCTTCGGCAGCAAGCTGAGCGCGCGCTTTGCGAAGGTGGGACCGCAATGGATCGATGCGCTCCTCAGCGTGGGCGACAACGGTCTGGTCGGCCTGAACGCAGCACCCTTTGCCCAACTGAGCGACGGGGCCTTGCGCTACTCGGCCACGACAGTCACCCTCAGCCTTACTGGCAAGCAGCGGGAACTTGCATGCACACAGATTCATAACACTCTGACCGTGCCCAGCAAACTCACGCCTCCCGGAAGCGGTCCTCGTCCCATCATTCAGGAAACCGCGCTCGCAGCCTTTCTGAAAGATCCGCACTCGGGTGTTGAAGACGAGGAAGAAAAGGAGGACCTGTGGCCGACCGATCATCCTTACACGGGCCCGCACTGGGGAATGGTCGTCGACTTGAACGCCTGCACCGGCTGTTCTTCGTGCGTGATTGCCTGTCAGGTGGAAAACAACATTCCGGTCGTAGGCCGCGATGAAGTGCGCCGCAATCGCGAGATGCACTGGGTGCGCATCGACCGCTACTACACGGAAGGTGAAAGCGGTCACGTCGAGGTTGCACACCAGCCTCTCATGTGCCAGCAATGTGAGAACGCGCCCTGCGAAACCGTGTGTCCGGTGCTGGCGACAGTTCACAGCGAAGACGGCTTGAATCAGCAGGTTTATAACCGCTGCGTGGGGACCCGCTACTGCGCCAACAATTGTCCCTACAAGGGGCGGAGATTTAACTGGTTCGACTACGCGCACGATGACCAACTCGAAAATCTCGTTCTCAATCCGGACGTGGCCGTGCGCTCGCGCGGCGTGATGGAAAAGTGCACCTTCTGCATCCAGCGCATTCAGGAAGGCAAGATCGAAGCCAAACGGCGAGGCGAACGAATTGAAGACGGCTCGATTCGGACCGCGTGCCAGCAGTCATGCCCGGCCCAGGCCATTTACTTCGGCGACCTGAACGATCCAGAGAGCCAGGTCAGCAAGATGATGGCGAACCCGCGACGCTACCGGGTGCTTGAAGAGCTGAACGTCCGGCCCTCGGTGGGCTATCTCACCGTCGTCCGCAATCGTGAACAGGAGAACCTCAAGGAAGAACACCATGGCTGATGCTGTGCTCACGTTGCACCCGCCTCTGATCGAGGGAAACAAATCGATCGCCCAGGTCACCCATGACGTGTGCGCTCCGATGGAGGCGCGTCCGACTGGTCTGTGGTGGGCGGCATTATCGGTCTCTTCTTCTTTATTACTTCTTGGTGTCGTGGCGATCACCTATCAGATTGCCGTGGGCGTCGGCACATGGGGCCTGAACCGCACGGTCGGCTGGGCCTTTGACATTACAAACTTCGTGTTCTGGATCGGCATCGGCCACGCCGGCACGCTGATCTCCGCCATACTGTTCTTGTTTCGGCAGCGCTGGCGCACATCGGTGAACCGCGCTGCCGAAGCCATGACAATCTTTGCCGTGATGTGCGCCGGCATATTCCCCGTGATTCACACCGGCCGTCCCTGGTTCGCCTATTGGCTGTTTCCGTATCCCAACACGCGCGGCTCGCTGTGGGTGAACTTCCGCTCGCCTTTGGTCTGGGACTTTTTCGCCATCTCCACTTACTTCACGGTGTCGGCGATGTTCTGGTTCATCGGCCTGTTGCCCGATCTCGCGACCATTCGCGACCGTGCGACCGCGAAGTGGCGCCGCAAACTCGCCGGTATTTTCAGCCTCGGCTGGAATGGCTCGTATCGCACCTGGCAGCGCTACGAAGTCGTCTACCTGATGCTGGCGGGGCTGGGCACCCCGCTGGTCATTTCGGTTCACACCATTGTGAGCTGGGATTTTGCGACAGCTGTGCTGCCGGGCTGGCACGCCACCTTGTTTCCTCCTTATTTCGTGGCCGGCGCCATTTTCTCCGGCATGGCGATGGTGCTCACGCTGATGATCATCGCCCGCAAGCTGATGCGGCTTGAGGATTACATTACGGTGCGCCACATCGATCGCATGGCGAAGCTCGTGATTCTTACTAGCGGCATCGTCGGTCTATCCTATGGCACGGAGTTCTTTACCGCGCTTTACTCCGGCAGTCCCTACGAACAGTTTGTGTTTCTGAACCGCGCCTTGGGGCCGATGTTCTGGGCGTATTGGACGATGGTGAGTTGCAACGTGCTGATCCCGCAGTTGCTCTGGTTCCGCAAAATCCGCACGTCGGTTGCCGCGGTTTTCGTGATTTCGGTCCTGATCAACGTGGGCATGTGGTTTGAGCGCTTCGTCATCATCGTGACATCGCTGTCACGCGATTTTCTGCCTTCGAACTGGTTTCACTACGCTCCAACGCGAATCGAAGTTGCGACCTTGATGGGAAGTTTCGGATTGTTCTTCACGCTCTTTCTTCTCTTCTGCCGCTTTGTGCCGGTCATCGCAGTGGCGGAAGTGAAGGGTGTTCTGAAGTACGGAGCAAAGAACGGCAAACCCCGCGCGGAGGCGGCACATGAGTAAACGACTCCTCGTCGGCGTGTTTGAAAACGAGCAGGACACCCTCGATGCCATCCGCCTGTCGCGAAAGCGTGCCTTTAAGATTGTCGATGTCTATGCTCCTTATGCTGTTCACGGCGTCGAGGAAGCGATGGGCCTCGCGCCCTCGCGGCTGCCATGGATCGTCTTTGCCCTGGGCGTGTTGGGCGCCGGCCTGAAAGTCTGGTTCGAATTCTGGACGACTGCAATCGACTGGCCCTTGAATGTTGGCGGGAAACCCTTCGATTCCTTGCCTGCATTTGTTCCCGTCACCTTTGAGGTCATGGTCTTGTTTGCGGCCGTGGGCGCCGTCGTCTCGTTCTTTTTCGTCTGCCGGCTATTTCCAGGCAAGAGGAGTCTGATGCCAGTCCCGGGTGTGACAGACAACCGCTTCGCCGTGGTGCTCGAAGAGACCGATTCCCGATTCGAGCCCGGCGAAGTCCAGCAGATGTTCGAAGGGTTGCACGCGGTCCACGTCGAAGAGCAGATCACGGAGGTCGACTGATGGCACGAGTGGTACTCAATGTGTTTCTGCTCGTAGCGCTGATTATTTCAGTGAGCGCAAGCTGGCTGCTAACTCCGAATCCGGCACGCCCCAATTTCGAATTCATCCCCGAAATGGCGCATGCGCCGCGCTATAACGCATTCGCCCCGAACCCGAATTTTCGAAACGGAGCGACCCTGCAGCGGCCGGAGCCAGGCACGATTCCACGCGGATGGATGCCTCTGCATTATGCGGCCACACCGCAGGATGCACTGCGCGCAGGGGAGGAACTCCAGAGCCCGATCACGCCGGGAAACGAGCGCGCCCGCGAGCGCGGCTCCTTCGTCTTTGCGAACTTCTGCGCGGTGTGTCACGGCGCGGGCGGAGCAGGAAACGGTCCAGTTGCTCAGCGTGGATATCCACCCCCGCCGTCCTTGCTCGCCGAACATGCGCAGAAAATGAAGGATGGACAACTGTTTCACATTCTCAGCTACGGTCAGAACAATATGCCCTCTTACGCCAGCCAGCTTTCCCGCGACGACCGCTGGAACGTGATTTTTTATGTGCGCACACTGCAGGCCGCCGTTGCTCCGGCTGCGCCCGTCCCATCAGCCACGCCGGTGAAGGCTGACGCCCAAACGCAAGCCTCGAGTCGAGGAGGCCAGCCATGAATGCGCGCGATTTTACGTTTCAACCCAGTCGGGAGACGGTACGGCGTGCGCAGATCCTGGCGGCAACCGGCGGCGTTACCTTGCTGGCCGGTCTATACCTCGGTCCCCAGAGAATCTGGCTCAACCTTTTATTGGTGAGCTATTACCTGCTCGGTCTGGCATTGGCCGGCGCGGTATGGATCACCCTGCAGTACGTCAGCGGCGCTCATTGGAGCACCGCGTTGCGCCGCGTGCCGGAAGCAATGACTACTTTGCTGCCATTGGCGGCATTGGGAATTCTGGCTGTCATTTTTCTGAAGCCCTCGGTTTATCCCTGGACGAGCGGCCTCGCGAGCGGTGGCGGGGCGATGGGATTCAAGAGAGCATGGCTGAGTTTGCCGTTCTTTCAGCTGCGCGCAATTTGTTACGTCATCGGATGGCTCGGGTTCGCGTGGGCTCTGCTGCGCATCTCACGGTCACAGGACCGAGACGGCGATCCAAAGCATACACACTCGAGTATCCGTTTGGCGGCTCCGTTCCTGGTCTTCTTCGCCATCACTTTCTGCCTGGCGAGTTTCGACTGGATCATGTCGCTCGAGCCGGAGTGGTACTCGACGATTTTCGGCTTCTACAATTTTGCCGGACTTTTCCTCAGCGGACTCGCGACCTTTGCCCTGCTGCTCGTGTGGCTGCAGCGGCACAGTGCGATGAGAACCGTCATCACCGACCAGCACCTGCACGACGTCGGTAAGCTGATCTTCGGCTTCAGCACGTTTTGGGCATACCTATGGTTCAGCCAATACATGCTGATCTGGTATGCCAATCTGCCCGACGAGACGGTTTATTACATTCGTCGTCTGCATGGTTTTTGGCAGCCGCTTTTTGTTCTCAACCTATTTCTGAATTGGGTCGTGCCCTTTTTTGCGCTGCTGCCCCGCTTAAATAAGCAAAAACCGGGTGTACTGGTAAGGGTGAGCATCGTTCTATTGACAGGGCGCTGGCTGGATCTGTACCTGATGATCATGCCGCCATTTTCAGTGGGAAAACCGCGAATCGGAATCTGGGAGATCGGAATGGCAGCAGGATTGGTGGGTGTTTTCTTGCTGGGGGTCCTGGCAGCACTGCGCAAAGCGCCGCTCATACCGGTTCGCGATCCATACCTGGCGGAAAGCCTTCATCACCATGCCTGACACCTGGGCGTAACGAATCGATTGCGATGGAGACAGAAATGCAGGTGACCGAACTCGAAGTGCAAGCTTCGCCCCAGTTGCGGCCGTCGCCTGGAGTTCGCATTTCTGTCTCACTACCACCAAAGTCACTGCGGAGCAGGTTGACGAGCGCTGTCGAGCACCTGCATCCGGCCTACTTCGCGATGGTGATGGCCACGGGAATCGTGGCGATTGGCTGTGAGTTGACTGGTTTGCGGCTGCCGGCCATAGCTTTGTCATGGCTCAACGTCGCGATCTTTCTGCTGCTCTGGGCGCTGACGCTGACCCGCGCATTGGTGTTTCCGCAAAATTTCTTTCGCGACCTGATCGATCACACACGCGGACCGGGGTTCTTCACCATCGTAGCCGGGACCAGCGTCCTGGGGCGGCAACAGATCATCATCTTCGGCCACTACACGGTTGCATCTGCTCTTTGGTTTCTGGCCGTGCCGCTCTGGGTTGGATTTACCTACGCGATCTTTACCGGTTTCACCGTAAAGGAAGACAAGCCGTCACTCGCCGAAGGAATTCACGGAGGCTGGTTGATTGCCGTGGTGGCGACGCAGGCCGTATCCAGTCTGGGTACGCTGCTTGCACCCACATTCCCCGCGCACGAACAGGAGATGCTGTTTTTCTCGCTTTGCCTGTGGTTGTGCGGAGGCATGCTCTACATCTGGGTGATCTCGCTCATTTTCTATCGCTACACTTTTTTCCGCTTTCTTCCTTCCGATCTCATGCCCCCTTACTGGATCAACATGGGCGCGATGGCAATCTCCACCCTGGCTGGCGCCAACCTGATCCTTAATGCCTCCCACGCGCCGTTTCTGACAACTTTGCTTCCATTTCTCAAGGGATTCACGGCCTTCTTCTGGGCGACCGCCACCTGGTGGATACCCATGCTCGTGATTTTGGCCATCTGGCGGCATGTCTACAAGCGTTTCCCATTGCGCTACGACCCGCTCTACTGGGGCGCGGTATTTCCTCTCGGCATGTACACGGTCAGCACGCACCAGTTGGCGCAGGCCTTGGACCTACCCTTCCTCGCGTGGATTCCGCACTACTTCATCTACGTCGCGCTCATTGCCTGGATCGCCACTTTCGGCGGCTTGCTCTGGACCATGAAGGACTTGACTTCGGAATCACGCACCCATTCAGCGATAAGCGCCCATGGTGGTCGAGCGATGGAAAGGAATTCATAGCCGTGGATTCACTCAAAGGCACACCGAATCAGAGTCTGTTTGCGGCGACGCTTGGCTTCTTCGCAGGTTTTGCCGCGGTCGCGCTGTTTGGCCCAACGGCCAGCCGGTTCCAGGAGGTGATGCACCTCTCTCCGGTCATGGTGGGGTTTCTGGTGTCGGCGCCGGCGCTGTCCGGGTCACTGCTGCGTATTCCATTTTCCGCGTGGGTCGACACGACCGGAGGACGCAAACCATTTCTCGTGCTCATGGCCCTCTCGCTGGTGGGAATGCTGGGCCTACTGCTCGTGATCTTCTATTTATATCCGGAGCATCTCTCCCGCGATCTGTATCCGCTCTTGCTTGCCTTGGGAGTTCTCTCGGGGTGCGGCATTGCCACATTCTCCGTGGGGATCAGTCAGGTTTCCTACTGGTTCCCACAGGCGAGGCAGGGACGAGCGCTGGCCGTTTTCGCAGGATTCGGGAATCTGGCCCCTGGAATGTTTTCCTTTCTCCTCCCGGTCGCGCTCGTGAGTCTGGGCCTTGCGGGATCGTATACGGCCTGGCTGGGCTTTCTCGCGGCGGGCACGATTCTTTACGCGCTCAAGGGCCGCAATGCCTGGTTCTTTCAATTGCAGGAGCGCGGGCTGGCGATCGAAGAGGCACGTCGGCTGGCTCGTGAGCAGGGACAATTCCTGTTTCCCGCCGGGAGTCTGGTCGACAGTCTTCGCATCTCGGCTCGCACCTGGAAGACGTGGGCGCTGGTGTGGGTCTACTTCACCACCTTCGGTGGATTCATCGCGCTGACCGCCTGGCTGCCGACCTACTGGCATTCCTACTTCGGCGTGAGTGCGGTAAAGGCCGGATTGTTCACCGCGGTGTACTCCCTGTTGACCTCAGGCATCCGCATCGGCGGAGGCATGCTTTCCGATCGGCTGCGTGAGGGCGGTGAGAATACAGCGATTCTGGCGCTGCTGATCATGGCAAATGGCGCGATCCTCATGACCAGTTCAACCCAGCTGGAACTTGCGCTTCCCGGCGAGATCCTGCTCGCCATCGGCATGGGTGTGTGCAACGCCGCGGTTTTCAAGCTGGTTCCTCAAGACGTGCCCGAGGCAGTGGGCGGAGCCGCGGGCTGGGTGGGCGGACTCGGAGCGCTGGGGGGCTTCGTCATCCCCCCAATTCTGGGTTTTGCCGTGCACGACTTGGGTCAGCGTGGATACGCAATCGGTTTCATCGTTTTTGTCTTCCTTGCGCTATTCGGGCTCGGAGTGGTCTGGGTTTTGAAGTACACGCACGACGCCCCGGTTGTGGCAACACCTGCAGCAACGGTTGTCCATAACGGCCATGATTTAGCCAGAAAAGAAAATTCATCTGCTGTCCCCGAACGGGATCGGAAATTGTGAGTTGAACCTTGGAGGCAGTTTGAAAATTCCAGTCATCATTATTATTACAGCGTTTCTTTCGATTGGCTCACTGAAGGGACTTCTCTGGGCTCAGGCGGACTCTGGATCAGACAACGGCTTCATCAGTGACTGGTTCGATCGTTCCATGCGCGCCGAGTCCGAGCAGCCGCATTGGGCGGCGCCGATGTTCACGGTGACACCCCGACTCGTGCAGCAGTTTCGCTACGACGCGGGGTGGCAGTTAAACAGCGGGTTCACCAATGCCAACTACGGCAACAGCAAGGGGCTCGAACTGGTTCCGCTGGATCGTATTGAACTCTACGTAAGCGCGCCGCCGTACCTCACGCACACCAAACCGGGCTTGGAGGATGGCATCGGCGACATGACGTTTCTGTTCAAGTACCGGGCGGCGGCCGCCAATCCGGAAAATGGCAACTACGCCGTGACTGCGATGCTCGTGGCCACCATCCCCACGGGCACTTACACCAACGGTTCGACCGACGCCTCGGTAACGCCAACATTGGTCCTCGGCAAAGGTTGGCGAAACTTCGATCTGCAGGGAACGGCAGGAGTGACGGTGCCAACCGGCGACAGGCGGATATTGGGGACTCCCGTAGCGCTCAACGCCACCGCGCAATATCAGCTCCGGAGGTATTTCTGGCCGGAACTTGAGGTCAATTCGACGATGTGGGCGAACGGCAAAAATGATGGCAAAAAGCAAGCATTCCTGTCGCCAGGTCTCGTCGTGGGTAAGTTTCATTTGTGGAACCGGGTCGGAGTTGCCCTCGGGGCGGGCGTCCAGATTGCTGTTACCCAGTTTCATACTTACGAGCACAACTGGGTGACGTCCGTGCGATTTCCTTTTTAGCGGAGGAGCCGATGAGTGTGTCGATCAATTGCGTTGACATGGAATTCGCGCCCTTCGAACTGGCAGCCACGGTGGTCGCTAGTGCGGTGACACGACTAAATAGCGAGTTGGTTTCATTGTCGACGGCGGTTGGGCGTGTCGTGGCCGAGGACATTGTCGCGGAAGAGGACCTCGTGCCGTATGCCCGCTCGGCGATGGACGGTTATGCGCTGCGTGCGGCCGACACGTTGGGTGCTTCTCCGGGTTCGCCACTCGGTTTGCCAGTCGTCGGTAAGACCTTTACTGGCGAAGGTCGCTCGACGCTGGCCGCTGGAACCGTGCTCGGCATTACAACTGGCGCAGCCGTTCCGGTCAATGCGGACGCCGTGATTCCCCACGAACAGGTCGCCGCTCGTGACGGAATGATCTTCCTCGATCATGCAGTGGCGAGCGGAGAGTGCATTTTTCCGCCGGCGGAAGACGTCCGCCGCGGTGAAATCCTCCTGAGACGCGGGAGCATTCTCCGGCCAGGCGGTATCGCGCTGCTGGCGTTTGTCGGCCGGCCGGAACTCGCGGTGTATCGTCGCCCGATGGTCAGTTTGTTGTGCACCGGCAGCGAGCTTGTGGATGTAACCGAGAGCCCTCAGTGCGGACAGATCCGAAACAGCAACGCCTATTCCCTCACAGCTTTGCTCTCCGAATGCGGCGCAGAAGTGCGATATTGCGGCACAGTGAGCGACAATGCCGGCGAACTAGGGTCGGCACTGGAAGCGGCACGCGAAGGTGCCGACCTCCTCATTATGACGGGCGGTGCATCGGTCGGAGAGCGGGACCTGATCAAGCCGGTCTTGGAGGAGATGGGAGCTGAGTTCGAATTCCGCTGGGTGGCCATGAGGCCGGGCAAGCCATTCGCATTTGGGCGATGGCGGGGAGTACCGGTCTGTGCTTTGCCCGGCAATCCTGCGGCGGCTTTTGTCTCGTACCACGAGCTTGTTCGTCCTGCGGTGCTGCGCATGGCTGGCCGCGAGCACGTCGAATTGCCGACTGTGCGGGCCACTCTGGCAGGACGCGCGAGGTCAAAATCCGGTTCGCGCTATTTTCTGTTCGGACATTTGACAATCACGCGTTTTGGTTTCTTAGTAGAGCCTTTGGAGAATCAGTGTTCGGCATTGGTCCGCAATCCCGCGACGGCCAATGCGCTGATTGTTGTTCCGGAAGGTCCGGCAGTGTATGAATCGGGCGATCGAGTGACGGTTCAGGTGCTGGATTGGGAGAGCGTTGCACGCGAGAACTTCAGTTGACAGAGGATGGTCCATCAAAACGAACCGTAGTTCCAGTTGGCAGGAGGACTCATGAAAGTTCGAGCTTGGTTTTGGGTACCTGTCCTAATGGTTGTTGTTTCATCCAACCTGATGTACGCCGCCGATGAGCCAGCAACGGCTTCCGGGTGCGTCGAATGCCACAACAAGGTTACGCCCAACATCGTCTCCGACTGGAAACTCAGCAAGCACAGTCAGGCCGAGATCACTTGCATCGCTTGCCACGGCGACCAGCACACTTCAGCAAGTGACGTGGCGAAAGTAAAGATGCCCACCCCCGATACATGTGCGACCTGCCACGCCACGCAAGTCGAGCAGTACAAGAAGGGAAAACACGCGCTGGCCTGGGCGGCGATGAAGGCGATGCCCACGATTCATTGGCAGCCGATGGCGATGATTGAAGGCGAGAAAGGCTGTGGAGGCTGTCACACGATTGGTCTCAAAACCCCAACTGAAATCGCCGACCTGCGCCAGCATGGTTCCGGATATGGGGCGGCGGCCTGCGATTCTTGTCACACGCGTCACACGTTCTCGGTCGAGGAAGCCCGGCAACCCCAGGCGTGCGAGAGCTGCCACATGGGCTTCGATCATCCGCAGTGGGAGATGTATTCCTCATCCAAACACGGTGTCCGCCATGAGCTGAAAGACTTGAAGGTTTTGCCGGCGAATGCCGCGGCTCCCACCTGCCAGACCTGCCACATGCAGGATGGAAATCATGAAGTGCGCACGGCCTGGGGGTTCCTCGCGGTTCGCCTGCCATTACCGGAAGACAAGCAGTGGGCGGCAGATCGGGCGACAATTCTGGAAGCGCTGGGCGTGCTCGATCCCGAGGGTAAGCCAACGGCACTGGTCGAGACGGTGAAGGCCGCCGACGTTGCGCGCCTGACGCAGGAAGACTGGCAACGTGAACGCGACAAGATGATCAAAACCTGCAACCAGTGCCATTCCGGAAATTTTGCAAAGCAGCAACTGGAAATGGGTGACGACATGATCCGCAACGCGGACCACCTAATGGCCGAGGCGATTCGCGTCGTGGCGGACCTGTACAAGGACGGAGTCCTCGAGAAACCCAAGAACTACAGCTATGCCTTTCCGAACCTGCTTACCTTTCACGATGCGCCGACGGTCATCGAGCAGAAGCTTTTCGTGATGTACCTCGAACATCGTATGCGGACCTTCGAAGGAACCTTCCATCAGAGCCCCGACTACGCGATGTGGTATGGCTGGAGCGAGATGCAGAGAGATCTGACGGAGATCAAAGAACTGGCCGACACGATGCGCCGCAATCACATGACGGCCATGGGTAAGTCCGGTGAGTAGGAACTTGAGGAGCGCACTGCATTGAGTCGTCCGCCGCCCCGGCTATGCTGAGGCCGTAGTGCGAATTGTTCTGCGGTGGTCCGAGTATTTGGTCATCAGCCGCGAGCCGACTAAGGACTACCACCGCCGGTATGGCAGTCACTACAGGTCACTTGCGCGAGGTCTCCGATGTCCACAGGGTGCTGGAAGGAGACTCCTACTTCGTGCTTCATCAGGGGCACACCACTCTCGATTTGCGCGAGAATCGTGTGGCAGATCGTGCAGTCCTTCGGAATGACCTTGCCCTCGGGGCTGACGTGTTGCCCGTCGTGGCAACGAAAGCATCCCAGCGAATAATAGTGCCCGATGTTATTGGGATGCGTTCGCCAGTCGACTTTCATGTAGGGAAAGATCGTGGACTGGTAAATGTGCTGCAGTTCAGCAATTGCGGTTTGGATCCCGGCCTCGCGGGTGGCGTACGCTGCCGGATATTTGGTGCGGTAGAACTGCCGGATGTCATTTTTGATCCCGTCCAATGCTTCAGCAGTCGTGCCGTAGGTCTTGGTGAGCGCCGAAACGCCTTGTTGCTTGATGAATGGCAGTGATGGGTCAATCCTCCCTGCGACTAAAGAGTTATCCACCGAGCGATCTGGCGGTGTGAAGATGTGGCTCGGGCGGTCGTGGCAATCGATACAGTCCATCAGGTGTTTCGGTGATTTCTGAATCTGGTCGGAAGTCAGACTGGAATCCTTGGCCACATACACTGTGGTCCGGCCTTCGGGATCGCGGGCTTGGACCCAGGGAATGATCTGATGTTGTGCGTCAGATGCGATATAGGTAATCCGATTTTCAATGTTCCCGTGCCAGTGAATGCCGGCAGGGATGCCCGCGTTTGGCTCCGCCCCGCCCGTGTTGATCAGCATGCGAATCTGGCGAGGTGTATTTCGCTCGTCTTCTGCGTAGTGGTAAAAGACTTTGAGCTGCGCTCCGTAAAACTTTCGTGGCCAATGGCATTGCTCGCAGGTTTGCTGCGCGGGCCGAAGGTTGGCAATCGGCGTTGTGATGGGCCGTGGGTACTTGTGAAAGATCGCCGCATACACCTGATAGGAACCGGAGAGCTTCGAGCGCACATACCATCCGGCGCCAGGACCAACGTGGCATTGGACACAGGCGACCCTGGCGTGTGGCGACTGCAGATAAGTGGTGTACTCCGGACTCATGATGGTGTGGCAGGTTTGTCCACAAAACTGGACCGAATCTGTGAACTCGTAGGCGCTGTAGCTGCCCATGGCGCTGATCAGTGCAAACAAGAAAGCGGCGCTAACCAAAAAGGCGAAGGTATTGCGCTGCGCCCGTATGTTGAGGTTGATGCTGGGAAAACGCGGAATCATACCCGGTTTTGCGCGGCGTCTCCTCTGCCTTTCCAAAAGCATTCCGAGAAAGATCAACCCAAGGCCCAGAATCAAGAAAGCAGGCGTCACCATGAAAAGCAAGACACCCACGTACGGACTCGGCTGCACGGAAACGAGGTTGACAAACAGCAGAAAGAGGATGGTTGCGAGGCTGGTGCCTGCTAAGGCCGCCCCGGCCAGGCTCACGGGATTGCGAATGAGGCTGACCTCGCGTCTCACATTTCCTTCGGGTTCCGACTGTTCTGGCATTTTTGGGTCCGCCCGGTGCTGCTAGTCCGCAGTTGATCAGCCGGAGTGCCGAACTCTCAGTCGCTCGAGCATCCACGGCGTTCGGGAGTTTTTTCGATCGATGTCCCTGAGCAGTAGTTCGCAATTCGGTGGGTCAATCGTAGTTCTCATAGCGAATTGACTCTCGGTTCCAGCCCAAGCTTTTAAGCAAGTCGCGATTGACCGACACCATCTTATCGAGACCGCAAATGTAGGCTTGCATGTCTCGACGTCCACCCACCACTTCTCTCAGATGCTCCTGAACGTATCCTCGCAATCCACGCCACTTCGGTCCGCCGCGACTCAGTGTAGGAATGAAATGAAAATTAGAATTTCCAGCGGCGATGCGCTCAAAATCTTCACGATAGTAAATGTCCTGCTCGGACCGTGCTCCAAACAACAGCCAGAAATGGTGTGACGGTGCAACCAACGGAGGTCCCGTCAGCTTGTCAGGCGTCCGGTTTTGGCCGGTTTGACTAAACAGCGACCGCAGCATGGATCGAAACGGAGCGATCCCGGTGCCGGTGGCGATCAGCACGGTATCGCGCAGCGGCGGCCGCAGGATGAAATCACCGAACGGACCCTGAAAGGATATTTCCGCACCCTGCTCCAAATCGCAAAGGTAGTTGGACATGAAGCCGTCCTCAACGCGATTTAGGCAAAATGCAAACTCTTTTCCCTCTGAGGGTGCCGAGACAATCGAGTACGCCCGTGTGATTTCCTCGCCTTGAGGAGTCTTCGCTTTGACCGAAAGCCATTGCCCGGGAACAAAGCCGAAGCGCGCGACTCCTTGGACTTCGAACTCGAGGTGCTTCGTTACTTGAGAGAGTGGAGTTGAGCGGGTTAGCCGCGCAACTAGGGTTCGAAACTGTGCCATTGTCTATCTAGATGATCAAAGTCAGCGGGCGATGACCACGAACGGTGCCGTCTGCTCCAGTTCATCTTGCAATGTTCCGCAGCCGTTAGGTCAGATGACAGACATCCTTCCTCAAGGTACGAATGAACTATTTGAGGAAGCTGCGCCTCGTGAGGAAATGGGGGACGAGATAAGGCCTATGGCCGCTCCAGGAATCGCGGGCAAGAAGGGAGTTCTTAAACCATGAACAGAAAGGCGACCGAAGAACTGGAACACGAACACCGCATCATTCAGCAGGTTGTCGGCGGCATGGCTGTGCTCGTAGAAAAACTTGAATCGGGCACAGAGGTCGACCACGCTGTATTCACCGATTTATCTGAGTTCCTTCAGACGTTTGGAGATACCTGCCACCATCGGAAAGAGGAGGATTACCTCTTCAAGCTTCTCGAGAAGAAAGGAGTCCCGGTAAGCGGCTGTCCGCTGGCGGTTCTCGTCCACGACCACGAAAAGAGCAGAAAGCTGATGGCCGATCTGAAGCTCAATGTCGAGCTCTATCGAAGACTTCCAAGTGAAGGCCGCCAGGGACTGATCAACACCTTGCGGAAGCTCGTTGAGCTCTATCCCTCCCATATCTGGAAAGAAGACTACCTTCTGTTTCCCATGGCCGAGAAACTGTTGAGCGAGAGCGAGCAGGAGGAATTGTCACAGCAGTTTGCGCAACACGAGGCGAGGATCGGGACAGATGTTCATCATGGGTTCGAACAGCTGGCTGGCCGCATCCTGGAGATGATCTGTGGGGAAACGGCCACGTGCCATGCGGCATGATCGATGGAGTCTATTACTTATGCCTGTTGTGAAGCTGCAAATCGACATTTCGGGCACTGTAGGAGAGGAAGCGTGGCGCAATCTCCGCCACTTCGACCTGGCGGAGGGGGCATCCATGGAAGCCCATCCTGAAAGCGGGGAGATGTGCAAGCATCCCGCTGATGCGGTGCACCCCGAGGGTGAATTTCTCAGCGCCACGATCCAAGTGGAAACCATGCTGCTGGCACAATACGCGGTAGCCCATTACCTCGAGCAGGACCACGTGTTGGATGCCGACGTGAAAGGCGAGTATAGGTAAAGTGGACCTGGCATGAACACTCTCGGCGCTCGCGAAGATGACGCGACTCGAACTTTAAACAAGAAAGTAGATCCGACGTGCGGTGTTGTCAGGCGAAGTCGGGCATGTAGTGTCGTGAGCCGGAGGAAACTGCCTGAGGCTTCAAATCAGAAAGACGCTGACTCCCGAAAAAATCCCGAAGTTAAGGGAGTGCAGGGGATAAGGCGTGTCTCGTCAACAACTTAGGAGAGCGCTGCTCTGACTCTTAATCAGTAGGTTGAAGGTTCGATTCCTTCCGCGCTCACCATTTCAACAACTTAGTCACTGCCACCTTGATTTGCTTGCACGGTTGCTTGCAAATCTTTGGCAATGAGTGCGAGCGCGGCACGCTTCTCGTCTAGGTTCGCCTTGTCGTAGACTTCCGGTCCGAGTTCGACCTTGCGATGCCCCATAACGCCCGCCCGCACGACCGGATCGACTCCGCCACGCCGCAAGTTGGATTGCAGCGTGTGCCGGAAGTCGTGCCAGCCGCCGACACGCACGCCCGATTTTTTTGCTGCGGGATGCAAATAACGCTTCCGTGCATTGCCGAGGTTGAGCGGCGTGTCTTTGCGAAGGTTATGGAACACCCATTTGTGACCTTCGCCAAGCGCCCGCATCCGGCGGATCAGTTCCGCATGCTCCGGCGCGTCGAGCGGTACCAGTTCCTCGCGCTCCAATTCCTCTACGCGTCCGTCGTAAACCACGCGGCGGATGTGGAGGATGTTGTTGCTGTCGAGGTCTGCAGGTTGGATACCTACAGCTTCTTCTCCGCGCTTACCCGCCATTGCAAGAAAGAGCGCCAGCGTGGAACACGGTTCAACAAGGTGGCTGATGATCGCAAGCGTTTGTCCAGCTTCCAGCTGTGTGCGTACGATCTTGCGGCCGCCGCACTCGCGTGGCAGGCGGATGCCGTCCAGCCAGCCCGCAGGACGCACGATCAGACTGTTGCGCTCCGCGTACCTTAGGACCATCTGGCAGACCAGTCGCATCGACTTGAGCGACGATTTCGAATATTTCGGCGCTTGGTCGCGCAACAACCCCGTGACGTCTTGCCGCTGGATACTTTCAAGCGGGCGCGTCCCGAGGCTAGGTAACACGTATGCCCTCAGAGCATCGACGTAGTGCTTACGCGAGGTCTTGTCGATACCTGGCCCTTCGGATTGTTCCCACTGCTTTGCCACGTCTGCGAACGTTACCCACCCCGACTTCGGCATCGAGCGCAGTAGCTAGGGCGTGTTCACACTAACTCAACAATCTTCAGGTATGATGCATGGCATGGAGATTACTGCCGAGCAGTACGAACGAATTCAAGATTGTTTGCCGGTGCAACGCGG
>DASYZA010000251.1:0-19617 GCA_035946775.1 Candidatus Sulfotelmatobacter sp. | reverse complement strand
CCGGGAGACAACGTGAGCCTGGTGATCGAGTTGATTACGCCGGTGGCGATGGAAAAGGGCTTGCGGTTCGCGATTCGTGAAGGTGGCCACACGGTGGGAGCCGGAACGATCGCGGAGATTATTCAGTAAGGCAGCTGTCAGTTCTCAGTTTTCAGCTGTCTGTAACAAAAGCGGATTGCAGCATTCCGCAAGATCTTTCCTTCCGGAGATGCCGGGAGGGGTTAGGAAACGAAACACGTGATTGGAAAAGAGAGAATTCGGATACGGTTGAAAGCTTACGACTATCGCATTCTGGATCAGTCGACGGGCGAGATCGTGGAGACGGCGCGGCGCACGGGCGCGCAGATTGCCGGACCGATTCCGCTGCCCACGATGAAGAACAAGTACACGGTGCTGCGTTCGCCGCACGTGGACAAGAAATCGCGGGAGCAGTTTGAGATCCGCACGCACAAGCGCTTGCTCGATATTCTCGAGCCGACGCAGCAGACGGTGGATGCGCTGATGAAGCTGGATCTGCCGGCGGGAGTTGACGTCGAGATCAAGGCGTTCGGAAAAGAACACAAATAAGCTTCTAGCTCCTAGCTTCTAGCTAAGACAAAAAAGCTTCCCAGCCAATAGCGAATCGCCAAGCTGGGGATGGAGAAGGAAATGGCAACGAAGGTCGCGGGAATTTTGGGCAAGAAGGTCGGGATGACGCAACTGTTTGACTCGAAGGGCGACGTTCGCCCGGTCACAGTTCTGCAGGCCGGCCCTTGTGTGGTGACACAGCACAAGACGGCTGTGAAAGATGGTTACGCGTCGGCGCAGATCGGGCTTGTGGAGTTTGTGAAGGAATCGCGGCTTTCGAAGCCCGAGCGCGGACACTTGGCGAAAAACAATCTTCCTCCGGTGAAGTTTCTGCGCGAGGTGCCGCTCGAGCTTGATGGCGCAGCTGCGGACGGCAACGGAGCGGTGAAGGTTGGCGATCGCGTTCTGGTGGAGATTTTCGATAACGAGAAGTTTGTCGATATCGTCGGCGTCAGCAAAGGTAAAGGTTTCCAGGGTGTCGTGAAGCGGCATCACTTCGGCGGCGGTCCCAAGTCGCATGGATCGATGTTCCAGATCACGGGTTCGATTGGTTCGTCGGCGTTTCCTTCTCGCGTGTTCAAAGGTATGCGTATGTCCGGACACATGGGAAATCAGCAAGTGACAGTTCGCAACCTGCGCGTGCTGGGCGTCGATAAAGACGAGAATCTTCTTGTGGTTGAAGGCAGCGTGCCTGGTCCGCAGGGCGGATATGTCGTCATCATTAAGGCGAAGAAGCCGCCGAGAGAGCGTCGTGGATTCGCGGGTGCGGCCACGGTCGATCCGTTGAAGGCAGCGAAACGCGCGGCAAAGAAGGGATAAGGTCGGCTGCGGGGGCGAGACGCCGGCGCTACGGGAAATATATGGCAACGATTGATATTCACAATTTGAGCGGCGAGAAGGTCGGGACGTTCGATCTTGCCGATGAAATCTTCGGCGCGGTCAATGAAGACCTGCTCTGGGAAGCGGTGAAGCATTACCGCGCAAGCCAGCGCGCCGGAACGCACAAGACGAAAGCGCGCTGGGAAGTGTCCGGCTCTGGCAAGAAGCTGTGGAAGCAGAAGGGCACGGGCCGGGCGCGAATCGGGTCGATCCGGTCTCCTCTGTGGCGGCATGGCGCGACGGTGCATGGTCCTGTTCCGCGCAGCTATGACTACACATTCCCGCGCAAGAAACTGCTGGGAGCGCTGCGGTCGGCGCTGGCGGCGAAATATGCGGACGGCAAATTGATCGTCGTCAATGCATTTGACCTGAAAGAGGCGAAGACGAAGGAATTCCAGAAGGCGCTCGAAGCATTGAAAGTGGACAAGACGGTGCTGGTCGTGGAAGCGCCCAAGGCCGACAACCGCAATCTGGAGCTAAGCGCGCGAAACATCGATGGGCTTGAATTGGTGCGAGGCAATCAAGTGCATCCGTATCATCTGCTGCGGCATGACCGGGTGATCTTCTCGCACCCGGCGATTGAGAAGCTGCAGGTTTCGTTGCAGAACTCGGCTTCGAAGAAGCGGCGCAAGACGGGCAGCGGAGAAGATGAAGCGGCGAAGAAGCCGGTGAAAGAGCGGCGCCGCCGGCAGCGTAACGAGAAAGCGGCAGAGGTGGCGTAATGAAGAGCGCATACCAGATCATTCGCCGTCCGGTGATTACCGAAAAGGGTCTCGCGATCAAAGAGAACCAGAACACGCTGGTGTTCCAGGTGGCTCCGAAGGCGACCAAGACGGAAATCAAGGAAGCGGTGCAGACGATTTTCAAAGTGAAGGTGCATTCGGTGCGTACGGCCACATATCCGGGGAAAGAGCGGCGGCGTGGGAAGTTCGCAGGCTATCGTCCGGATTGGAAGAAGGCGTACGTGCGGTTGCGTTCAGGCGAGAAGATGCCGGAGTACGCTCAGAATTTATAGAAAAAGCAGATTCCTCGCCGCAAAACGCGGCTTCGGAATGACAAATGATTTGAGCTAGCAGCTAGAAGCTAGCAGCGAAGAGCTGATTATGGCGATTAAGACATACAGACCGACGACGCAGACGCTGCGGTATCGCACGACGATCGTCAACGACGACATCACGACGAAGAATCCGCATAAGCCGCTGGTTGAGCCCAAGAAGCGCACCGGCGGCCGCCGCAACTCGGGCGATACCACGATGCGGTTCATCGGCGGTGGCCACAAGCGAAAGCTGCGCCTCATCGATTTCAAGCGAGACAAGACCGGAATCCCGGCGACTGTGCAGACGATCGAGTACGATCCAAATCGCTCTTCACGCATTGCGCTGCTGGCATATGCCGATGGAGAGAAGCGGTATATCCTGCAGCCGGAAGGGCTGAAGGTTGGGCAGAAAATTTTGAGCGGGCCGGATGCTGACATTCTTGTGGGCAACGCGCTCCCGCTGCGGAACATTCCGCCAGGCACGGTGATTCACAATCTCGAACTGAAGCCCGGTAAGGGTGCGCAGATGGTGCGCTCGGCCGGCGGATCGGCGCAGTTGGTCGCGAAAGAAGAAGACTATGCGCTGGTGAAGTTGCCTTCGGGTGAGACGCGCAAGGTTTCGCAGGACTGCATGGCGACGATCGGACAGGTCGGCAACATCGATCATGAAAATGTGACGATTGGCAAGGCGGGACGGTCGCGATGGCTGGGATTGCGTCCGCACAACCGTGGCGTTTCAATGAACCCGGTCGATCATCCGCATGGTGGTGGTGAAGGTAAGACCTCGGGAGGGCGGCATCCTGTGACGCCGTGGGGCCAGCCGACGCGAGGATACAAGACACGGAACAACAAACGTACGGATAAGTTCATCGTGAGCCGGCGCAGCAAGTAGTCGCAAAGAAGCAGATTCCTCGCCGCAAAAAGTGCGGCTTCGGAATGACACGGAATTGATTAGCTGTTGGCTGAGAGCTGACAGCTGAAAGCTGAGAGCTGAATTTATGGCGCGTTCAACAAAGAAGGGCGCATTCGTTGATGCTTACCTGCAGACGCGGGTGGAGCAGATGAATTCGCGCAATGAGAAGAAAGTGGTGCGAACCTGGTCGCGGCGTTCGACGGTGTTTCCTGAGATGGTGGGGCACACGATCGCGGTGCATAACGGGAAAAAGTTTATCCCGGTGTATGTGACCGAGAACATGGTGGGTCACAAGCTGGGCGAGTTCAGCTTCACGCGCACCTTCAAGGGACACTCGATGAAGGCGGCAACGGAAGCGGCGGCGAAACCGGCAGGCATTCCTGGCGGACCGGGAGCACCGGCTCCGGCGGGCGGATCGGCTCCCGCGGCACCGGCGCCCCCGAAGGCGTAGAGGGGCTTCTAGCTATCGGCTTCTGGCTGCTAGCTAGGCACTTCGAGATCACTTGACGAGTTTGGATTGGACAGTTTCTAGCTTCCGGTTTCGGCTAGGAGCTAGCAGCTAGGAGCTAGTAGCGAACATGGAATTTCGAGCGGAAAAAAAGTTTTTGCGGGTTTCGCCACAGAAGGCGCGTCTGGTACTGGACCTGATCAAGGGCCGTCGCGTGGAAGATGCGCGCAACACGCTGTTGTTCACCAAGAAGCGCGTGGCGGAGCACGTTGGCAAGCTGTTGCAATCGGCACTCGACAACGCGAACTTTCTCTCGACCGAGAAAGGGATTGATGTCGACATCGACAATCTTTATGTGAAGCGGGCGGTAGCGAATGACGGTCCGCGCATGAAGCGGATTCGTCCGGCGCCGCAGGGTCGCGCGTACCGTTATCAGCGGCGCATTGCGCATATCGAGCTGATTTTGGCTGAGCGTGGGAAGAACGGCGAGGCTGTCGCGACAGTGGTTGGAGAGGAAGCGCCTCCCACTCCGGCGAAGACTCGGCGGAGAACTCCGGTCAAGGCTGCTGGCAAGAAGAAGGTGGCAGCGAAGTAGTTTAGGGTCGCGGGCTTGGTGCCCGTGCCGCACGGTTTGAGAAGTTCGAGGAGAAGCAATGGGACAAAAAGTCCATCCTTATGGTTTTCGGCTTGGATTCACGAAGCCGTGGAAGTCGCGCTGGTTCGCCGAGCGGGACTACGACAAACAGTTGCACGAGGACGTGAAGCTGAAAAATGAGTTGAAAGACAAGCTCAAATCGGCGGGCGTCAGTGCGATTGAGATCGAGCGTCCCGGCAACAAGCTGCGCATCATCATCAAGACGGCGCGGCCGGGGATCATCATCGGGCGCAAGGGCGCGGAAATCGACAAGCTCAAGGCGGAACTGCAGAAGCGCACCGGCGGCAAGGATATTTTCGTCGATATCCAGGAAGTGCATAAGCCCGAGCTTGATGCGCAGCTGGTATCGGAGTCGATCGCGCTGCAGCTGGAGAAGCGTGTGGGCTTCCGGCGCGCGATGCGCAAGGCGGTAGATTCGGCACTGCGCTTCGGATGCAAGGGGATCAAGGTTCGCGTCAGCGGGCGGTTGAACGGAAACGAAATCGCGCGGTCTGAGTGGTACCTGCAAGGCCGTCTGCCGCTGCATACGTTGCGGGCGGACATTGATTTCGGATTCACCGAGGCGCGCACGACGTACGGCGTCATCGGCGTGAAGTGCTGGGTGTACAAGGGCGAGATCCTGCAGCAGAAGAAGCGTGAAGGACAGCAGCAGGCTGCGAGCGGATTTTAGGGGCAGAGGTAAGAACTCAGAAACGCAGAAGTAATTTCCGGCTCCGCGTTCGGTTTAGCTAGAAGCCAGGAGCTAGAAGCTAAGAGCTGATTTTATGTTGATGCCAAAAAAGGTGAAGTATCGGAAACAGCAGCGCGGGCGCATGACCGGGAAGGCGTGGCGCGGATCGACGCTGTCGTTCGGTGACTACGGATTGAAGGTCCTCGAGCCGGGATGGGTGACCGATCGTCAGATCGAGGCAAGCCGTGTGGCTATGACGCGTTTTGTGAAGCGCGGCGGCAAGATCTGGATCCGCGTGTTTCCCGACAAGCCAGTCACCAAGAAGCCCGCTGAAACCCGTATGGGCAAAGGCAAGGGCGCGCCCGATCATTGGGTCGCAGTGGTGAAGCCGGGGAAGATCCTGTTTGAGATGGAAGGCGTGACGCATCAGGATGCGAGCGAAGCGATGCGGCTGGCATCGCACAAATTGTCGCTCCGGACGCAACTGGTGAAGCGCGAGGGAGCGCACTAAGAACCAGCTGTCAGCTTTCAGCCGTCAGCTATCAGCAAGAGCGACGGTAAATGAAAGCTTAAGGCTGAGGGCTGAGAGCTTAATTATGAAGGTCGATAAAATTCGAAACTTAACCGACGTGGAGCTGAGCAACCAGGAACGCGAGTTGGCCGATGACCTGTTCAAGCTGAAATTTCAGCTGAACATGGGGCAGACGGAGAGCCTCAAGAAGATTCGCGGGCTGCGCAAAGATATCGCGCGCGTAAAGACCATCGCAGGCGAACGCGCGCGGGCAGCGGCAACGGAGAAGAAATAATGGCCGAGACGACACAGAAGGCGCAGGGCCGCCGCAAGGAAGTGGTTGGAGAAGTCGTTTCCAACAAGATGCACAAGACCATTGTTGTGCAGGTGACGCGGAAGAAATCGCATCCGTTCTACGGGCGCGTGATCGCACGGAACAAGAAGTTCTACGCACATGACGATACGAACCAGGCCCATGTGGGCGATGTGGTGCGGATCGAGGAGACGCGTCCTCTATCGAAGCTGAAGCGCTGGAAGTTGAAGGAGATTGTACGCAAGGCGGCACTGTTGCCGGAGGCGCCAGTGGACGCGGCGAGCTAGAAGCATATTCCTCGCGGCTTCGCCGCTCGGAATGACAACACGTTCCTGGAGCGCGAGGCTGGCGGAACGATGAAGACTTAGGGGAGATACGCCATGGCTGTGATGATGAGATCGATGCTGGAGGTCGCCGATAATTCCGGCGCGCGCAAGCTGCAGATGATTCTTCCGCTGGGCGGATCGACGGGATTGAATGCCGGGCTCGGTGACGTGATCACGGCTGCCGTGAAGGAGTCGGCGCCAGAGGGCCAGGTACAAAAGGGCAAAGTGGTGAAAGCGGTGATCGTGCGGACCCGAAAGGAACATCGACGCCGCGATGGAACCTATATCCGGTTCGATCAGAATGCCGCTGTGCTGATCAACGAAGTCGGCGAGCCGGTGGGAACGCGCGTGTTCGGCCCAGTGGCGAGAGAACTGAGAGAGAAGAGATTCTTAAAGATTGTGTCACTCGCGCCAGAGGTTATATAGGAATCTTGTAATTTGGTAATCGGGTAATTTTGTAATTTGAAACCCGAAGACCTGGCACAGATTTAAATTACAAAATTTCCAAATTACAAAATTACGAAATCAGGAATCGGAAATGGCTACCGCAACAATAGGACATAAAAGAGTAGACATCCGGCGGAATGACACCGTAAAGGTGATCACCGGGCGCGACAAGGGCAAGGAAGGGCGCGTGCTGCGCGTGTTTCCGAATGACGCGAAGATTCTGGTCGAGCACGTGATGGTGGTGAAAAAGCACGTGCGTCCGAATCCGCAGCGGAACATCAAGGGCGGCATCGCCGAGCAGGAAAGCCGGATTTCGATTTCGAACGTGCAACTGGTCTGCTCGAGCTGCGGTCCCGTGCGCATTGGGCATGAAGTGCGTGGAGACCGGAAGGTCCGCGTGTGCAAGAAGTGCGGAACGACATTAGACAAATGATTGAGTCATTGGGCCATTGAGGCATTTTGCGATTGAGAATCTCTGTTTTGAAATCGCACAATCGCCTGATCGCGCAATCGCTCAATTCTCACGAACCGGTAAACGTCAAGCAGAGCTGATACTCCGAAACCGTGAGAGGAAGTTGAAGAGATATGGCAAAAGACAAAAAAGGACAGAAGGAAGCGCCGCAAGAGTCGAAGGCTCCGGAGCAGGCGCGGCATAGCGCGAAGGAAAAGCCACGGCTACGCTCGCGCTTTGAGAAGGAAGTCGCTCCCGCCTTGCTGAAAGAATTGGAACTGGGCAACGTGATGGCAGTTCCGCGGCTGCACAAGATCGTCGTCAACATGGGTGTTGGAGAGGCGACGCAGAACGCGAAGGTGCTTGATCCTGCCGTGAACGAACTGGGCCAGATCACCGGGCAGAAGCCGGTGGTGACGCGCGCGAAGAAGTCCATTGCGGCATTCAAAGTGCGCCAGGGACAGTCGATTGGTGCGATGGTTACGCTGCGCGGCGACCGCATGTATGAGTTCTTCGACCGGCTGGTAAATATTGTGTTACCGCGCGTGCGCGACTTCCGTGGAGTTTCGACGAAGGCTTTCGACGGGCGCGGAAACTACACCATTGGCTTGCACGACCAGCTGATCTTCCCGGAGATTTCGTACGAGAAGGTCGACAAGCTAAAGGGAATGAACGTCACCATTGTAACGACGGCGCAGACGGACAACCAGGCGCGGGCATTGCTGAAGCATATGGGAATGCCGTTCAGGGCATAAGCAAGTAAGAAAGTTAGAAGTCGGAATGCAAAATTTCAAGCTGAGAGCTGACAGCCGAGGCTGACAGCTAGTAGCTAGGAGCTAGAAGCTAAGTGGCGACTACAGCAAAACGAGTTAAGGACGCAAGAAAGCCCAAGTTTTCCACGCGCAAGCACAATCGCTGCAAGCTGTGCGGACGTCCGCGCGGTTATCTGCGCAAGTTCGGCATCTGCCGCTTGTGTTTCCGGCAGTTGGCATTGCGCGGGGAAATTCCTGGGGTTTCGAAGTCGTCGTGGTGATAAGGCGCGCCTCCCGATAGGATGCGCGCGAAACGCGCGGTCCTTCGGCGGCAAATGCAGCCTCAGGATGACAACGCATTAAGTAGCAAAAGCAAGGTGCAGTCACAGCCGCTGCAGGTTCTCCGCAAGGGGCGGAGCGAACGGGTGGCTCAAGGAGAAGCAGACGATGAGGTTGACCGATCCGGTCGCAGATATGCTGACGAGAGTGCGGAACGCACTCCAGGCCCGTCACCAGAAGGTGGACGTTCCGGCTTCGCGCTTGAAGCTGGAGATTGCCCGCATTTTGAAAGAAGAGGGATACATCTCCAACTACAAGCCCACGGAAGAAGAGGGCCACAAGATTATCCGGATTTACCTGAAGTATGGCGCCAACAACGAGGCGGCCATCTCGAAGGCGGAACGTGTATCTCGCCCGGGATGCCGCGTGTACGTGCGCCGCACCGAGATTCCACGCGTGCTCGGCGGAATGGGCATTAACATCCTCACCACACCGCGGGGCGTGATGACCGGCCGCCAGGCGCGCAAAGAAGGGGTGGGCGGCGAGTTGCTGTGCGAGATTTATTAGAGAACCAGCTATCAGCGATCAGCTGTCAGCTTTCGGTAAAGCGGCGGCGATCTAAGCTGAAGGCTGAAGGCTGAGAGCTTATGTCACGAATTGGAAAAAAGCCGATCGCGATTCCCAAGGGAGTCACGGTCAACATTCAAGGGAACACCGTCTTGGTGCAGGGACCGAAGGGCAAGCTGGACACGCCGCTTCCGCGCGGGATCAAGATGGAGCAGAAGGACGGCCATCTGGTCGCGATTCGCGAGAACGATTCGCAGTCGGCCGTGCACGGGTTGGCGCGCGCTCTGGTGAATAACGCCGTCGAGGGTGTGACCAAGGGCTGGACCCGGGAACTGGAAATCGTCGGCATTGGATATCGCGCCGAGATGAAGGGCAAGACCCAGGTCGTGTTCAACCTGGGATACTCCCATCCGATTGAGTATCCGTTGCCGACCGGCGTCGAGGCGGCGCTCGATCCCAAGCAGACGCGCATCACGCTGAACGGAATCGACCGGCAGAAGGTCGGGCAGGTTGCGGCCGAGATGCGGGCACTGCGTCCGCCGGATCCGTACAAGAACAAAGGCGTGCGCTACGTTGGCGAGCGCCTGAAGAAGAAAGTTGGAAAGACGGGAGCGAAATAAGCTGTCAGCTGTCAGCTTTCAGTTCTCAACTGGTGCGTGAAAGTGCGCGTTGAGAGTATTGAACTGATAGCCGCCGGCCGAGAGCTGAGAGCTGCTATATGCTTACGAAAATTTCAAAAAATAAGAAGCGCGGATTCAGTCATGACCGCATCCGCAAGAAGATGCAAGGGACGCCGGAGCGTCCGCGGCTGAATGTGTACCGTTCGTTGAATCACATCTACGTTCAAGTGATTGACGACATGACCGGCAAGACTCTGGTCTCGGCCAGCACCGCGGAAGGCAAGAAGGAAGAGCGCCGGAGCGGCGGGAGCGTGGCTTCGGCGAAGTCTGTCGGCAAGACGATCGCGGAGCGCGCGAAAGAGAAAGGTGTGACCAAGGTCGTGTTCGACCGCGGCGGATACATTTATCACGGGCGCGTGAAGGCTCTGGCCGATGCAGCCCGAGAAGCGGGATTGAAGTTCTAACAGCAGCCTCTAGCTGCTAGTTCCTAGCTACTAGCCCGATCGGGATTAGCTAAGAGCCGGTAGCTGGAAGCTAGAAGCCAGGTTTCAGAATGCCAACAGTGATCAAGAAACTCGATGCAGGGGCGTACCAACTGAAGGATCAGGTGGTAGCCATCAACCGCGTGACCAAGGTGGTCAAGGGCGGAAAGAACCTTTCGTTTGCGGCGCTGGTGGTGGTGGGCGATCCGTCTGCGGGAGTGGTCGGCTACGGTTCGGGCAAGGCGAAGGAAGTGCCCCAGGCCATCCGCAAGGGGATTGAGTCGGCGAAGAAGAACCTGATGAAGGTGAATCTGACGCAAACCAGCATTGCTCACCTGGTGCTCGGACGTTACGGCTCGGGGAAGGTTCTGCTGAAACCAGCTCCGGAAGGAACCGGCGTGATTGCGGGCGGAGCGGTGCGCGCGGTGATGACATCGGCGGGCGTACAGAATGTGCTGACGAAATCGATTGGGACGACCAATCCGCACAACGTGATCAAGGCGACCTTCGACGCTCTGAAGCAATTGAAGAATAGAGAGAGCGTGGCAACACTGCGCGGGAAAGTTGCGGAAGAGCTTTAAAAGCAAGCGGCCAGTGGTCAGCTATCAGTGGCCAGAAAAATTGCGAAATATTCGGACACTGGCCGCTGATCACTGGCCACTGACTACGAGGTTTGAAGATGACGGCGAAGAAATCGAGTTCGGGCGGCGGGAAGATCCAGTTAAAGTGGGTTCGGTCCGCGATTTGTGCCCCGGAGAAACAGAAATTAGTGATCAAAGGCCTGGGCTTTACCCGGCTGAATCAGGTGATTGAGCGTCCGGACACGCAGGCCATCCGCGGGATGGTAGCGAAGGTGCCGCATTTGATTGAGGTATTGGACTAGGAGTTATCAGCGATCAGCCGTCAGCGAAACCGCTTGGCTGAAAGCTGATGGCTGAGAGCTGAGAGCTTATTTATGAATTTATCGAACATTCACAAACCGAAGAAGGCGACTGAAAAGCGCAAGCGCGTGGGGCGCGGTATGGGCTCCGGTATGGGAAAGACCTCGACCCGAGGACATAAGGGGCAGCGCTCGCGTTCCGGTTCGCGCATGATCCGCGGATTCGAAGGCGGCCAGATGCCGCTTCACCGTCGCATGCCGAAACGCGGCTTCACGAATATCTTCCGAAAGGAATACAGCATCGTGAGCCTTGAACGGCTTGCGGAACTCGGAGAGACGACGATTAATCCCGATGTTCTTCGCAAAGCGGGCGTGATCAAGACCAAGCATCCGGTGAAGGTGCTGGGTGACGGCGAGTTGAGCGTGGCGCTGACCGTGAGCGCGCACAAGTTTTCGAAATCGGCGCAAGAGAAGATCACCAAGGCAGGCGGCAAGGTAGAGGTCTTGCAGTAATGTTTGAAAAGCTGGCGAATATTTTTCGGATTCCGGATCTGCGCAAGCGAATCATTTTCACGCTTGCCATGCTGTTTGTGTACCGGCTCGGCGGACACTTGCCCACTCCCGGGATCGATACGGCCAAGCTGGAGCAGTTCTTCACGTTGGGCAGCACCAGCGGATCCCTGCTGGGATTCGTCGATTTGTTTTCCGGCGGCCAGTTGCGCCGGATGACGATCTTCGCCCTCGGGATCATGCCCTACATTACGGCGTCGATCATCCTGCAGTTGTTGACGGTGGTCTATGAGCCCCTGGCGAAACTGCAGAAAGAAGGCGAACTCGGGCGCAAGAAGATCACCCAGTGGACGCGGTATATCACGGTCATTCTCAGCGCCGTGCAATCGTTCGGTATCGCGATCGGCCTGGAAAAAGGCGGATTCGCACTGAGCCCCGGCTGGGGCTTCCGCCTGATGACCATGCTCACGCTGACCACGGGCAGTGCGTTCATCATGTGGCTCGGCGAACAGATTACAGATCGCGGCGTCGGCAATGGAATGTCGTTGCTCATCTTTGCAGGAATTGTCGTGGGACTGCCCCGCGGCGTGGTGGAACTGGTCGACAAGGCGAAGAATGCGTCTTGGGGAGCGATGACTTTCCCGTTGATGGTCGGCTTGATCATCTTCATGGTCGCGGTCGTGGCGTTCATTGTGTACGTGGAACGCAGCGAGCGTCGAATACCGGTGCAGTATGCCAAGCGCGTAGTCGGACGCAAGGTAATGGGCGGCCAGTCGACTCACCTGCCTTTGCGTGTGAATGCGGGGGGCGTGATGCCGGTCATCTTTGCGTCATCGATTCTGACCTTGCCGCAAACCATCGGATACGGACTTCGTGCGAACCGGTATTTGGGGCCGCTGTTTGAGTCGATCCGCTGGGGCGAGCCACTGTACGAATTGCTCTATGCACTGGGGATCATATTCTTCGCGTACTTCTACGTTTCGATCGTGTTCAATCCGAGCGAAGTCGCCGACAACATGCGAAAGTATGGCGGATTCATTCCGGGCATTCGTCCGGGACGCCGCACCGCGGATTTCATTAACGAAGTACTGACGCGGATCACGCTGGTCGGCGCCCTGTACCTGATCATCATCTCGTTCATTCCGGAGTGGATGATCACGGGCATTCACCTCAACCACTTGTGGGGGCCTTTCGGGCGGTTTTTCGAAAACCTGCCGACTTGGGTCACCAACGGTTTGGGCGTGAGCTTCTATTTCGGTGGAACATCGCTGCTGATCGTGGTCGGAGTCGCAATGGATACCGTGACGCAGATCGAAGCACAGCTGATCATGCGCCACTACGACGGATTTACGCCACGCAGCGGACGCGTACGCGGAAGGCGATGGTAACAGATTAAGGAAGCGCGCTGAACGCGCGTTCTAATCAATCTCGTAAAGCAGGCAAGATTGATCGCGCAGCGCGCCCAGGTCCTTCGGCGAAGGTGTTCGCCCCAGGACTAAGTTTCGAGGGGGTTGCTGCACCTCGGCGTTCCATGACGCACGCCGGGGACATTGAGATCGGGAGGCTTTTGCCAAGCCGATGGGGCAGGAAACCTCGCGTTGTGTAGGTCCCGTGGTGCTGATTGGGCCGCCGGGTGCCGGAAAGGGCACTCAGTCCAAGCGCATCATGGAACACTACGGCATTCCCCAGATCTCGACCGGGGACCTGCTTCGGGAGCATGTGGCCCGAGGAACGGAACTCGGGTTGACCGCAAGGGCGGTGATGGCGCGCGGCGAGCTGGTTTCCGACGATCTGGTTTGCAACATGGTCCAGGAACGGCTGATGCGGCCGGACTCGAAGCGCGGCTACATTTTGGATGGCTTTCCCCGGACTGCAGCCCAGGCTGGATGGCTCGATGCTTTACTCGAGCATGAGCTCTTTGACAAATCGTGTCCGACGAAGTCGTGGCCAATTGTGATCCGGCTCGTCGTCGACTATAATCAATTACTGCTCCGGATTACTGGACGACGTTCTTGTCCCACCTGTGGACGGATCTATAACGTCCACTTCCAGCCGCCCCGATTCGATGAAGTTTGCGATGAGCCGCACGGGACGCCGCTGGTAGCCCGCAATGATGATCGGTTGGAAGTAATTCAGCCAAGACTCACGGCGTTCCAGGAGCAGACGCGCCCGGTTGGGGACTACTACGAACAGACGGGCAGGCTCATCGCAGTGAATGGCGATCAGCCGGTGGACGTGGTGACGGACGAGATCTTCAAGATTCTCGAAGACCATCACGCGTAAGAATATGGCGATTGTTTGTAAGTCGACGAGCGAAATCGAAAAGATGCGGCGCAGCGGGCACATCGTGCGCCAAGTTCTGGATCACGTAAAGGCGCTGGTGAAGCCGGGTGTCTCGACCATGGATCTGGAACGCGCGGCCGACAAGAAGATCAAAGAGCTCGGAGCCAAGCCTGCATTCAAGGGTTATTACGATTATCCGTGCGTGTTGTGCACGTCAGTCAATGAAGAGATTGTGCACGGGATTCCCTCAGAAAAACGGGTGCTGAAAGAGGGAGATATCGTTTCGATCGACTGCGGCGCGGTGCTCGACGGGTACTACGGAGACGCGGCGATCACAGTTCCGGTGGGTAACGGACTGAAACCGGAATTGCAGAAGCTGTTGGAAGTAACGGAAGCTTCGCTATACCGGGGCATCGAGCAGGCGCGGATCGGGAATTCGATTGGAGATGTAGGCGCCGCGGTACAGGAGCACGTGGAAGCGGCCGGATTCAGCGTCGTGCGGGAGTTCGTGGGACACGGCATCGGAACGCGGTTGCATGAAGAGCCGCAGGTTCCGAATTTCGGCTCGCGCGGGCACGGAGCGAAGTTGCGCGAAGGAATGGTGATCGCGATTGAGCCGATGGTGAATTACGGCAAGCCGGAGACTCGGGTCCTGGGCGACAAGTGGACGGCTGTGACCGCGGATGGAAGTTTCAGTGCCCACTTCGAACACTGTGTAGCGGTCACGAAGGATGGGCCGGTGATTTTGACGCAGTAACAGTTTTTGGCTGCTAGCTCCTAGCTTCTAGCTAGTCGAGTTAGCGATCGGCTAAAAGCGAGTAGCTAGGAGCGAATGAGCAAAGAAGACGCGATTGAAGTGATGGCGACGGTGCTGGAGCCGCTGCCGAATGCGATGTTCCGGGTCGAACTGGAGAACAAGCATCAGGTGCTGGCGCATGTTTCCGGGAAGATGCGCAAGAACTTCATAAGAATCTTGCCGGGAGACAAAGTTGCGGTGGAACTTTCGCCATACGACTTGAATCGCGGGCGGATCGTTTACAGGTACAAATAATTTTGTCGTTTCTTCGGCCGGACCGGTTTTCGTGACGGCTGATAGTTGACGGCTGAGGGCTGGTTTCATGAAGGTACGGGCATCAGTGAAGAAGATTTGTGACAAGTGCAAGATCATTCACCGCAAGGGTGTGGTGCGGGTGATCTGCGTGAACTCGAAACATAAACAGCGGCAGGGATAGCTCATAGCTGTGGAGGCTTAAGCAACATGGCACGTATTGCAGGCGTGGATCTTCCCCGCCAGAAGCACATCAACATCGCGTTGACGTATATCTACGGAATTGGACATCCGCGGGCGGGCCGCATCTTGGATGAAGCGAATGTCGATCCGATGAAAAAGGTTCAGGACCTCAGCGAAGAAGAGGTCAACCGTATCCGTACGGTCATTGAGGCCGAAGGCCTAGTGGAAGGCGATCTGCGCAAAGAGGTTTCGATGAACATCAAGCGGCTCATCGAAATCGGATCGTATCGCGGATTCCGTCACCGCCGCAACTTGCCGGTTCGCGGACAACGTACACACACCAATGCTCGTACCCGCAAGGGACCGCGCAAGGGCACCGTCGCACAAAAGAAGAAGTCGACCGCAAAAACATAAAAGCAGCTTCTAGCTTCTAGCTTTTAGCTAGGAGCTAGTTGCTAGGAGCTAGCAGCTACCATGGCAAAACCAGCAGCAGCGGGCGGCACAGGAGCCGCGCCAGAGAAAAAAGGCAAGAAGAAGACGTTCAAGAAGAAGGAGCGCAAGCACGTCCCGCATGGGCTCGCGTTTGTGCAGGCTTCTTTCAACAACACGATCGTGACGATTTCCGATATGAACGGCAACGTTCTGTCGTGGAAGAGTTCGGGATCGCTGGGATTCCGCGGATCGCGCAAGGGCACTCCGTTTGCCGCGCAGCAAGCCGCGTCGAATGCCGCGAATATGGCGCGCGATCATGGTGTTCGCAGCGTCGATGTACGCGTGAGCGGTCCCGGATCCGGCCGCGAGTCGGCCGTGCGCGCACTGGCTGCCGCTGGGATTGAAGTTCGCTCGATTCGGGACGTTACGCCGATTCCGCATAACGGATGCCGGCCGCCGAAGAGAAGAAGAGTCTAGTTCTAAGTTTCGGGTTTCAAGTTTCGAGTGCCCAGGATGAAGCTCGAAACGAGGATGAATACTCGAAACTGGTAATCTGAAACTCGAAGCTGAAATACAACCGGGAAGAAGGGAAGCCAGTCCCGTAAACCGGTTTATCAAGGAGAAACATGGCACGTTATACCGATGCAGTCTGCCGTCTATGCCGCCGCGAGGGCATGAAGCTCTTCCTCAAAGGCGCGAAGTGCTTCAGCGATAAATGTCCTATCGAGAAGCGCAATTTTGCTCCCGGACAACATGGAAAGGACCGTAAGGCCAAGATTGTCGGCTACGGTCTGCAGTTGCGTGAGAAGCAGAAAGCGAAGCGCATCTACTTCACGCAGGAAGGCCAGTTCCGCAACTATTTCGAGAAGGCCGCGAAGTCCAGGGGTGTGACCGGCGAGAAACTGCTGCAGCAACTCGAGCGACGGTTGGACAACGTCGTATTCCGCCTTGGATTCGCGCAATCGCGCCGCCAGGCGCGCCAGTTGGTGCGTCACGGGCATGTGGCTGTCGATGGCCGTAAGGTGAACATTCCTTCGTACGAGGTCACCGCGGGCGAAGAGATTTCGATTCGCGAAAACAGCAAGAAGCTCGTTGTGCTTGAGTTGGCTAAGGAATATGCCAGCCATGCGACCCAGCCGAGTTGGCTCGAAGTCGATCGCGACAATTTCAAAGCGCGGGTGCTGAATCTGCCCAAGCGCGAGGATATTCAGCTGCCAGTGAACGAGCAACTGATTGTTGAGTTGTACAGCAAATAAGAGATTGAGCGATTGTGCGATCGAGTCATTGAGCGCTTGAAAATCACCCAATGGCCCGATCGCCAAATCGCACAATTCGGTCCATCATTTCGAGCCAAATCAGCCTTCATCGGCGCCTGACCTGAACCCGGACCGGTTCAGGCAGCCGACGTTGAGCCATACGGCCGAAGGAGAAACACATGCTTTGGAAAGGTTTTCAGAAACCGAAACGTCTCGCAGTCGACACTTCTACTCTCACTGACAAGTACGGCATCTTCTGGGCACAGCCGTTTGAGCGCGGATTCGGAACGACCATCGGCAACGCTCTGCGTCGAGTCCTGCTGAGCTCTATCGAAGGCGCGGCTGTCACAGCGGTGAAAATGGAAGGCGTGCTGCACGAGTTTCAGTCGATCCCTGGTGTAGTCGAGGACGCGACCGACATCATCCTCAATTTGAAGCAGATTCCGTTCAAGCTTGCCGGCGATGCGCCGAAGGCGATTTACCTGCGCGCAGATCAGCCCGGCGTTGTCACCAGCGGAATGATCGAAGCCGATGGCGACGTTGAAGTGCTCGACAAAGACGTTTACATCGCGACGGTCAGCGAGGGTGGCAAGCTCGACATGGAAATGCGGCTGAAGCGCGGCCGCGGCTACGTTTCGGCTGACAAGAATTTCGACGAAGATCTCGGTATCGGATTCATTCCGATCGATTCGGTTCACTCGCCTGTCCGCAAGTGCAATTACACCGTCGAAGCTGCGCGTCTTGGACAGATCACCGACTACGACAAGCTCACGCTCGAAGTTTGGACCAACGGCTCCATCACTCCGGCTGACTCGATCGGCCTGGCGGCGAAGCTGCTGAAGGACCACATGAACATCTTCATCAACTTCGAGGAAGAAATCGAGACCGGAGCTTCCGCTAGCGATGATCGCAAGCCGGAGATTCACAACGAGAATCTCAACCGTTCGGTCGAAGAGCTGGAGCTTTCGGTGCGCAGCTACAACTGCCTGAAGAATGCGAACATCCAGACGATCGGCGAACTCGTCCAGAAGACCGAAGCCGAAATGCTCAAGACGAAGAATTTCGGCCGCAAGTCGCTGAACGAGATCAAAGAGATTCTGTCGTCGATGGGACTGAGTCTCGGCATGAAGATCGACGAGCACGGAAACGCCGTGCCCGGACCGACTTCGAACGTTCCGCTGCCGGCATCGGCTTACGGGCCGGATGATCAGCTGTAAAAAATCAGTTTCAAGTTTCGAGTTTCAGGTTTCGAGCTTGCAGTTGCTAGCTCACCTGAATCACTCGAAACTTGAAACCTGAAACTAGAAACTTGGGGTATACCCATGCGTCACAAAGTTGCAGGATACAAACTCGGGCGAAACACGGCGCACCGGCGCTCGCTGCTGCGCAATCTGGTCACCTCGGTGATCGTCGAGGAGCGCGTCGAAACGACCGTTCCTAAGGCGAAGGCGGCACGTCCGCTGGTCGAGAAGATGATTACTCTCGGCAAGCGCGGCGACCTTTCCGCGCGGCGACAGGCGGCTTCCTACCTGATGACTGACGAAGCCGTCGTGAAGCTGTTCGACACCGTCGGACCTCGGTTCGGCGATCGCAACGGCGGATACACGCGCATCATCCGCACGATGTGGAACAAGGGTGACGGCGCCGATAAGGCTTTTCTGGAACTGCTCGGCAGCGAGAAAGTCCTCGACGAAAAGCGCGAAAAGCGTGCCGAAGCTCGCGCCAAGAAGGCCGCCGAAGCCAAGAAGGCAATGGAAGAGGCCGAGGCACAGGCTGCTCAGGATGGCGGCGTCGAGCCAGCGAAGGAAGAAGACAAAAAAGAGTAGTCTTCTACCCTCAATTAGGATTCAGGGCACGGCATTGCGCCGTGCTCTTTTTATTTACTCGTGACCAAGGGGCTGTTGTAGCAACGTGATTTTGTCACCCTAATAGCAACATGAAAATGTCGCCCTGGCGGAGCCAGGGTGTGTTGCAGTTTGGTTTCTCCGTAGTAGAGCGCGATACGCCCGTCGAGAGCTTGATAGAGATTGACTTTCGCACCGGCGAAGCTGAAGCGTCGGCCTTGAGCAGGGATCTGAAAGCGACGGCCCTCCCACTGCACGACGTTGTCGTTGCTGACCACGCGCGGGTGGACGAAGCAGCAGATGCGGTCCAGATGGGGAGGCGCAGGTCGCCAGGCGGTTAAGGTTTCTCGGGGGCGGCGTGCGAAACGACGGTTGTAATCGGCGAGGAAACGAGACAGAACGGCATTGGCCGAGTCCAGATCGCAGGCCTGTGCCAGACGCAGTTCGCTGGTGAGACGGTCTTGCAGCACGCCCCAGAGGCGTTCGACGCGGCCTTTGGCTTGCGGACTGTGCGCCGCGATGAAGGTGATGCCGAGCTGTTCCAGGGCCCGTCCGAACTGAGTGGGATCGCGTTTGCCGGCGAGTTGTTCCTGGATCGACCAGGCATCGTCGTTGCGCAGGAAGATGGAGCTGCGATCGCCGTAGAAGGCCAGCGGAACTCCGTAGCGGCGCAACAACTGGCGCAGCAGCGAGAGATAGCCGAAGGCGGATTCTGTGGGAAAGAACCGGGCGGCGAGGATTTTTCCAGTGGCATCATCTTGCAGTCCCAGAGCAGTGAGCCAGGGTCCGCGGCCCTCCAGCCAGTCGTGAGGAGAGCCGTCGAGCTGGACCAGTTCGCCTTCGCGGGCCGAGCGCAGACGGCGCTGACGATGGGCGGGAGCGCGGCGCTTTCGTGGCGATCCCAGACCAGCTTGGCGTAGCAGGCGACGCAGGGTTTCGCGGCTGAGGGAGAAGCCCTCAACCTCGCACAGTTTTTCGCAGAGATGATGATCGTTAAAGCCGGCATAGGTGGTGCGGGCCAGGCGCAGGACCGCGTGGCGCACCCGCACGGACAGGCGCCGGGGGCTGGGCCGTCCGCGGTTGGCGTGAGCCAGAGCCGCCGCCCCGTCTTCGCGCAAGCGTTTCTTGAGACGACGAACCTGACGGATGCTGAGCGAGAGCAGTGCGGCGGCTCTGGCACACGCCATGTCTCCTTTTACGCAAGCAGAAATCACACTCACTCGTTGCAGTTCCTTCTGACTCAACGCGAACGTCCTTCCTCTCAT